>NZ_JBLMKT010000023.1:0-220894 GCF_047779955.1 Streptomyces lothianensis | reverse complement strand
GCCTTGCGGCCTTGCGGCCTTGCGGCCTTGCGGCCTTGCGGCCTTGCGGCCTTGCGGCCTTGCGGCCTTGCGGCCTTGCGGCCTTGCGGCCTTGCGGCCTTGCGGCCTTGCGGCCTTGCGGCCTTGCGGCCTTGCCGCCCTGTCGCCCTGCCGCGCCCGCGGGACGCGGCGCCGTGGTGTCGGCGGGCAGGAGACGGCGCCCGGTCACGCCGAGTGGCAGGGCCTTGCGGATCGGGTGACATTGGGACGTGCAACGCAACGTGGGGGCTTTCTGCGGCACGCCCACCTGGCTCCGCAACACTCTCGAAAGGCGCGACCATGGCGGGAAACAGCGGACCGGACCTCGGCAGCCTCCTGGGCGGCCTGCTCGGTGGCGGACAGGGCGGTTCCGGCGGAGGTGGCGGCGGAGGCAACATCCTCGCGCAGCTGCTGCAGTCCTTCCTGGGCGGCCAAGGTTCCGGCGGTGGCGGCGGCAACCCGCTGTCCGGGCTCCTCGAAGGCCTCAACAAGGCAGGGCTGACCGAGCAGACCCAGTCCTGGGTCGGCCAGGGCGACAACAAAGCCGTGACCGGCGCGCAGGTGAAGGAAGCCCTGCCCTCCGACGCGCTGCGCCAGGTCGCCGAGCAGAACGGGATCACCGACGAGCAGGCAGCCGATCAGATCGCGAGCCAGCTTCCGCAGGCCGTCGACAAGCTGACCCCGCAGGGGCAGATGCCCGCCTCGCTCGACGACCTGATGAAGCAGCAGAACCTCTGAGCCCCTGCCCGTCTCCCCCTGGCCCTTCCCCACGCGGCGCCCGTCTCGGCAGACGGGCGCCGCGCGCTGCGAACGGCCGTGCTGACTAGGCTGTTCGGAGCACGCGAACATCGAATCCGACAAGCCGCGCGCCGGGACCGCTCACGTGCACCCGGTGCCGCCGCCGCTCTGCGCAAGGACATCGCCCAGTGAGAACCGCTCTCGTCATCGGCACCGGACTGATCGGCACGTCCGCCGCGCTCGCCCTGGAGAGCCGCGGTGTCACCGTGCACCTGGCCGACCACGATCCCGAGCAGGCCCGTACGGCTGCGGCGCTCGGCGCCGGCACCGACGAGCCGCCCGAGGCGCCCGTCGACCTCGCGATCATCGCCGTACCGCCCGCGCATGTCGCCGCGACCCTCGCGGACGCGATGCGGCGCGGCGTGGCCCGCGCGTACCTGGACGTCGCCAGCGTCAAGGCGGGGCCGCGCCGGGAACTGGAGGAGCTCGGGCTCGACGCGGCCGCGATGGCGGCGTACATCGGTACGCATCCGATGTCGGGCAAGGAGCGCTCCGGACCCTTCGCCGCCACCGCGGACCTCTTCGAGGGGCGGCCGTGGGTGCTCACGCCGACCCGCGAGACCGAGACCGAGGTACTGAACCTCGCGCTCGAACTGGTCGCGCTGTGCCGGGCCGTACCCGTCGTCATGGACGCCGATGCGCACGACCGTGCCGTGGCGCTCGTCTCCCATATGCCCCACCTGGTGTCCAGCATGGTCGCCGCGCGCCTCGAGAACGCCGAGGAGAACGCCGTACGGCTGTGTGGCCAGGGCATCCGCGATGTCACGCGGATCGCCGCCTCCGATCCGCGGATGTGGATCGACATCCTCTCGGCGAACCCGGGGCCGGTCGCCGATCTGCTCGCCTCGGTCGCGGCGGATCTGGAGGAGACGGTGGGGGCGCTGCGGGCGCTCCAGTCCTGTGACGAGGAGAAGCGGCGGGACGGGGCCGTGGGGATCGAGGCGGTGCTGCGGCGGGGGAACGCCGGGCAGGTGCGGGTGCCGGGCAAGCACGGCTCGGCGCCGAAGGCGTACGAGACGGTTGCGGTGCTGATCTCCGACCAGCCGGGGCAGCTGGCGCGGATCTTCGCCGATGCGGGGATGGCGGGGGTCAACATCGAGGACGTGCGGATCGAGCACGCGACGGGGCAGCAGGCCGGTGTGGTCCAGCTCCTCGTCGACCCCAAGGTCGCACCTGCCCTTGTGGGCGCGCTGCGGGAACGCGGCTGGGCGCTTCGGCAGTAGGTGCGGGCTTCGCACCCACCCCCCTGCCCTGCCTGTGGGCAGTCGTGCCGCAGGGCGAGTGGGGTCTCCCCTGCTCAGGGGGTACCCCCTGCTCGAAGAGCTTGGGGGCGTAGTTGAGCGCTTGGGGAAGGGTGGGCACAGGCACCCCAGCCGGAGGCGCTTGACCCAGCCGCGCCACGACGCAGCAGGACTGGGAGGCAGCGGGGCCCCGGGGAGCCCGGCGGGAAGGCGGGCTCCCCGGAGCCAGTAACCTAGGGGGTCGGCGTTTTCGCCGACCCTCTCCGCCGCCCCGCCCACGAAAGGCGCCCCACCCCCGTGGAAACCACCGCAGTGATCGTTGCCATCGACGGCCCCTCCGGCACGGGCAAGTCCAGCACCTCGAAGGCCGTCGCCGCCCAGCTGGGCCTCAGCTACCTGGACACGGGCGCCCAGTACCGCGCGATCACGTGGTGGATGGTGCACAACGGCATCGACATCACGGACCCCGCCGCCATCGCCGCCGCCGCGGGCAAGCCGGAGATCGTCTCGGGCACCGACCCCTCCGCCCCCGCCATCACGGTCGACGGTACGGACGTGTCCGGCCCGATCCGTACCCAGGAGGTCACCTCCAAGGTCAGCGCCGTCAGCGCCGTCCCCGAGGTGCGCACCCGGATCACCGAGCTGCAGCGCTCCATCGCGCGATCGGCCGCCGCCGGCATCGTGGTCGAGGGCCGCGACATCGGTACCACGGTCCTGCCGGACGCCGATCTGAAGATCTTCCTCACCGCCTCGCCCGAGGCCCGCGCCGCCCGCCGCAGCGGTGAGCTGAAGGGCGTGGACGTCCACGCCACCCGTGAGGCCCTCCTGAAGCGGGACGCGGCCGACTCCGGCCGCAAGACCTCCCCGCTCGCGAAGGCCGGTGACGCGGTCGAGGTGGACACCACCGACCTCACGCTGCAGCAGGTCATCGAGTGCGTGGTCACCCTGGTCGAGGAGAAGCGGGCCGCCGCGTGAGCGCCGGCCGTGAAGTGACGACCCCCTCGCAGCGGGGCGCCGAGATCGGCCGCAGGATCGGCGTCGGCCTGATGTACGGCCTGTGGAAGCCGCGTGTCCTGGGCGCCTGGAAGGTGCCCGCGAGCGGCCCGGTGATCCTGGCCGTCAACCACTCGCACAACGTCGACGGGCCCATGGTCATGGGAACGGCGCCGCGCGGCACCCACTTCCTGATCAAGAAGGAAGCCTTCGTCGGCCCGCTCGGCTCCTTCCTGACCGGGATCGGCCAGATCGAGGTCGACCGCTCCACGGCCGACCGCACGGCGATCACCCGGGCCCTCGGTGCCCTGGCCGAGGGCGGCGTCCTCGGGATCTTCCCGGAGGGCACCCGCGGCGAGGGCGACTTCGCCTCGCTGCGCGCCGGGCTCGCGTATTTCGCGGTCCGCAGCGGTGCGCCGATCGTTCCGGTGGCCGTGCTGGGAAGCACGGGGCGCCCCGGACGGTTGATAAAAGGGCTGCCGGCGCTCCGCAGCCGTATCGACGTGGTCTTCGGCGACCCCTTCGAGGCGGGCGACGGCAGCGGGCGGCGGACGCGCAAGGCCTTGGACGAGGCCACCCTGCGCATCCAGGACCGGCTCACCGGACACCTGGAAAACGCCAGGCGCCTCACCGGGCGCTGAGTAAGACTTGAAGCACCGCGTCCGTCCCGTCAGCGGGTCGGCAAGCGGTGAGTAGTGGCCCACGCGCCTGCGTGGTCCATCGATGACTGATGACAGAGGTACGGACTTCATGAACGACCAGATTCCCGCCGAGGGCGCGCACGAGCACGAGCACGACCATGGCGCGCTCGGCGACGCGGAGTACGCGGAGTTCATGGAGCTCGCCGCGGAAGAGGGCTTCGACATCGAGGAGGTCGAGGGCGCGATCGAGGCGGCGGGCCACGGCCCGCTCCCCGTGCTCGCCGTCGTCGGCCGCCCCAACGTCGGCAAGTCGACCCTGGTGAACCGCATCATCGGCCGCCGCGAGGCCGTCGTCGAGGACAAGCCCGGCGTCACCCGCGACCGGGTCACCTACGAGGCCGAGTGGGCGGGCCGCCGCTTCAAGGTCGTCGACACCGGCGGCTGGGAGCAGGACGTCCTCGGCATCGACGCCTCCGTCGCCGCGCAGGCCGAGTACGCCATCGAGGCCGCCGACGCCGTGGTCTTCGTGGTCGACTCGACGGTCGGCGTCACCGACACCGACGAGGCCGTCGTCAAGCTGCTCCGCAAGGCCAAGAAGCCGGTCGTGCTGTGCGCCAACAAGGTCGACGGCCCCAGCGGCGAGGCCGATGCCCACGCCCTGTGGTCCCTCGGCATCGGCGAACCGCACCCGGTCTCCTCGCTGCACGGCCGCGGTACGGGCGACATGCTCGACGCGGTCCTCGAAGCGCTGCCCGAAGCCCCCGCGCAGACCTTCGGCGGCTCCGGTGTCGGCGGGCCGCGCCGGATCGCCCTGATCGGCCGTCCGAACGTCGGCAAGTCCTCCCTCCTGAACAAGGTGGCCAAGGAGGACCGCGTCGTCGTCAACGAGCTGGCCGGCACCACCCGCGACCCGGTCGACGAGCTGATCGACCTCGGCGGTGTCACCTGGAAGTTCATCGACACGGCCGGTATCCGCAAGAAGGTGCACCTGCAGTCCGGCGCCGACTACTACGCCTCGCTGCGTACGGCCGCGGCCGTGGAGAAGGCGGAGGTCGCGGTCATCCTGATCGACGCCGCCGACTCGATCAGCGTGCAGGACCAGCGCATCGTCACGATGGCGGTGGAGGCCGGGCGCGCGATCGTCATGGCCTACAACAAGTGGGACACCCTCGACGAGGAGCGCCGCTACTACCTGGAGCGCGAGATCGAGACCGAGCTCGGGCAGGTTCAGTGGGCCCCGCGGGTGAACGTCTCGGCGCGCACCGGGCGGCACATGGAGAAGCTGGTGCCGGCGATCGAGACGGCGCTCGAAGGCTGGGAGACCCGGGTGCCGACCGGGCGCCTCAACGCCTTCCTGGGCGAGCTGGTCGCCGCCCATCCGCACCCGGTGCGCGGCGGCAAGCAGCCGCGAATCCTCTTCGGCACGCAGGCCGGTACGAAGCCGCCGCGTTTCGTGCTCTTCGCCTCCGGGTTCATCGAGCACGGGTACCGGCGGTTCATCGAGCGTCGACTGCGCGAGGAGTTCGGCTTCGAGGGGACGCCGGTCCATATCTCGGTGCGGGTGCGTGAGAAGCGCAGCAAGAAGAAGTGACGAAGTGACGAAGTGACGAGGCACCGAAGGGGGTGTGCGGGCCGGAGCCCGCACACCCCCTTCGCCGCCGGAGGCCTCAGCCGCCTTGACCGTCGGGGACTCAGCGTTCCCTGCGCTGCGCCGGTGGCAGCGCCGCCGGGAATCCGGTCGGGTGCTGGGGCATGTGCTGCCAGGTCGGCGGGGGCGGCTCGTGGCGCGGGTGACGGCTCTGGGGCTGGTTGCGGAAGGCGGTGAACCCCAGGCCCTCCTCGCCGACGCGGTCCCCCGGAAGTGATTTGAACGATCTGCGCCACTCCGCGTAGAGCCTGTCGTAGATCGGGGTGGCGGAGCGGTTCGGGGGAGTCTCCTCGGAGGGCCGCATACCGGGGATGGGCTGGTGGGAGGGGTCGTAAGGCTGCACGTAGGTGCCAACGAACCCGCGCCCCTTGGGATGCGGGACAGGCTGCATCGACCTCATGCCCGTCGGGTCCGACGGGGCCTGCGGCCCCGAGGGCCCGGCCGGAGCCGAAGCCCCGGAGGACCCCCAGGGCTCGGAGGAGCCCGCCGGTACCCGCACCCACCGGCCCGAGCCGGTATCGGCGGACGTCACGTGCCGGCCAGCGGCATGGACGCGGTCACCAGCTGGCCGTTGGCCGCGGCCTTGTCGAGGGCGTCGCGCAGCAGGTCCTCGCGGGGCTGGCGGCCGATGGTGCCCGCCGGGGCCGCGAACACCAGCACCGCGTTGGTCTTGTTGGCGGCGGTGCGCCAGCCCTCGGTGACCTGGAGCGGCTGGTGCGCCTGCCACCAGGCCACCTGCCCGCCGCTCTCGCCGGGCTGCAGGATCGCGTGCAGCTGGCCCATGGCGAGCAGCACGGACCAGCCGTCGAGCGTGGACGGCACACTCGCGATCTGGCTGACCGGCATGAAGCCCTGCTCGATCAGGAGCGGCAGGAAGTCGTCACCGCCGCCGGTGGCGCCGGGCCGGGCGATCGGGCCGGTGGGCTCGACGACGAGCGCCGGGTGCAGCTCACCGTCGAGGAGGACGAGGCCGCTGGTCACGCCGAGCACGGCCTGCTCGGGCTGGTCCGGCGCGGGTGCCTGACCGCCGGTGATCGACTGGACGGCGCCCTGGAGCTGCTCCTCGGGCACCTGCACGACCTGCGAGGGCAGGCAGGTGGAGTGCGCGAAGGCGAGGACGGCCGTCTCGTCGCCCACGAACAGCACGGTGCTGGTGCGCTCCCTCTGGCTGTCGCCCGGGGTGCGGCAGGACGTGCAGTCATAGCTGCCCGGGGAGCCGTCCCCGGTGAGCAGGCGGTCGGCCTCGTCGTCGCCGATCTCGGCGCGTACGTCGTCGCTGACGTCGAGCATGCGCTGCACAGGTGCTCCTCGGAAGTCGGTGCGTCGCGGTGCCGGGAGGTTCCCGGCGCGCGGGGCCGGTCGTTTCGGCCCCCCATCGAGCCCACGGGCTCATGCAGAGCACAACGGGTGAACCACGGCGGGGGTCACGCAGCGGCGCGGAGTGAATGCGGAGTGCATACCGCCGACGTCACCCACCCGTCCGTACGTCTTGTCCGACGTACGCCTTGTCCGATAGTCCGACCGGGTGGGCTCGGCCTGCTTCGGGGCGCGGCAGAACGTGGGCGCGGGGTGGGGGCTGCTTAGCGTGGCGCATGCCGAAGAAGCGTCTGTGGACCGTGGGGCTCCTCGCCCTCCTGCTCCCGCTCTCCCCGACCGCCGCGCACGCCGCGGCGGAGCCCCGCGACGACCCCGCACCGCCCGCCTCGGGCCCGGAGGTGTCACCTCCGCGCCCGTACGTCTTCGACCTGCCGGACGCCCTCGACCTCCCGGAGGTCGACGTCCCGGAGGTCGATCTGCCGGAGGTCGGTCCGCCGAACGTCGGCATGCCCGAGGCCGGTCCGCCGGGCTTCCTCGACGTGCCGTACGACTGCGCGAAGGACGGGTGGCCCTGGAGCTGCATCGCCGAGTGCGAGAGCAGCAACCGCTGGCACATCAACACCGGCAACGGCTTCTACGGCGGGCTGCAGTTCTGGCAGCCGACCTGGGAGGAGTTCGGCGGTCTCGCGTACGCGCCGCGCGCCGATCTGGCCACGAAGGCGCAGCAGATCAAGGTCGCCGAGAAGGTCCTGCGGGTGCAGGGCTGGCGTGCCTGGCCGGTGTGCTCCCGGCGCTATGGCCTCGAGGGCCGGATGCACATCGTCAAGCCCGGCGAGACCCTCTCCTCGGTCGCCCGCATCAACAAGGTCGAGGGCGGCTGGAAAGCTCTGTACGCGGCCAACCGGGACGAGATCGGCAAGGACCCGAACCGGCTCCTGCCGGGCGCGATGCTGCGGCTCCCGTAGGACCGGGGGCCCGAAGGAGACGGTGCGGCCGGGCCCCGGACCGCACCGTTCTCAGGCCCGCTGCGACGCGGTCCATTCGGCGGCCTCCCCGCTGAACACCACCGAGCCGCGCCGCAGTTCATGGACCAGGACCGCCCGCCCGCCCGGTGCGCCCAGGCGCGCGGGCAGCCGCTGCTCGGCTGTGACGACCGTGGCGTCGAGGCCGGTCAGCAGGTCGTACGTACGGGCCGTGACGGCGGGGGACATGCCCTGGGCCGGCTCGTCGAGGAGGAGGACACGGGGACGGGCGAGCAGCGCGGCGGCGAGCGCCAGCATGCGCTGTTCGCCGCCCGAGAGGCTCGCGGCGCGGCGCGGCAGCAGGGGGCGGAGCTCGGGATACGTCGTGAAGGCGGGGGAGTGGTCGCCCCCGCGTACGGCCAGTTCCAGGTTCTCGGCGACGGTGAGCGAGCCGAAGACGGCCTGCCGGTCGGGCACGAAACGGATGCCGCGCGCGGCCCGCTCGTGGGCCGCGAGCCGGGTCACGTCCCGCCCCTGCCACAGCACACGTCCCTCGGCCGGGCGCAGGGTCCCGGCCAGGGTGCGCAGGGCCGTCGTACGGCCCGAGCCGTTGCGTCCCAGGAGCACTGTGACGCCCGGGTGCGGGGCGATCAGGCCGATTCCGTGCAGGGCTTCGAGGGGGCCGTAGCGCACCCGGGCCCCGCGGAGCTCGATCCCGGTGCTCATGGGCGCGCTTTTGGGTGCATGGATGCCTGCCGACAGGTCATGCGGATCCTCCGCGAGTATGGGCCGCTACGTCGAGCACCTCGTCCGGGGGACCGCTCGCGATGATCCGGCCCGCGCTCAGGACGTGGACGGTGTCGGCGAGACGGTCCACCAGGTCCAGGTCGTGCTCGACGACGAGCAGCGCGGTGCCCTCGGCCGCGACGGCGCGCAGAATCCGGGTCAGCGAGGCGACCTCGGCGGTGTCGAGGCCCGCCGCGGGTTCGTCGAGCAGCAGCACGTGCGGGGAGCCGGCGAGCGCCCGGCCGATCTCGACGCGCCGCAGCGTCCCCGTGGGCAGATCCGCGGCCAGGTGGCGGCGCACGGGCCCGTCCAGGCCGAGCAGGCGCAGTGTGCGGTCGACCGCCGAGGGGTCGCGTACGCGGCCCTGTTCGGCGCCGACGCGCAGATTCTCCTCGACGGTCAGGGACGGGAACACGGCCAGCTGCTGGAAGGTGCGGGCGATCCCGAGCCGGGTCCGGGTGTGCGCCGGGAGCCGGGTCAGCTGCCGCCCGCCGAACTCGACCCGCCCGGCGACGGGTCGCACCGTACCGGCCAGGCAGTGGAACAGGGTGCTCTTCCCCGCACCGTTGGGTCCGATCACGGCGGTGATGCGACCGGGCGGGACCTCCAGACGGACGTCGTCGAGCGCGGTGAAGTCCTCGTACGTGACGGTGAGCCCGTGGGCGGAGAGCGCACCCGGGCGGGTGCGCGCCGTGGAGGCAGGACGGCGTCCGGGCGTCACGTCGCGCCCGGGTTCTGCTGTCGTACCGGCCCGGGGTTCTGCTGTCGTGCCAGCCCCGGGTCGGGTTGTCGTGCCAGCCCCGGGTCGGGTTGTCGTGCCGGGCCGGGGTCCTGGTGTCGGGCGGGATCCGGGTGCTGTGCGCGCAGCCGGCCGATCCCCGGACACGCCGCCTCGCGCGCCCGCACCCGCGAGCCGATCTCCGCGCGCCCGACCGCGTACGCCCCCACCCGCGAGCCGATCTCCGCCCACCCCACCCCGTACGCCCGCACCCGCGAGCCGCACCTCGACCCGCGCCCGCACCGCCTCCCCTCGCGCGCTCAGCCGCACCTCGCCTTCCGCTCCCCGCAGCCGCCCCGCCACGGCCCGTACCGCCTCGTAGGGCCCGCCGGGGAAGCGGCCGATGAGGACGGCGAGGACGCCGATGACCGCTGCCGCCACCCCGCCCCGCGTGCCCGCGTCCAGGCCGACCAGGAGGGCCGCGGCGCCCAGGGCGCCGATCAGGGAGTCGCCGCCGAGCACCACCACCGCGGCGAACCACAGCAGGCCGCGCACCGGGTCGAAGGCCGCGGGGTCGAAGGCCCGCACGCCCATGCCGAGCATCGCGCCGCCCAGCGCCGCGAGCGCGGCGCCCGCGACGAACGCGCCCACCTTCAGGAGCGGTACGGGCACCCCGGAGGCCTCCGCACCCGCCGGGTGGTCGCGCAGGGCCGCGAGGGCGCGTCCGGTGCGGCCGCGGCGCAGCAGCAGGACACAGAGCAACGCGCCCGTCAGGAGGACGAGTTCGAGGACGTAGTACGCGCGGTCGCCGTCCAGGCCCGCAGGGCGGCCGATGCCGAGCCCCGAGGTCGCGTACGGCTGGTCGAAGACGAAACGGCTCACGCCCATCCCGACCGCAAGCGTCGCGAGGGCGAGCGCGAGCCCGTGCCGCTTGATCGCGGGCCAGCCGGTCAGCAGCCCCAGCGGCGCCACGAGCAGCACCGCGACCGCGAGCGCCACGAGTATCGGCAGCTGCGGAAGCCCGGGGAAGCGGCCCGCCGCGAGCAGCGCCGTGAACAGCGCGCCGAGGCCCGCGTACGCGGCCTGCCCCAGCGAGATCTGCCCGCCGCGCCCGGTGACCACGACGAGCGAGAGGAGGACGACCGCGAGCGCCGGGACCTGCACCGCCGTATGCAGGTCCGAGCCCGCGAAACCGAGCGGGAGCAGGAACAGGACACCGGCCACCACCCACACCCCGGCGGGCGTACGGACCCGGGCCGACGCGGTACGCGGCAGCGCGTCGCGGCCGCCCATGCCGGGAAGCACCAGGGCGGACACAAGCAGCGCGACCACGAACAGGTTCGCCCCCGCCGCCTGGAGCAGCGGCTCGCCCCAGCCGGAGGGATGCAGCCGGGTCAGCTGGGCCTGCACCACCCCGATGCCGACCGCCACGGCCACGGCGATCGGCAGACTGTGCATGCCCGCACCCACCGCGACCGCGATCACCTGCATGACCAGGAGCGTCAGGCCGTACGGGTCGAGGCGCACCTGCGAGGCGAGCAACACCCCGGTCAGACCCGCCGTGAACGAGCCGAAGGCCCAGCCCACGGACGCCACCCGGTCCGCGTCGATCCCCCCGAGCACGGCGAGCGGACGGTTGTCGACGACGGCCCGCAGTTCGCCGCCGAACCGGGTCCAGCGCGTCACCGCCCACACCCCGGCCGCGAGGACCAGCACGATCGCCAGCTGCCACCAGGGATCGCCGCCGAGTACCTCCGGGGCGTCCGCACGTGCCCCCTGCCCCCACACCAGGGCCGCCCCGCCGACAAGGAGCACGAACACCCCGATCGAGGCGACCAGCGTCTGCACCGGATCGCTGCCGCGCAGCGCGAGCGGGCGGAACACCGCGCGCTCCAGGAGCAGCCCGAGCCCCGGCGCCACGACGACCAGCGTGAACGTGGCCGCGAGCCACAGCGGCCAGCCCCATTCGACAGTGCACTGGCGCAGCAGATACGCGCAGACCATCGCCACCGCGCCATGCGCCAGGTTGAGCACGCCGGTCGCGCGGTAGGTGACGATCAGCCCGATGCCGGTCAGCGCGGCCGCGCTGCCGATGGCGAGGCCCGCCAGGGTGAGGTCCCAGGTCAGCGAGTCCACCCTCAGGACTCCGGACCGGCCTCGCCGGAGGGGCGGCCGGGATCGGTGGGCCGGTCGGAGGCGGTGGGCCTGTCGGGCTCCGCGGATCCGCCGGGCTCTCCGGGTTCGGTGGGCTCGCAGACGGGGCAGGGCCCGAGCCCCTCGGCCGCGAGCGCGCCCGCATCGGCGGGCACCGCCTCCGGCTTGCCGGCCACGAGCGGGCAATCGGCCCGGTGGTACAGCGTCCCGCCGGGCACGAACAGCAGCTCAGCGCTGCTCGCGCCCACCGGTGCGGCCGACGGCTGCGGTGCGTCCTCCCGTACGAGAAGGCCGTAGAGCCGGTCCATCCGGGCCGCGGCCGCCGCGCCGTGTGCCTGCGCGATCAGCACGGCGCCCGAGATGATCAGCGCGGCGCCCGGCAGGGTGCAGGAGGCCAGATAGGGGACCTGGCGCTCGGCGAAGCGCTCGCCCGAGACGCCGTACCAGCCGATCACACAGAGCACCGCCCCGAGTGCCGCGGCGGCGAGTCCCGCCCACAGCATGGGGTGCGCTGTCCGCAGTCGAGCAGTTGGCATCCGGCCCCCTGGGGATCCGATTCACGTGTTCGTGCGTCCGAGCCTGTGCCCGCGCATGTCCAGTCAGCCGGCGGAGAGGCTGTTGTCCGACGGGTTTGACAACAGCCTCCTACTGTTCTTGTCGGCCGATCGCTTGCACTATGCCTTCTTGAAGCTGACCCTGAAAGCACCGGGCGGTGCCCGGTCCGACACCCGGTGGTGAGCCAGATGGTCCTCGGGAGCAGCCCCCACACGCGTCCCAGGTCGCGCCTCGCCGCGCTCGCCGCGGCTGCCGTCCTGGTCATCGGTCCGTCCGTGAGCGCCTGCGGTGACGACGGGGGAGGGGGCAGCGAGACCCCGCCGCCCACACCGTCCAAGGACGCGACGAGCAGCGCGCCCGCCGAGCCCACGACCGCCCCGCCCTCCGAGACCGCGGGCGGCGCTCAGCCGGACGACCCGGCGGCGGCCGAGCAGGAGATCAAGCAGAACTTCGAGAAGTTCTTCGATCCGGAGGTGCCGCTCGCCGACAAGGAGAAGGTCCTGGAGAACGGCGCCGAGATGCGGCCCGTCCTGCAGGCGTTCAGCGGCGACGAGCGCGGCGGCCAGGTCTCGGCCGACGTCAAGAAGGTGGAGTTCACCTCGCCGAAGGACGCCAAGGTGACCTACGACCTCGCCCTGGACGGGGTCACGGTCCTGCCGGACAGCGCGGGCACGGCCGTGGAGCAGGACGGCACGTGGAAGGTGTCCGTCAAGACGCTCTGCGGACTGCTCTCGCTGAGCGGCAACACCTCGCCGATGCCCGGCTGCTGAGCGTGCGCAGGCACGCGCTGTCCGCGGCGCTGCTCACCCTGCTCACCCTGCTCGCCCTCGTCGCCACCGCCTGCGGCAGCCGGCTGCCGGAGAGCGACTTCACCGGCCGCCCGAGCGGGCCCGCTCGGACCGCGGACACCTCGCCGCTGAAGGTCGGGATCATCCTGAGCGAGACGAGTCCGGTGGGCGGCCAGGCGTTCAGCGGGCCGCGCGACGGCGCGCGGGCCTACTTCGAACGGCTCAACGCCGAAGGCGGCATCGACGGCCGCGAGGTCGAGGTGCACACCTGCGACGACGGCGGCAGCGGCGTGGGCAACAACGAGTGCGTGCACAAGCTCGTCGAGGAACAGCGGGTCGTCGCCCTGGTCGCCACCACGGTCCTCGACTACCAGGGTGCGCCCCGGGTGTCCGGGGCGGGCGTGCCGGACATCGGCGGGCAGCCGATCGGGCCCGCGTACGACACGTATCCGCACCTGTACTCCATCTACGGCTCGCTCGCCCCGCGCGAGGGCGGCAGGCCCGGCTGGGACGGCAAGCAGTACGGCGGCACCGAGGTCTACCGCTACTTCAAGCGCGAGCACGGCGCCCGGACCGCCGCCGTGGTCTCGTACAACCAGGCGGCCTCGGCGGGCTATGCGCAGCTTGTCGCGCGCGGGCTGCGGGCCGAGGGATACAAGGTCGTCACCGAACAGGTCGACCTGGCGCTGCCCAACTTCCGTGCCGTGGCGGCCGATCTCAAGCAGCAGGGCGCCGACCTCGTCTTCGACGCCCTCGACACGCACGGCAACGTACGGCTGTGCAAGGCGATGGACCAGGTCGGCCTGGAGGTCACGGCGAAGGTCACCAACGCGCAGAACTGGACCTCCACCGTCGCCGAGGACTACAAGGACGCCCCGCACTGCCGCAACGCCCTGTGGGTGACCGGTTCGAGCCGCAACTTCCAGGACCGGGACAGCGAGGCGGCGAAGGAGTTCCGGGAGGCGATGCAGGGCGCGGACCGGCTCTCGCAGTGGCAGCTCGAAGGCTGGGCCGCCGCCATGTGGTTCGCGGACGCCGCCGAGTCCTGCGCGCCGGCTGGGATCACCCGGGAGTGCGTGGACGCGTACCTGCAGCGCGGGGAGCCCTATGACGCGCGCGGACTGCTGATCCCGGTGGTGTTCGAGCAGCTCCCCGAACCGCCGTCCACCCGCCGCACCTGCCTGTCGGTGGCGCGCTGGCAGGACGGCGAGGGCTGGGTGACGGCGGAGGACATGAACACCAACTGCTTCGAGGTGCCGCAGATCCCGTACGAGCAGTGACGGCCGCAGATCCCGCAGGAGCGTGACTGCCGCCGATCCGGCACGAGCGGTGACGGCCGATTTGCGGCGGTGAGGCAACCATCGTGCCCGTTCGGCCGTCGTACGGGTATCAGGCGGAATCCTGCACACGTGCGACGGGGGATGTCCGTTGGGGGAACGGAAGTCGAGGACGCATGCGCATCTCATTCCTGATCACCCATGCCCATGGCATAGGGGGATGATCCGGATGACGTTCAGTCTGGCCGAGCAGCTGGCCGAACTGGCCGGGGCCCGCACCGGCCGCCGCCGGGAGCTGCACCGCGTGCGCGGCAGCCTCGCGGGCCGGGCGAACGCGGTCCGTATCGCGGCCGGGTTCGCCCGGCAGGCGGCCGGCCACGTCCGCAGGAACGGTATCCGCGCGGGCGTCAGGAGGCTGCGGTCCGCATGAGCACTTCCTCTCTCACCCCGTCCGCGGACGACGCCCGCCCGGCGCCCCCGGCGCGGTCCGCACCCGGGACCGCGAACGCCCTGCTGCGCGTCCACTGCGTGGCCGATTCGGCCGGTGGGCTGAGCTTCGAACTCGACCTGCCCGGGGAGCCCGCGGACCGGGCGGCCACCCTGCTGCTCAGGCGGCGCGGCAAGCCCGCCGAGGAGGTGGGCCTGCCGCTCACGCCCGCGGAGGGCACACGGCTGCGGGCCTCCCTGCCCGCCACCATGATCCTGCCGGAAGGCCGCTGGGACGCCCATCTGCAGCTCGGCGGCGCCACCGTCGCCCGGCTGCGGCCCGGCCTACGCGATCTGCGGGCCCTGCTCGACCGGGTGCCGGACCCGTCGGCCGGCTGGCTCGGCGTACGTATCCCGTACCCGACGAAGTCCGGGGACCTCGCCGTACGCGCCTGGCATCGCGCCCCGCACGCGGAGGCCGGTGCGGTCCTCGTCGGGGCCCGGGGGCTGGACGTCGAAGGACGGCTGTTCGCCGCCGGGTTCGGCGCACAGGCCCACGTCGAGTGCGTGCACCGGGCCGGTGAGGCCGAAGCGCTGCGCGCCGAGGTCCGCGTGGAGGGGACCGGGTTCACCGCGCGCATCGAATACGGGGAGCTGGCGCCCGGCACCTGGGACCTGTGGCTGCGCCCCTCCGGCGCGCAGGGGCCACGGATCCGGATCGCCCGGCTGCTCGACGACATCGCGGACCGCAAGCCCGTCTTCCGGTATCCGGTCCGCCGGGTCGACGGCGCCTACGGCCCGGTCTCGGCCGAGCCGTACTACACCGTGGACAACGACCTCTCGGTGAGCGTGAACCGTCGGTAGCGCCCACGGCGCGATGGCAGACTCGCCCGCATGCTCGAAACCTCGGCCCGGCTCCTGAAACTGCTCTCCCTGCTGCAGGCGCACCGCGAGTGGTCCGGAGCCGACCTCGCCGACCGCCTCGGCGTCACCGCCCGCACGGTCCGCCGCGATGTCGACCGGCTGCGCGAACTCGGCTACCCGGTCCACGCCTCATCCGGCACCGGCGGCGGCTACCGGCTCGGCGTCGGCGCCGAGATGCCGCCGCTGCTGCTCGACGACGAGGAGGCGGTGGCTGTCGCGGTGGGGCTGCGTACGGCCGCGGGACAGGGCATCGAAGGCATCGGCGAGAGCTCGGTTCGCGCGCTCGCCAAACTGGAGCAGGTGCTGCCCGAGCGGCTGCGCAGGCGCGTCAGCACCCTGAATGCCTACACCGTGCCGATGCTGCGCGCCGGGCGCTCCTCGGCCGTCGACCCCTGCGTCCTCACCGAACTCGCCGGCGTCTGCCGCGACGGCGAACTGCTGCGCTTCGAGTACCGCGACCACGGCGGCAACCCCACCCGCCGCACGGTCGAACCGCACCGCCTCGTGTGCACCGAGCGCCGCTGGTACCTCGTCGCCTGGGACGTGGACCGGGCCGACTGGCGCACCTTCCGTGCCGACCGCATCACCCCGAGGCCGCCGCACGGCCCGCGCTTCGCGCCGCGCACACCGCCCGCCGAGGATCTCGCCGCGTACGTCTCGCGCGGCGTCTCGCACCAGGCCTACGACGCGCGGGCGACGTTCCGTCTGCACGTACCGCTCGCGGAGGCTCAGCAGCACATCACGCCGTCGACCGGGGTCCTCGAAGCCGAGACGGACAACAGCTGCATCCTGCACACCGGTGCCATGAGCCTCGACGGCATGGTCATCCATGTGATGCTCATGGGCTACGAGTTCGACGTGCTCGCACCGGCCGAGCTCGGCGAGCACCTCACGCGGAGCCGCGACCGTCTTTCGCGGGCACTGGAGCGTTCGGCTCCTCCTGCCAGGGCGAGCGGCGCAGCGCCGCGAACTCCGGATGGTGCAGATCGAGCGCCGGGGACTCCGAACGGATCCGGGGCAGCATGAGGAAGTTGTGCCGCGGCGGCGGACACGTGGTCGCCCACTCCAGGGAGCGCCCGTATCCCCAGGGGTCGTCGGCGTCGACCTGCTTCCCGTACTTCGCGGTCTTCCAGAGGTTGTAGAGGAACGGCAGGTTGGACAGGCCCAGCAGGAACGCGCCGATCGTCGAGATGGTGTTGAGCACCGTGAACCCGTCCGCGGCCAGATAGTCCGCGTACCGCCGCGGCATCCCCTCCGCGCCCAGCCAGTGCTGCACCAGGAACGTGGTGTGGAAGCCGACGAACAGCGTCCAGAACTGGATCTTCCCCAGCCGCTCGTCGAGCATCTTGCCGGTGAACTTCGGCCACCAGAAGAAGAAGCCGCCGAAGGTCGCGAAGACCACCGTGCCGAAGACCACGTAGTGGAAGTGCGCGACGACGAAGTACGAGTCGGTGACATGGAAGTCCATCGGCGGCGAGGCGAGGATCACCCCGGTCAGACCGCCGAACAGGAACGAGACGAGGAAGCCGATCGACCACAGCATCGGGGTCTCGAAGCTCAGCGAGCCCCGCAGCATGGTCCCCGTCCAGTTGAAGAACTTCACCCCCGTCGGTACCGCGATCAGGAAGGACATGAAGGAGAAGAAGGGCAGCAGGACCGCGCCCGTCGCGAACATGTGGTGCGCCCAGACCACGATGGACAGCCCGGTGATCGCCGCCGTGGCACCGACCAGCGTGAGATAGCCGAAGATCGGCTTGCGGCTGAACACCGGGATGATCTCCGAGATGATGCCGAAGAACGGCAGGGCGATGATGTAGACCTCCGGATGCCCGAAGAACCAGAAGAGATGCTGCCAGAGCAGCGCACCTCCGAACTCCGCCTCGAAGACCACCGAGCCGAACCGCCGGTCGGCCTCCAGGACAAGGAGCGCGGCCGCGAGCACGGGGAAGGCGACCAGCACGAGGATGGACGTGAACAGTACGTTCCACGTGAAGATCGGCATCCGGAACATGGTCATGCCGGGCGCCCGCATCCCGATGATCGTGGTCAGGAAGTTCACCGAGCCCAGGATCGTGCCGAAGCCGGACAGGGCGAGGCCCATGATCCACAGATCGGCGCCGATCCCCGGTGAGCGCTCCAGGCTGTTGAGCGGCGCGTAGGCGAACCAGCCGAAGTTCGCCGGGCCCGAGGGCACCAGCAGCGAGCCGAGCACGATCAGGCCGCCGAACAGGAACAGCCAGTACGAGAGCATGTTGAGCCGTGGGAAGGCCACGTCGGGCGCACCGATCTGCAGCGGCATGATCTCGTTGGCGAAGCCCGCGAAGGTCGGCGTCGCGAAGAGCAGCAGCATGATCGTGCCATGCAGGGTGAACGCCTGGTTGAACTCGTTGTTGCTCATGAGCTGCAGCCCGGGGCGGGCGAGTTCGGCCCGCATCATCAGGGCCATGAGGCCGGCGACCAGGAAGAAGCCGAAGGACGTGATCAGGTAGAGATGCCCGATCTTCTTGTGGTCGGTGGTCGTCAGCCAGTCGACGACGACTCGGCCCCGCCGGCGGACCGGGGCCGCGTCGACGGCCTCCCGCACGGTTTCCGTCCCCATACCTGCTCCCTCGCATTGTCGCGTCCGGACACTGGAGCACCCGCCATGATGCTCGCGGCGGGCGCGGCTCCAACAGGGGGCGTACGGAAGGGAGTCACGGTCCTGCGCGGGCGCGAAATGGTTGGGCCCGCGGGTGATTCTGTGCGGGAACTGTGAATTCGTCGAGGCTCGCCAACCGCTCGGCGCGCCCCTGCGATCGTCATAACGGAATGATCACCGCTAGTCGTGCGGGACGGAATTACCGAGGATACATACGGACTTTCCGGCTGCCCGCTCCGGGAATTAACAACCCCTCGTTCGTGTGAAGTATCCGCGGATAAAGCGGTGTCGTGGAGCTGTGACACAAGCGTGACAGAGGGCGGACAGGTGACGCGTGGTGGCGGCCGCGGGGAAGCTCTTCCGGTCGTCGCACCAAGGCGCCTACGGTGGGCGTATGGCATCCATACCCACGCCGGGAGCGGAACCCCAGGACAGCTTCGAGAGCTATGTCGGACTGGAGGAGAGCAGCGCCGAGCAGCGGGCCCGCGAGCACGGCTGGAGCACCGTCAGATCGCTTCCGCCCGGCGCCGTCATCACCATGGAGTACGTCGTCGGACGGCTGAACTTCGAGGTCACGGACGGCGCGGTGACGCGCTGCTGGAAGGGCTGAGGCGGCGGCCCCGGGTGGCCCTGGGCGCGGTCGATCGCCCGTGAGCGGCCCCGGGGTGTTTCAGCCGCCCGTGACCGGACTGGCCGGGGCGGGGCGGGAGGCGCGCTCGGGATGCTGCGGCCGTCGGCCGCCGGCCGGTGCTGCCGCGGTGCGTTCCGGGCGGGCCGTGTGGCCGCGGTGCGCCCGGACCGGGTGCCTGACCGCCGTGACCGGCTCGGGGACGGGCGTGGGTGCCTCGTCCTCGGCCGTGGTGCGCTGCGCGAGCACGGCTGTCGCGCCGGACGGGACGGGGGCGCCGACGGCGCGGTGTTCGCGGACCCGCTCGCGCAGGGCGAAGATCCGGGCCTCGGCCCTGGCGGCCAGCGGCTCGAACCAGGGCAGCGCGAGCAGGATCAGCAGGCCCGCGGCCCAGCCGAGCAGGACGTCGCTGAGCCAGTGCGTACCGAGGTACACCGTGCTGAGTCCGACGCCGAGCGCTACGATCGCGGAGGTGGCCGACAGGTAGCGGCGGGCGCGCTGGCTGGAGGCCAGGTAGGCGAGGATGCCCCAGGTCACGACGGCGTTGGCGGTGTGGCCGGAGGGAAATATATCGCCGGCGCCGAAGTGCCACATCTCGTTGGCGCCGATCTGTGTGGCGTAGTGCGGGCCGAGCCGGCCCATGCCGATCTTGGCGGCCCCCACTGTCACGTTGAGCAGCAGCAGGGAGGTGCCGAGCATCAGGAGCGGACGCAGCGTGTGCTGCCGCCAGGAGCGCCAGCCCAGCCAGGCCAGGACCATCACGGCGGTGGGGCCGCGCTGGCCGAGCACCACGTAGTAGTCGATGAACGCGTGCACCTCGGGCCACTGCTGGTACGGCCGGAAGAACATCAGCTGCCAGTCGAGCCGGACCAGGAAGGTGGTGTTGATGACCGCCACGACGATGAGCACGTAGAAGACCAGGGTCGAGCCGAGAAGCACGATCCGGTGCGGGCTCATTCGCGGGACATCAAGGTTCTGCGGCCGCTCAGGCTCACGGTCCAGACGGGCGAAGAGCCGGTCCGGACGGGTGAGGTTTTGTTCGGTACGCACTCAATCGACGTTACAGCGGGTGAGTGTCGGCCCACGCCGAATCGGTGTCTTTGTGATGACGATGTGATGTGGGATTGATCTCAGTACGGCCTCTATTCCTACCTTCGGTCAAAAGGTCCGGGCCTCTCGGATCGTTATTCGGACTTCGGTTCCGCGTCTGTTTTATCGGGCGACGCAATTTGTTCACCGATAAGCTCCGGGGATTCGGCGGGGCGATCACGGCGGCCCGGAGCCGTTCAGCCAAAGCGCGCCGTACACCGCGGAGCCCACGCCCGCCACTGCGAGGACCGCCGCCGACCTGGACGTCCGCAGCCGGGCGAGGGCGAGAGCCGGGGGCAGGAGCAGCGGGAACGCGGGCAGCAGCAGCCGGGGCTTGGAGCCGAAGTAGCCGGAGGCGCAGAGCGCGAGCGTCACCACGATCCCGGTGTAGACCAGGAGCGGTACGGGCTGGTGCTGCCGTACGCCCGTCACGTACAGCCAGATCACGAGGGCGACCCCGAGGATCAGGCCCACCCCGGCGAGCGCCGAGGGAAACGACGTGAACTTGTCGGTGATGAAGCGCAGGAACGCGTAGCCGAAGTCGAAGCCGTTGCCCCACTGCTTCTGCACGTCGAGGTAGCCGAACGGCCCGCCGCCCGTTCGCAGGCCGACCCACAGCACGTACCCGGCCGCACCCAGCGGCGCGAGCACCATGCCGAGCACCATCCGCCAGGGCGCCCTCCGCTCCCGCAGGAGGAAGAGGACGGCCGTGACCCACAGGGCAGCCACCACCGCCATGCCGACCGGCCGGGTCAGTCCCGCCAGCGCCGCCAGCAACCCCGCCGTCACCCAGCGCTCGCGCAGCACCGCGTACAGCGACCAGGCGGCCAGCGCCGTGAACAGTGCCTCGCTGTACGCCATCGACGCCACGATCCCGACCGGAAGCACCGCCCACAGCGCCACGGCGCAGACCCCGGCCCGCCCACCGGTCTCCGAGTGCCGCCCTTCCAGGGCCGCGCTCCGCGCCTTTCCTTCCCGGTACAGGCGGTCGGCGATCAGGAAGATCCCCCAGGCCGCGGCGAGCGAGGAGAGCCAGGCGACGAGCATCCCGGCGTCCGCGTACGACAGCGGGCTGACGGCCGCCAGTGCCTTCTCCAGCCAGGGCAGCAGCGGGAAGAACGCCAGGTTGGAGTGGACCGAGCCGTCCGGCAGCGTGGTCTGCCAGCCGTAGCCGTGTTCGGCGACCCGGGTGTACCAGAGCGAGTCCCAGCGGGCGGTCAGGAGTGTGTGCGGGCTCTTGCCGGTACCCAGGCACCACACGGCGAGCACCGCGAGGCCGAGCGCGCGCACCGCCGCGTACACGAGCAGTGCGGGCGCCGCGTGGCGCAGCGCCCGTGCGAGGCGGCCGGTGGCTGTCCGGGGGTGTGGATCAAGGTCGGTCACGGGCTCGATTATCGGCGCGGCCCGGATCGCGGCCCGCAGCGCCCTTCCGGTCCGGCTCGCAGCGCCCGTCCTGCCCCGGGTCGCGGCGCCCGTCCTGCCCGGGCTCGCAGCGCCGGTCCTGCCCCGGCTCGCAGCCCCCGGACCGCGCGCGGCCTGTGTCCCCGTATGAGCCGAACGGTGGTGTATTCCACAACCGGCGCGTGAGCACATGAGAGATGGGCCACGCGCACCCGCACCGGACTCGCGTAATCTGACGGCTCACTCGCACGGCGCACCCGTCCGGCCCCCACCCGGCGGCAGCGTTCGAGGGCCACTGTTCGAGGGCCACTGGAGGTACACGGATGAGCGGGACGACCACGGCTGCCACACGGCGGCCCCTGGCCGTGGCCCGGCGTCTGTGCCCGACACCCCCCGAGAGCGGAGCCAACCGCTGGGTCGTCCTGATCGTCCTGTGCGTATCCCTCGCGATCGTGGCGATCGACTCGACCGTGCTGCACGTCGCGGTGCCCGCCGTCTCCGAGGACCTCAAGCCGGGTGGCATCCAGCTGCTGTGGATCGTGGACGCGTACCCGCTGGTCTGCGCGGCCCTCCTCATCCTCTTCGGCACCCTCGGCGACCGCGTCGGCCGCCGCAAGGTGCTGCTGCTCGGTTACGGCCTCTTCGGCGCCGCCTCCGCGCTGGCCGCGCTCGCCGATTCGCCGCAGCTCCTGATAGCCGCGCGTGCCCTGCTCGGCGTCGGCGGCGCGATGATCATGCCCGCCACGCTCTCGATCGTCCGCCAGGTCTTCCCCGACCGGCGCGAGCGCGCGGTGGCCATCGGCGTCTGGACCGCCGTCGCGGCGGTCGGTGCGGCCGCCGGACCGCTGCTCGGCGGCTTCCTCCTCGAGCACTATTGGTGGGGTGCGGTCTTCCTGATCAACATCCCGCTGATGTTCACGAGCCTGTTCGCCGGGCGCTGGCTGCTGCCCGAGTCGACCGGCGACCGCGAAGGGCCCTGGGACGTCGTCGGCGCGCTGATGGCCGCCTGCGGTCTCTTCGGTGTCGTGCTCGGTGTGAAGTACGCGGGCGACGGCGGGGGCGTGCTCGATGCGATGGCCCTCGTGCCCCTGGGTGTCGGCGCCGTGCTCCTGATGCTGTTCGTGCGCCGGCAGCGGCGGCGCAGACATCCCCTGGTCGATCTGTCGATGTTCTCGCGGGCCGCCTTCGGGACCTCGGTCAGCTGCATCGTGCTCGCCATGCTGGCGCTCGTCGGGCTGATGCTGATCGCCGCACAGTATCTGCAACTCGTCCTCGGGCTCTCGCCCCTTCAGACCGGGCTGCGGATGGTGCCGCTGACGCTCGCCGCGATGGTCGGCGGACTCGTCGGCTCGCGGATCCTGCCGGTGGTCGGGCCGCGCGCGATGGTCGTCTGCGGCTTCCTCCTCACGGCGGCCGCGGTGCTCGTCCTGACCTTCCTCGGACACGAGGACAACCCGCCGCTGATGCTGGCCGGCTTCGTCCTGCTCGGCTTCGGGCTGCAGACCACGCTCTTCGGCTCGTACGAATCCATGCTCAGCGAGGCCCCGCCGGGGCAGGCCGGCGGGGCGGCCGCGATCGGCGAGACCTCGTACCAGCTCGGCGGCGGCATGGGCATAGCGCTGCTCGGCAGCGTCATGAACGCGGCCTACGCGCCGGGCCTCGACTCGGCGAGCGGCGTGCCGGAGCCGGCCCGCGCGTCCGCCTCGCACTCGCTGGGCGAGGCCTACCAGGTGGCCGACTCGCTGGGCGGCGGCGTGGGCGACGTGCTGCGCTCGGCGGCGCGGGACTCCTTCGTCAACGGGCTCCATGTGACGCTGCTGGTCAGCGCGGGGCTGCTGTTGATGGGAGCGGTGGCGGCGCTGCGGCTGCCGCGGGCGATGGCCTGCGGCTCTCAGGACGCGATCGCGCCGGTCCCGGCGCCGGCCGCCCGCGAGAAGACCGCCGTGCAGAAGACCGCCGTGCAGAAGGCCGCCGTGCAGACGGGCGCCGCGCAGACGGGCGCGGTGCGCAGGTCCTCGCGCGAGCCCGCGGCCGCGGAGTCGCGGGGCTGAGGTTGCACCCCCGGGCCGGGATGCGCCGGGTTGGTACTGTCGGCTACCACCGCTAGTTTTAGGCGCCCGCACTGGAGGCCGGTCATGTCCGCATCCTCAGCACCTTCCTTCGACCCCCGCGATCCCCTCGGGCTCGACGACCTGCTCGAACCCGAGGACCTCGCCGTACGGGACACCGTCCGCTCCTGGGCCGCCGACCGCGTACTGCCGCGCATCGCCGACTGGTACGAGCGCGGCGAACTGCCCGAGGTGCGGGAACTCGCCCGCGAGCTGGGCGGGATCGGCGCGCTCGGGATGTCGCTCAGCGGCTACGGGTGCGCCGGGGCGAGCGCCGTGCAGTACGGGCTCGCCTGCCTGGAGCTCGAAGCCGCCGACTCCGGCATCCGCTCCCTCGTCTCCGTGCAGGGCTCCCTCGCCATGTACGCGATCTGGCGGTTCGGCTCCGAGGAGCAGAAGCAGCAGTGGCTGCCGCAGATGGCGGCGGGCGAGGCCATCGGCTGCTTCGGCCTGACCGAACCCGACATCGGCTCCGACCCGGCCGCCATGCGTACATACGCGAAGCGGGACGGCGGCGACTGGGTGCTCACCGGTCGCAAGATGTGGATCACCAACGGATCGGTGGCGAAGGTCGCCGTCGTCTGGGCGCAGACCGACGACGGGATCCGCGGCTTCGTCGTCCCCACCGACAGCCCCGGCTTCTCGGCCCCCGAGATCAAGCACAAGTGGTCCCTGCGCGCCTCCGTCACCAGCGAGCTGGTGATGGACGAGGTGCGGCTGCCCGCGAGCGCGGTGCTGCCCGAGGTCACAGGACTGCGCGGCCCGCTCGGCTGCCTGAGCCACGCGCGCTACGGCATCGTCTGGGGCTCGATGGGCGCCGCCCGCGCCAGTTTCGAGGCGGCGCTCGACTACGCGAAGACCCGAGAGCAGTTCGGGAAGCCTATCGGCGGCTTCCAGCTCACCCAGGCCAAGCTCGCCGACATGGCCCTCGAACTGCACAAGGGGATCCTGCTCGCCCACCACCTGGGCCGCCGGATGGACGCCGGGCGGCTGCGCCCCGAGCAGATCAGCTTCGGCAAGCTCAACAACGTGCGCGAGGCCATCGAGATCTGCCGGACCTCGCGCACCATCCTCGGTGCGAACGGAATTTCGCTGGAGTACCCCGTGATGCGTCATGCGACGAATCTCGAATCGGTGCTCACCTACGAAGGCACCGTCGAGATGCACCAGTTGGTGCTCGGCAAGGCGCTCACCGGGCTCGACGCCTTCCGGTGAGCGGCCGCTGACGGCCGGCGGCGCCGCGCACGGGCGCGTACGGGCACGCGCGGGCGGGTACGTCGGCCTCGCCGAGCGCGGCCCGCTCCGAGGGGAGCGGGCCGCGGCTCAGCTCTGGTTGAAGAAGCCGTCCGCCGGACGCGCGGCCGTCTCACCGCTGACGATCTGGGTGTTGGCCGGGGTGAGCAGGAAGACCCGGCCCGCCACGCGCTCGATGGAACCGCGCAGTCCGAAGGTCAGACCGGCCGCGAAGTCCACCACGCGCTTGGCGTCCGAAGGTTCCATCGCGGTCAGGTTCACGATGACGGGCACCCCGTCGCGGAACAGTTCACCGATGCCGCGGGCATCGCGGAAGCTGTCCGGCGTGACGGTGCCGATCCGCCGTCCCTGCTCCTCGGCGGCCTGCGAGGCGACGCGCACCCGCGGGTCGGTGACCCAGGTGTTGTCCGTACGGGACTCCACGGCCGAGTCGACCGCGTCGCCACCGTCGTCTTCGTATCCGCCGTAGTAGCGCTCGTCATCGTTGTCGTCGACGAGGCCAAGCCAGGCGCTTGCCTTACGTACCGATCCCATGGACGCCTCCTCTCGCAGCGGTTCTGAACCCCGCACGCCCCCTATGGTCGTCCATGATGCTCAGTGGGCTCCGCGTTGACCCAGCTGTTTTTCGCTGTGCCAGGGGTTTGTGACGGTACTGGTGCAGAACGTACCCCCCAATCCGCAAGGGTCCCGGCGGGCACGGCTGCTGACAGTGAGTGAAATAGTATTTGTTGTGGCGTACGGGTGATACCGGCGTGTCGTGGAGATCTCGTGGCCGGTGCGATGCCGCGGCCCGTTCCATCGAGACCTCACGGGGGAGTGCCGGCGTGTTCGGAATCGTGCGGCCCTGCGGTCATCGTCTGGGCGAGGGCCTCAAGTCCCAGTGGATGGCGCATCTTTGCGGGCTGTGTCTCGCGCTGCGCAAGGACCACGGCCAGCTCTCGCGGATCGTCACCAACTACGACGGCCTGCTCATCTCGGTCCTGACGGAGGCTCAGGCGGGGAGGAGCGCCGACTGGAGGCGCACCGCGGGACCTTGCCCTTCCTCAAGGCGGCGGGCTGCCCGCGCCGGAACCGCCCAGGGGCCGACGCGGATTCTGGGCCGGATGCGCGGTGTTCATCGGGCTCTGCCGCACCTGCCGGCTCTGCTGTGCCAAGGAGTACGAGGGCCCGTGGTCGCGCAAGAAGCGCGGGGGCTGCTGCCGCGACTGTGACTGCGACTGCGGCGGCTGCGACTGCTGAGGACCGGGCGCCGGATGTGAACCCCGGGCCGGGATGGGGGCCTGGGCCGGGGCGGGCTGCTGGGCCGGACGGCCGAAAAGGCGTTCTTGTGGCGTCGGCCCGCGGACCGAATACTCCCGAACAGCGTTTGTCAGGGGCACACCGAATCGGGAGTGCGGACGCCCCTGACTGCGCCTCACGGGCCCGGCAACCCCACGTAAACGGGCCCCCGATCCCCCTCGGGAGGAACGACCAGTGAGGATCAGGCGCACCAACCCCCACCGCGGTATGGCGAGACGTATCCGGCTGATCGCCGTCGGCACCGGCCTGGTGGTCGCGGCGGCGCTCGCCGCACCCACCGCCAACGCCGACGAGCCCAGCACGTACAGTGCCGCCCAGCTCGCCCGGGCGAGCGATGCGGTGCTCGAGGCGGACGTCGCCGGCACCGCATGGAATATCGACCCCAAGTCGAACCGTCTTGTCGTGACGGTCGACGAGACCGTCTCGCCCGCGGAGATCAACGAGATCAGGCGCACCGCCGGCGCCCAGGCCGGCGCCCTGAAGATCGAGCGGACGCCCGGCAGGTTCACCAAGCTGATCTCCGGCGGCGATGCCGTCTACGCCTCCGGGTGGCGCTGTTCGCTCGGCTTCAACGTCCGCAGCGGCTCCACCTACTACTTCCTGACCGCCGGGCACTGCACCGACGGCGCGGGCAACTGGTACGCCAACGCGGGCCGCTCCCAGCTGATCGGCCCGACCGCAGGCTCCAGCTTCCCCGGCAACGACTACGGCATCGTGCGGTACTCGAACTCCTCGATCTCGCACCCGGGCACCGTCGGCCGCCAGGACATCACCGGCGCCGCCGATGCCAGGGTCGGCATGTCCGTCACCCGCCGCGGCTCCACCACCGGCACCCACAGCGGTACGGTCACGGGCCTCAACGCCACCGTGAACTACGGTGGCGGTGACATCGTCCGCGGCATGATCCGCACCAATGTCTGTGCCGAGCCCGGGGACTCCGGCGGTCCGCTCTACTCCGGCAGCCTCGCCATCGGCCTGACCTCCGGCGGCTCCGGAAACTGCAGGTGGGGCGGTACGACCTTCTTCCAGCCGGTCACCGAGGCCCTGAGGAACTACGGGGTCAACGTCTACTAGGCCACGGGGCACACCCCTCCGGCCGCAGCGGCCCCCGTCCGTACGCAGGGCGGGGGCTCACCCATGCCGCCGCGCGTGCAGCAGACATGCCGACCCGCGTGCAGCGCACATGCCGCGCCGCGTGCAGCGCACCGTCGAAGGCCCGCCGCCGACCGTCGAAGACCCGCCGCCGAGGGGCGATTTCAAGACAGGACTAGTCCTCACGGACTGCTGACGAGGTGTTCGCACCCGGTGTTTGCAGCGAAGGGCGACTTCGGGTTACTGGGGGATACCAACCCCTGTGGGCTGTGGGCCTGTTGTCGTGCACGCGTCCTGAAGTCGACCTTGTGTGCTACCAGTCGGTATCGGAATAGTGGGCGCCACAACACGGGCAGGAGCACGGCTTTTTCTCATGGAGTCGGGCCCGACCCGTACGCCTTCCGGTCCCGATGACCCCCACGCACCGGGACCGACCCCCCACAGGAGGTCGTGAACTTGAAGCACCGACGCATACCCAGGCGCCGGGCCGCGGTCGCAGGAGCGGGCATCGCCGCGCTCGTCGCCGCGGGTTTGACGTTCCAGACTGCGAACGCGAGCCAGGAATCCCCCACACCTGAGCCCAGGACCCTCTCGGCAGCCGCGGCCGGAAAGCTCGCCTCCGTACTCGGCGAGGACCTCGGCACGGATGCCGCAGGCGCGTACTACGACGCCGAGAGCCGGACCCTCGTCGTCAACGTGGTCGACGAGGCCGCGGCCGCGCTGGTCGAGGAGGCCGGCGGCAAGGCCAGAGTCGTGGAGAACTCGCCGGCCGAACTGAACGGCGCCCGCAGCACCCTGGCCGACCGGGCCACCATCCCCGGCACCTCATGGGCCACCGACCCGACCACCAACAAGGTGGTCGTCACCGCCGACCGCACGGTCTCACAAGCCGAGTGGAACCAGCTCACGGACGTCGTCGAGAGCCTGGACGGCAAGGCCGAACTGCAGCGAACCAAGGGCGAGTTCAAGAAGTTCATCGCCGGCGGCGAGGCGATTCTGAGCGGCGGCGGACGCTGCTCGCTCGGCTTCAACGTCGTCAAGGACGGCGCCCCGCACTTCATCACCGCGGGCCACTGCGGCCAGGCGGGCTCCACCTGGCAGGACGCCCGGGGCGCCGAGCTCGGCGAGATGGTCGAATCCTCCTTCCCGGACAACGACTTCGCCCTGGTGCGCTACAACGAGGGCGTCGAGCACCCGAGCGAGGTCGACCTCTACGACGGCAGCAGCCGGCCGATCACCGGCGCCACCGAGGCCACGGTCGGCATGCAGGTGCAGCGCAGCGGCTCCACCACGCAGCTGCACGGCGGCGAGGTCGTGGCCCTGGACGCCACCGTCAACTACGGCAACGGTGACATCGTGCACGGCCTGATCCAGACCACCGTCTGCGCCGAGCCCGGCGACAGCGGCGGCTCGCTCTTCGCGGGCGACCAGGCGGTCGGCCTCACCTCCGGCGGCAGCGGCAACTGCAGCTCGGGCGGCCAGACCTTCTTCCAGCCGGTGACCGAGGCGCTCCAGGTCTTCGGCGCAGAGATCGGCTGAGCCGGAGCCGCGGCAGCTGGAGCCGCGGCAGCGAATCGGCCCTCCCCGGTCCGTACCGGGGAGGGCCGACGCGCGCTTCAGGGGGTTCCCGCGC
Source organism: Streptomyces lothianensis (assembly GCF_047779955.1). Classification (NCBI taxonomy): domain Bacteria; kingdom Bacillati; phylum Actinomycetota; class Actinomycetes; order Kitasatosporales; family Streptomycetaceae; genus Streptomyces; species Streptomyces lothianensis. The sequence goes on along the minus strand of NZ_JBLMKT010000023.1, from coordinate 192,506 downwards.
GAGGGCCCATACGAGCGAGCGTGTCCTCGGAGTTCATACGCGCGTGTCCTCGGCGCCACCGGAGCCCGCCCCCGCGGCACCCGCGAGGTTCTGCTTGTCCTGCCGTACGAAGGACATGACCAGCGTCACCGCCGTCGCCCCCACCGCCCAGCCCGCGAGCGTCAGGAACGGCCCGGCGGCGCCGTTGCCCTTGAAGTACGCGATGGAACGCGCCGCGAACGTGCCCGCGCCCGGCGGCAAGACTGGCCCGAGATGCCGCCAGAAGCCCGGAAGCAGCGGATACGGGTAGGCGCCGCCGGCACTCGGATTGCCGAGCACCACCACGAGCAGGATCGCGAGCCCGATCCCGACGACCCCGGCAAGACCCTGGAACGCGAGCGTGATCGCACCCACGGCGAAGACCAGCAGGGCGCCGAGCCCCCACAGCGCCATGACGCTGCCCGGCAGCGCGTCCAGGATCGGCCCGGTGATCACCGCACCGAGCAGCCCGGCGACCACCGAGTACACGGCCATCACGGCGAGCCGGATCACCGCACGCGCCGGATTGGCGGGCTTGGCGCCCGCGCTGATGGCGAGGGCCGAGGCGCACAGATAGCCGCCCACGCACCAGCCCACCACGAGGTAGAAGGCGGACAGACCGCGCGCGTCACCCGCTGCCTCCGGCACCACGTCCACCGTGGTGAAGGTCCGGTTCTGCTCGCCCTCCACCTTGGCCATGACGGCTTCGAGCGCCTGCGAGAGCGAGGCCCCCGCACCGCCGGCGACGAGCAGCTTGTCCCGGGTCCCCTGCGGATCGATGATCAGGGCGCCGTCCACACCACGGTCCTTGATCCGCGCCACCGCCTCCGCCTCGGACGCGCTGGCGCTCGGCTTGAGCGGTTTGCCCGGCAGCTCCTTCAGCCGCTGCACCGCCTGGTCGGTGGCCTCGGCGAGCTGTTTCTCGGCCGCCTCGGCCCGCGCCGGATCGGCCGGCTGCCGCTCGGGGGTGCCCATGGCCACGGCGATCGGGATCTCATGCGGTTTCGGCTGGTGGAACGCGCCGATGTACGAGGCGATGAAGGCCAGCTGCACCGCGAGCACGCCCAGCACGAGCAGCGCGGTCCGCAGACTCACGGCGTCCCTCACCTCGGACAGGAAACCGGTCGCCGGATCGCCGTCAAGTCCTCCACGTGGGCTCATGATGCCTACGCTCGGCCCCCGGGGCGCGGGGCGCAGGGTGGCGGGGCCGATCGGGTGAGCGGCGCGGGCGCGGCGGGAGGGGGGCGGACGCACCGGGGCGGGGGCGGGTGTCCTCAGGCGGCGTCGGGCGGTGCCGCGGCCGGACGTACGATGCCCGGCCCGAACTTGTCCCGGGCCCGGTCCACCACTTCCTCGATCCGCCGTGCCTTTTCGTCAAGGGGGTCGAGAAGCAGCTGGTGGCAGGCGCGCTCCGCCTCGATCAGCTCATCGGCCCGCAGGGCCAGGGAGCGGACCCGGGCGCGCTGCAGCGCCAGCCCGCCGTGAAGCGCGTAGGCGAGGTCCGTCAGCGGGGGAGTGTGGGCCGTGGCCTCGCGCAGTGTGCGGGTGCGGGTGGTGGTCGAGCGGTCGGCATAGCGGACCGTGAGGGTGAGGGCGCGGGCCGCCTGGGAGGTGGCGCGCAGCCGCAGCCCGAGCCGGTCGGCGAGGGCGAGCAGCGCGGCGCGCTGCCGGTCCCGGTCCAGCTCGTCCCCGGGGAAGCGGTGTTCGACCCGCAGCGAACGGGGCGGGCCCTCGGGGACGACCGGCGTCGGATCGAGGCCGCGGGCCGCGTCGTGCAGCCGACGGCCCGCCGCGGCGCCGAGGATCCGCTGCAGGGTGCCGAGCGGTGCGGCGGCGATCCTTCCGACGCTGTCGAGTCCGTACGAGGACAGGGTCCGGGCGGTCGCGGGCCCGACCCCGTGCAGGGCGGCGGCGGGCTTCTCGGCGAGGAAGGCCGCGACCGCGTCCACATCGTCCGGCAGGGTGCGTACGGCCGAGGGCGGGCCGTCGGCCGCGACCATCCGGGCCAGCATCGGGTTCGAGGCGATACCGGCCGTCGAACGCAGGCCGTGCAGACCGCCCGTACGGGCCCGGATGCGTTCGGCCAGACCGGGGGCGTCCGTACCGAAGTAGCGCAGGCTGCCGGTGAGGTCGGCGAGCGCGGCGTCCGGGGGCAGCGCCTGTACCTGCGGGGTGAACTCGGCGAGCAGGTCAAGGAGCCGGCGGTAGATCCCCTCGTCCGCGAGTTCGTGGAAGTGGATGTAGAGGATCTCGCTCATCCCGCGCTCCCCGGGCTCTGATGCCACAGCTTGCGGCTGTGCTTGACCGGTTCACCGGGCGGCTGCAGATCCGCCCAGGGGTGCAGCTCGTAGCCGGTCTCCAGCTGGATACGGCGCCCGTTTTCCTTTTGCGGCGCAGCGCTCCGGTGCGCGGTGAGCCGTTCGGTCACCGCCGAGAGCCCGCCCGTACGCCGCAGTTCGGCCAGCTCGGCCAGGTCCCAGGCGGCCGAACCGGTGACGGAGACCGCCTTGCCGCCGCCACCGCCGCGGTGCTGCACCACACCGCGTACGAGCAGCAGCCAGGAGTGGAAGACGGTGTGCGCGCCGGCGTCATGGCTGTCCTCGAAGAACGCGCAGTCCACAAGCCCCGTCGTGTCGTCGAGCGTGGTGAAGATGACGCGCTTGCCGGAGCGGACCGGCGGGGTCTGGACCGCGCCCTTCGCGCCCGCGACCAGGACCACCTGTCCGTGCGGCAGTTCCTTCAGGCGCCGGGCGGTGGCCACGCCCAGTTCGTCGAGCAGCTCCCGGTGGTCGCCGAGGAGGTGCCGCGAGGTGTCCATGCCGAGGATGCCGAGTTCCGCGCCGAGCCGCTCGGCGTCGTCGAGGTCGGGCAGATGCGCGGGGGCCGCCTCGGCCGGGGTGTCGTCGGTCTCGCCCAGCGTCAACTGGCCCTGGGGGGTGCCCTTCTGCCCCTTCTGCAGTTCGGCGATGTGCAGCATCAGGTCCCGGCGGTTGCGCCCGAACGCGTCCAGCGCGCCGACCTGCGCGAGCCGTTCGGCGACCGGCCGTGAGGGGCGGGCCCGGGAGAGGAAGTCCTGCAGGGAGGTGAACGGGCGGCCCGCGACGATCCGCCGCGCCTCGGCCTCGCTCATCCCGCGGACATCGCTCAGCGCGAGCCGTACGCCGTGAACGGGGCGGGAACTCCCCGGACCGGTGGGGCCGGGCGCGGGCACGGACGCCGGATCAGACGCCGGATCAGACGCTGGATCAGACGTCGGATCAGACATTGAGTCAGACACCAGTTCGATTAGATAGGCGGAGTCCGAGGCATTCACATCAAGAGGCAGGATCGGCACCCCGCGCCGACGCGCGTCCGCGAGCAGCAGCCGCTTCGGGTACATCCCGGGGTCGTGGGTGAGCAGCCCCGCGTAGAAGGCCGCGGGATGGTGGGCCTTCAGCCAGGCGGACTGGTACGAGGGCACGGCGAACGCGACGGCATGCGCCTTGCAGAAGCCGTAAGCGCCGAAGGCCTCGATGATCTCCCAGGTGCGCCGGATCACCTCCGGCGTGTAACCGCGCCCGCCGGCCTCCTCCTCGAACCAGGCCCGCACCCGCCCGGTCAGCTCGGGATTCGACAGGGCGCGCCGGGTGTAGTCGCCGAAGGCGAGGGAGCAGCCCGTCATCACACGCAGGATCCTGATGATCTGCTCGTGGAAGACGACCACGCCGTACGTGTCCTCAAGCGCCTCCCTGAGGTCGTCGTGCGGATAGTCGGGCGCCTGTCTGCCGTGCCGGGCCTTGATGAACGGGTCGACCATGTCGGCCGCGACCGGACCCGGCCGGAACAGGGAGATGTCCACGACCAGGTCGTGGAAGGTCTCGGGCTGCAGCCGTGCGATGAGATCGCGCTGGCCGGGCGATTCGGTCTGGAAGCAGCCCAGTGTCTGCGAGGACTTGATGAGCTGATACGTCCTGGGGTCGCCCGGCGGTACCTGCTCCGGGTCCTCCATGTCGATACGGCGGCCTGTCGCCCGTTCGATCTCGCCGACGGCGTGCGCGATCGCGGACTGCATCCGCACCCCGAGCACATCGAGCTTGAGCAGCCCGAGATCCTCCACGTCCTCCTTGTCGAACTGGGACATCGGGAAGCTCTCGGTGCTGGTCGGCACGACCGGCGTGCGCCCGAGGAGCGTGGTGTCGGAGAGAAGTACCCCGCACGGGTGCATGGCGATCCCGCGCGGCAGCCCGTCGAGGGCCTCGACGAGATCCCACATCCGCGGCCCGTACGCCTGCGGGTCGATGCCGCGCAGCTCCGGCAGCTCCTGCAGGGCGGAGCGGGCATCGCGCGCCCTGATGTGCGGGAAGGACTTGGCGAGCCGGTCCACCTCGTCGGGGTCCAGACCGAGGGCCAGACCCGTATCGCGTACGGCATGACGGACCCGGTACGTCTCCGGCATCGACACGGTGGCCACCCGCCCGGGGCCGAAGCGGTCGAGGATCGCGCGGTAGACCTCCAGGCGGCGGGCGGACTCCACGTCGATGTCGATATCGGGCAGCTCGGCGCGCCGGTCGGACAGGAAGCGCTCCATGAGCAGACCGTGTTCGACCGGATCGGCGGTGGCGATGCCCAGGAGGTGGTTGACCAGGGAGCCCGCGCCGGAGCCGCGTGCGGCGACCCGTATCCCCAGCTCCCTGGTGTCCTCGACGACCTGGGCGACGGTGAGGAAGTACGAGGCGTAGCCGAGCCGTTCGATCAGGCGCAGCTCGTCCTCCAGGCGGTCCCAGTACGCGCGCCGGCCGGGCCCGCGGTCGTAGTGGCGCAGCACCATCGCGGCGGCGCACTTCGAGGCCAGGACCCGTTCGGGGGTGCGGTGCCGCGCCCCGACGAGATCCGGCTCGGGGAAGTGGACCCGGCCGATGCCCAGATCGTCCTCGGGGTCGACGCGGCAGGCGGCGGCCGTCTCCTCGGTGACCTGGAGCAGCCGCAGCGCGGCGTTCCTGCGGAATCCGGCGGCCTCGGCGATCTGCTCGGCCAGCAGTGCCATGTCCTTGGCCGGCTTGAGCCAGCGCTCGCCGGAGTCGAGCGGGCCGCGCCGGTCGATCGGGACGAGCCTGCGTGCCGCGTCCAGGACATCGGCGACCGGGCCCCGGCCCGGGTCGGCATAGCGCACGGCATTGGTCAGAACCGGCAGGATCCCCTGCTCGGCGGCGAAGCCGAGGGCGCGGGCGGCCAGCCGCAGCGAACCGGGCCCGGTGCCGCTCAGTCCGTGGTGGACGGCCTCGATCCGGAGCGCCGCGTCCCCGAACCGGTCCCGCCAGGGGCCGAGCAGCCGGGCCGCGCGGTCGGGGCGGCCGGCGGCCAGGGCGCGGCCGACATCGGAGTCCGGGCCGAGCAGCACGGTGAGGTGTCCGGCCTCCGCGGCCTCCCAGGGCAGCAGCGGGCGCCGGCCGTCCGCGTGGGCGGCGGTCACGAGCCGGCACAGTTCGGCCCAGGCGCGGGCGCCGTCCCGGGCGAGGAAGACCACCCGCTGGGCCGATTCGTCGACGAAGGCACCGCCGCGTACGGGGGTGCGGAGCCGCTCGGTGCGCCCGGCGGCCTCGGCGGGCGCGGTCACGGCGAGGTCCACCCCGAACAGGGGCCGCACCCCGGCCTTCCCCGCGGCCTTCGCGAACCGTACGGAGCCACCGAGGCTGTCCCGGTCGGTCAGCGCGATCGCGTCCATGCCGCGCTCGGCGGCCCGTTCGGCGAGCTGCCCGGGGTGGGAGGCGCCGTAGCGCAGCGAGAATCCGGAGACGGTGTGCAGATGCGTAAAGCCGTGCATCCGTACCACCTCGCCACTGCTGCCCCCTGTCTCTGTGTACCCACGCCTGTCTCAGTGGCCTGGTCAGACCACTGTATCGAACATCTTTGCGATTCGCTCTCGGGTGGTACGGAGCGGCGGGGTGACGGGCCGCGCTGACGGGTCGGGGTGGGCGGGGCGCTGCACAGGGGCGGGCGGGGCCGGGGGCGCGTGCGGCTCACCGCAGGATCCGCCGCAGCGCGTAGCCGAACACCACCCGGCCCGCGCGGGCCGTCGGCTCGTCGAGGAAGCGGGGCAGCCGCGCGAGGCGCAGGTCCTCGCACCAGACGACATAGGACCCCGTGCCGCGTACCGCCGGGTGGACCTCGATCTCGGCCCAGCCCGTCAGGGCCGTGCCCGTCTTGCTGAGGCGGCAGCGGGCCGCGGGGGACGGGGGCTGCCAGAGGGTGATCTCCATCGGGTCGTCGAAACCGAGCGGGCCCAGACCGGTACGGGCCACGAAGCGGGTGCCCGCACGGTTCGGGCCGTCCGTGAGGACGGTCGTACGGGTGAACGGGATCAGAGCCGCGTGCCGCTCCCAGTCCGTCACCCGCCGCCAGGCCTCGGGGACGGGAAGCGGGGTGCGGTGGGCGATACGGAATTCGGACACACCGGGATCGTAGGACGCGGCCCGAGCACACCGACGCCACCGCTCCCTGAGGTGGGGGGAGGAGCGGTGGCGCCGGGGCCGGCATCCGGGGCCTTGTCCCGAAGCCCCCGGAGTCTGGGTGCCGGAGTGGGGGGTGGTCGGTGGCGGCCCGCCGTGCGGACCGCGGGTCGGCGGCGTCGTGCGGGCGGCCTCGGGTCAGCGGCTGTGGCGGCCCGTCGAGACGCGGCGGCGGACCGTCGCGAACACCAGCGCCGCGCCCAGGGCGAGCACCGCCGCGCCGCCCGTAGCGAGGTACGGGGTGGTCGAGTCGCCGCCCGTCTCGGCGAGGTTCTCCTCCGCGGCCACCGGCTGTATGGCCGAACCGGCTGCGTCCGGGGCGTTCCCCGCGGCCTCGGGTGCGGTCTCCGGCGCGTCCTCACCGGCGCCCGTGCCCGTGCCCGTGTCCGCGGCCGCGTCGCCATGCCCGCCGTGCCCGCCGTGCTCGACGCCCGACTCCTCCAGCCCGTCGGCGATCTGCTCCTCGCTCGGCGCGGAGGCCTCAGTCGCACCGGAGGAGGGCGAGGAGGGCGAGGACGAGGACGAACCGCCGCCCGCGGAGCCGCCGTTGTCCGCGCCGAACACCACGTCGGAGCAGGTGTAGAAGGCCTCGGGGGAGTCCGAGCGCTGCCAGATCGAGTAGATCAGATGGCGGCCCGAGCGCTCGGGGACGTCACCGGAGAAGACGTAGGCGCCGTTCTCGAGCTTCGGGTCGGTGGCCGTCGCGAAGGGCTGCGACTCCAGGTCCGACCACTTCAGCGGCTTCGATGGGTCGTAGCCCTCCTTGGTGATGTACAGCTCGAACGAGCCCTTGTGCGGAGCCGTGGCCTTGTAGCGGAAGGTATGACCGCCGGCGGAGAGCTTCGTGGACGGCCAGTCGCCGCGGGGCAGGTCGAGCCCCTTGTACTTGTCCCTGCCCGCGCTGCACAGCTTGCCGTCGGGGATGATCTCCTTCGACCGGCCCGCGGCGTCGGCGATGTTGACCTCGTTCCAGTCGTAGAAGGCCTGCGTGCCGGACGCGGCGACGGCGGCCTTGCACGCGGCCGAGACCGGCGACTCCGGGCCCTCGGCGCGGCAGGCGGCGACGCGGCTCACCGGGTCCGTCATCGAACCGTGCGCGGCGGCCGGGGATATCGCCAGCGAGGTCAGCGCCAGCGGGGCGGACATGATGGCCGCGGCGTAGGCGGTCTTGCGGAGAGCGGACATGTGCGGAACTCCTCGGTGCGGCTTCGCGGGTGTGGGGGACGCGAGGCGCGTATGTCCCGCGGGTGCGCCCCCCGATACGTGCCGCACCCGCGGGCCGGGCCCGCCTCCTGCCTCGTGCGCCGCCGGGGCGAACCCCCTTCGGCGGAGACGAAGTTAGCCCCTGGGGTCCACGATCTCGCCTGCTGAGGGCGCCCTCCGGCGATCCTTATGGTCGCTTTAAGGAATCGATCAGCGGCGGTTAAGTGCGCGCCTCGGATGTCCGTTTCGCCGGTGCGGCGGCGGAAACGCGAAACGGGGTGCGGGGGCCGTTAGGGCCCTCGCACCCCGTATGGGTGCCGTGGTCTGTTGCTGTGAGCCGGGGGTTCGCGCAGAGGCTCAGGCCTGTGGCCACCAGGTTTTGAGGATGTCCTTGCGCACTTCCGGACGCGGGCCCACCTTGCGCTGTGTTTCCTCGGCGCGCTGCCGCTCGCGGCGGAGAGAGGGTCTGGGGATCGGCTTGCGGATCGTCTGGCGGCGCATGGTGTGCCTCCTCGCGTCGAGTCGCCCGGGTGCTGTGAGTCGTGCGTTCACTCGGATGGACCCGGGCGAGGAGCTTTACTCATCTCCGCCCGGTTTGTCTGTGATGCGGGTTACGCAGTTCGTGGTACGGGTCAGCTCCTTGACGGGGTTCTTCCCTTCCTCGTAGCCGGTTGACCCGTCCGTATCACCATGTGGGACGCGCGGGCGGCCCGCCACCCGATCCGGCGGGCCCGCCCCTCAGTTCGACGGTCCGGGGAGGCGCCCCTCGGTCCGAGGGGGTGTCCCTCAGCCCAGCAGCGTCGCGATCCCCTTGGTCCGGGCCACGAGTTCCAGTTCGTCGAGCGCGTGGACCGCCTCCGCGGCCGCCTCCGGGTCACGGCCGGTCAGGCCGCTCGCCGCGAACTCGTCCTCGTCCAGCCGGAGCACCGTCGAGCCGTCGGCGGAGACCCACAGGTCCAGATCGAGGTCCTCGACGGTCAGTTCACCTCCGTCGAGGACGGCCGGGCGGGTGACATCGCAGTACCAGCCCTTGAGCGAGCCGTCCGCCGTGCGCACTTCCTTGACGGCGTACCACCGGTCGCGCCAGAAGTGCTCGGTGAAGACATCGCCCGGTTCGAAGCGCACGAAGCCGAAGTCCCGTACGCCCTCGCCCGCCCAGGGGGCGCGGACCGTCACCCGTGTGCCGTCGTCCCCGAGGAGCCGGGCCGGATAGCGGATCTTCGTGCGGCCCGCCTTGCGGAGGTGGATCTGGATGCTGTCAGTCGAAGTCGCGGGCATGGCGCACCTCCGTCGCGCAGATCTGGTAGCCGAACCACTTGTTGACCGCCAGCATCGGCTCGTTGCCGGCGTCGTTGCCTGTGAACGCCTCGGTGTAGCCGGCCGCGCGGGCCAGGTGCAGCGAGTGGTTCTTGGCGAGTTTGGCCAGGCCGCGGCCGCGGTGGGCCCGCGCCGTGCCCGTCATCCCCGAGCTGTAGCGCGTACGCCCGTCCGTACGGGCCGCGGTGAAGGCCACGGGTACGCCGTCGGCCACGGCGACCACGCTCAGCGCGTGGTCGAGCAGCGGATCGCGCCAGGTCGTGGCCAGCCACTCCTCGTAGTCGTCGAGCGCGATGTCGATGTCACCCGGCTCGTCCGCCGTGCACTCCGCGTCCAGGGCGAACAGCGGCCGCGGGTCGTCCGCCCAGGCCGTCACCGGTACGAGGCTGACGCCCGGCGGCGGCTCGGCCTCGGGCGGCAGTGTTCCGTCGGTCAGGTCCAGGCGCAGGAAGTGGGCCGAGCGGCTCGGGCGGTAGCCGCGGCGCTCGGCGAAGGAACGGTTCGCCGGCGCGTCGAGCACCCACGCGTGGACGGTGTCGGCCCCGGCCGCCGCGACATGCTCCTCGGCCGTACGCAGCAGCGGGCCGCCCACGCCGTGCCCGCGGTGGTCCGGGTGCACGTAGACGTTCGCGTAGGCCTGCCCCGGGGTGCTGCTGTCATGTGCGATGCCGGCCTCGCCGCGGGCCACGAGCTCACCGTCCTTCTCCGCGACGAACAGCCGGTGGTGGCTCGCGGGCGCCGCATGGGTGCTCTGCCACACCATGGCCTCGGGGGTGGTCACCAGGAACGGGAGCGCGGCCCGCAGGACTTCGGCGGCGGCCGGGGCGTCCTCGGGTCTCAGTGCGCGGATGATGACGGTCATGGGCACGGACGTTACGTGCCGGGCGAACCGGCGCGCCTCCCTATTTCCCTGCCCCGGCCTGCCCCGGCATTTCCCTGCCCCGGCCTGCCCCGGCCTCCCCGACTGTCCTGCGACAATCGGCGCGTGACTCTGAAGCTCCGTATCGACCAGGAAGCCGCCGAGGCGCCGTACGAGCAGGTGCGCGCCCAGATTTCCGAGAAGGCGCGTTCGGGTGCGCTGCCGGTGGGCTACAAACTGCCGACCGTGCGCGGTCTCGCCGAGACGCTCTCGCTCGCCGCGAACACGGTCGCCAAGGCCTACAAGGCACTTGAGGCCGACGGCGTGATCGAGACCCGCGGCCGCAACGGCACCTTCGTCGCGGCGGCGGGCGGCGCCGCCGAGCAGAAGGCCGCCGAGGCGGCCGCCGTCTATGCCGACCGGGCCAGGCGGCTCGGCCTCGACCGCGCCGCGGCGCTTGCGGCGGCCGAGGACGCGGTGCGCGCGGCCTACTCCTGAGCCGCCTCGCACCGCGGTATGCCCCGGGCTTCAACTCCCGGCTGACAAATAGTCATTTTCCCTGCTGATCATCCGCATCGGCGACTTGCTCCCGACGTGCCGGATGTGGCGCTTCGCCCTGCCCCGCACCCGACGATCCGTCAAGACCCTGTGAAGCACCGGGGTTCGCGCGTTTGTGAACCTCTCCCTGCGGAAACTTCATGGCATGTACACGCCCCGCCATGAGCGGGGCTGCTCCCCCACAAGCGGCAGCGATCCTGCCAACGGAGGTTCCATGAGACCCGCGCGTATCACGGCCTACGTCACTTCCTTGTTCCTCGCTCTCGGACTCGCCCTCACCGGCGCGAGTGCCGCGGTCGGTGCCGAAGCGGCGGCCGAACGCTATGTGGCCCTCGGCGACTCCTACTCATCGGGCGTCGGGGCCGGCAGCTACGACAGCTCGAGCGGGAACTGCAAGCGCAGCACCCGCGCCTATCCGCGACTGTGGGCGAACGCCAACGCCCCGGCCTCCTTCAACTTCGACGCGTGCTCGGGCGCCACCACCTCCACCGTCGTCAACTCCCAGCTCGGCCACCTGAACTCGACCACCTCCCTCGTCTCGATCTCGGTCGGCGGCAACGACGCGGGCTTCGCCGACGTCATGACGACCTGCGTGCTGCAGTCGGAGAGCAACTGCGTCAACCGGGTCAACCAGGCCAAGGCATACGTGGACTCGACCCTGCCGGGCCGGCTCGACAACGCCTACTCGGCCATCCGCTCCCGTGCCTCCACGGCCCATGTCGTGGTGCTCGGCTATCCCCGCTTCTACAAGCTGAACGGCTCCTGCTGGTTCGGGCTCACCGAAGGGGAGCGGGCCGCCATCAACGGCGCCGCCGACCATCTGAACGCCGCCATCGCCAAGCGGGCCGCCGACCACGGCTTCACCTTCGCCTCCGTGGTGCCCGCGTTCACCGGTCATGAGATCTGCTCCGGCGACGCATGGCTGCACAGCGTCAAGTGGACCAACATGGGCGAGTCCTACCACCCGACGGCCTCCGGCCAGTCGGGCGGCTACCTCCCGGCGTTCAGCGCCGCCGCGTAAGGCCGCCCGACTGCACCACACCGTTCGGTGCGAAGGTGCCCCCGCCACCCGTGGTCGGGGGCACGTCCTCACAGGTCACCTCGAACGCCACCGCATCGGACTCGGCCTCCTGCGGGGCGCGGACCTCCACCTTGAGATGGCCCTCGTAGGTGCCCTCGTCCGGGTATCCGGTCTCCTTGTGGTTCACGTACTTGGTCTTGTTGCCGCCTTCGGCGAACTCGAGCGTCTTCCAGCCGGGATCGCTCGTCTCGCCGGGGGTGAGGACCCAGCGGTACTCGACCGTGGTGGGCAGCTCGCCGACGGTGAACGTGGCGAGGAACCCCTGCTGCTTGTCGGCGGCCGGCGGGCAGGGGCCCGCGTAGTCGCTCGTCGTACGGGCGAGCTTCACCTCGACGGCGTACGCGGGGGGCGGGGTCGTCGTCGTACCGCCGTCGTGTCCGGTGCCGCCGGAGTCGCCGCCGCCCGCGTCATCCTCCGAGCCGCTGTCGGTGCTGGTTTCCTTGCCGGTGTCCTTGCCGGGGTCCGAGCCGGTGTCGGTACTGGAGTCCGTGCTCGCTCCGCCGCTGACGCCTCGGGTGGTGCCGGGGGAGTCCGAGCTTCCCGGATCGTCGTTGGACTTGTCCCGGTCCATCAGGGCGTACGCGAGCCCGCCGAGCGCGAGTGCCACGACGGCGATCCCGGCGAGGAGGAGGACCAGCGGCCGCCGTGGACGGCCGCCGTCGGCAGGCTCCGTGGTGCCGGTGGACGCCGAGGCGGAGGAGGCGGAGGAGGCGGCGGGGACGGCGGGGGCGGACGGGGTGTCCGGCTCGCGTCGCGGCGGCGGAGAGCTCGCCGCGACCGTCGGCATGTAGGGGATCTGCGAGGAGGTCCGCGTGGGTGTGCCGCCCGCGGCGACGAGCCGCAGATCGTGCTCCGCCCGGGAGGACGGGAGCCGTTCGGCCGGATCCTTGCGCAGCAGTCCCTCGATGACCGGGGCCAGTGCGCCCGCCCGCCGCGGCGGCGGCAGCTCCTCGTCCACGACGGCACGCAGCGTGGACAGCGGGGTGTCCTGGCGGAACGGCGAATGCCCCTCGACGGCCGCGTAGAGCAGCACACCGAGCGACCACAGATCGGACTCGGGCCCCGGTGTGCGGCCCAGCGCCCGCTCGGGCGCCAGGAACTCGGGCGAGCCGACCACCTCGCCGGTCATGGTGAGCGCGGAGCTGCCCTCGACCATGGCGATACCGAAGTCGGTGAGCACCACCCGGCCGTCGTTGGCCAGCAGCACATTGCCCGGCTTCACATCCCGGTGCAGCACCCCCGCCTCGTGCGCGGCGCCCAGCGCGCCCAGGACCTCGGCGCCGACATGGGCGGCGCGCCGTGGGGTCATCGGGCCCTCGGCGTCGAGCACGTCGGCGAGCGAGAGCCCGCGCACCAGCTCCATCACGATCCAGGGGCGGCCGTCCTGCATCGCCACGTCATAGACGGTGACCACGCCCCGGTGCGAGATCCGGGCCGCGGCCCAGGCCTCGCGCTCCAGGCGCGCGTACATCCGCTCCACCTCGGCCGCGGGCAGCCCGGCGGGCGCCCGCACTTCCTTGACGGCGACCTCGCGGTGCAGCACTTCGTCGCGCGCCCGCCACACCGTGCCCATCCCGCCCTCGCCGAGCGGGCCGAGCAGCCGGTAGCGGCCGGCGATCAGAGGCTGTTCCTCCGCGGAACCACCTGTTGCGCCCGGCATCTCACTCATGGGCGATCCCCCCATCCGCAGCCGAGCCGACCCCAGCCGGATTATCTCAACCAAGCACGGTTACGGCTCCCTTCGAACCTGCGCTCGTTCTCGGGGCCGCACCCTTCACGATGGCTGAAAGACGCCCGGAGGGAGGCGGTGGTTCCGCCCGGAATCAACCCGTTCAATGATCTGTATGCCCATACGTACGCACCGGAAGCGTGCCCGGCTCAACCCGCGGGACCGGTGACCGGGCGTTCCTCGGGCCCGGCCTGTTCACAAACCGCGGGACGGGGCATGCGGAGTGGAGGGCGCCGGACGCGGGGCGCCGGACGCGGGGCGCCGGACGCAGGACGCCGGACGCGGGAGGAGGGGGCGGATGGAAACCGATGAACAGCGGCCGTCGGCCGGGGCACGCCGGCCCGCGCTGCGGCCCTTCCCGGTCGTCGCCGCGGCCGCGGTGCTCGCGCTGATCGCGACCGTGCTGCTCGGCAGCCGGCTCGGCACGGTCGAGGAACGGCTCGACCAGGAGCGGGCGAGGGCCCGGGCGATCAAACAGGTGCTCGCCGCGCCGGACTCCCGTACGACCGGTGAGCGATTTCCGGGCGGCGGCAGCATCTCCGTGGTCCTCTCGCCGCAGCTGCAGCGAGCCGTCGTGACGGTCACCGGACTCGGCGAACCGCCGGGTGGCAAAGATCACCAACTGTGGCTCGGGGGAAGGGGGGAGCTCCGCTCGCCGGGCCTGCTCGAAGGCGATGAACCGCTGGTCGCCGGGCATCTCGACGCCTGCGTCACCAGCCTCTTCGTCACCGTCGAACCCGGCGGTGGATCGCCCGCGCCGACCGGTGGTCTGCTCTTCCAACTCGCCCTGGAGCCAGGCATATTCGGAAACAGGCCGGCAAGCCCCTTACCGTGCAGGTGAATCATGTGCCCGGGATACACGAGTGTGTTCAGGGGGCGATAGGGTTAACCTGCCCGGGCCGGGAGCCCTCGTTTGGGTGGGGAGTGACATGGAACAGATAGCAATGCACAGCAGGGCGCGCGTCCCTGCGATCACGTGCGGGAGCAGCGCGACCAGCTCGCGCCTCGACCGTCATCTCGCGGTCCTGGGCGGCCCCGCCGTGCCGCAGCGGGAAGCGGCCGAGGCGACCTCGCTGATGCGTGAGCTGACCTCGCGCGAGGTGCCGCGCGAGCCTACGGGCAGGGGTGTCCGGGTGCGTCGTGTCTCGCTGTTCGCGCCGCTGCGCAGGCTGAGCCGCTCGCTCTTCGGGGGGCACTGAGCAGCAGCCCCGTCCACTGGCTTCGCCCCCTGGATCCGTCCGGTGTACGGCGCACGGGGGCACCGGTTCCCGGTCCCGTACCCGTACACAGGTCCCTGCGCAGGCCCGCGCTCAGGCGATCACACCATCCCGGCGCATCGCTGCGATCTCGGCGTCCGACTTCCCCACGGCACGCAGCAGCGCCTCCGTGTGCTCCCCGAGCGCGGGCACATCCGTGAGCACGGGCTCGTTCCCCGGCAGCGTGATCGGCGGCAGCAGCGTGCGCAGCGTCCCCACCGGCGAACCCGTCTCGCGCCACCGATCCCGCGCCGCGAGCTGCGGATGCTCCGCGATCTCCGAGACATCACGGAGCCGCGCACAAGCGATGCCCGCCGCGTCGAGGCGCTTCACCGCCTCCTCGGCACCCAGCTTCCCGAGCGCCTCACCCACCAGAGCATCCGTCTGTTGGCGTCGCGCCACCCGCGCGGCATTCGTGGCATACGCCGGGTCGGTGCCCAACTCGGGCCTCTCCAGCAGGTGTTCGGCCAGGCGTCGCCACTCCCGGTCGTTCTGCACGGACAGCAGCACACTCCTGCCGTCCGCCGTCGGATAGGCGTCGTACGGGGCGATGACGGCGTGCGCGAGACCCGTGCGCGCCGGGGGAGTGCCCCCGTGCATCGTGTGATGCAGCGGATGCCCCATCCACTCGACGAGCGCCTCCAGCATCGAGATCTCCACCGGACCGCCCCGCCCGGTGTTCGCCCGCCGCAGGAGCGCGGCGAGCACCCCGGAGAAGGCGTACATCGCGGCCGCGATATCGGCCGCGGGTATCCCCGCCTTGACCGGCTGCTGCTCGGTCCCGGTCACCGACACCAGACCCGCCTCGCACTGCACGAGCATGTCGTACGCGCGCTTGTCCGCATACGGGCCGCCGGCGCCGTAGCCCGAGATGTCCACCGCGACCAGCCGCGGATCGGCCGCGCACAGCGTGGCCGCGTCCAGACCGAGGCGGGCTGCGGCGCCCTGCGCCAGGTTCTGTACGAACACATCGGCCCCCGCGACGAGCCTGCGCACCGCGTCCAGGCCGCGCGGATCCTTGAGGTCGACGGCCAGGGACTCCTTGCCGCGGTTCGCCCAGACGAAATGCGAGGCCATGCCCCGGGCCTTCGTGTCGTAGCCGCGCGCGAAGTCGCCGCCGTCCGGGCGCTCGACCTTGATGACGCGGGCGCCCAGATCGGCGAGCTGGCGGGTGGCGAAGGGGGCGGAGACGGCCTGCTCGACGGCGACGACCGTGATGCCGTCGAGGGGGAGAGGTGCGGAGATCATGAGGGTGATCCTCGACCCAGGAGCGTGCGTTTGTCACCTGGTGGCAGGCCCGGGGCCTGATCCGCCGGACCGGCCCCGGGGCGCTCCTCGGTGCTCCGGAGCCCGGAGGCAGACACCCTCTAGGGTTGGCCCGTGCCCGCGTCCGAGCTTGCCGCCACCACGCTGTTGCCCGTCACCCCCGTACTCGGAGCCGTGCTCGCCGTGCTCCTCGTCGTGGCCGTCGCCGTCGCCGCGTATGCGCGGCTGTCCCCGGACGGCGGGCGGGGCAGGGGCCGCGAGATCGCGGTCGCCGGGGTGCGGGCCGCGGTCCAGCTGGCGGCCGTCTCCCTGGTGATCGGTTGGGTGGCCGAGTCCGTGCCGCTGCTCCTGTTGTTCCTGCTCCTGATGTACGCGGTGGCCGTGCGCACCGCCGGGCGCCGGATCACCCGCAACGCCACCTGGTGGTGGGCGGCCGCCCCGATCGCGGCCGGTGTCCTTCCCGTCGTCCTGGCCCTGCTGCTCACCGGGCTCGTACCGCTCAAGGGCATCACGCTGATCCCGGTCACGGGCATCCTCATCGGCGGCGCGCTCACCGCCACCGTGCTGGGCGGCCGGCGGGCGCTCGACGAACTCCACACCCGGCGCGGCGAGGTGGAGGCCGGGATGGCGCTGGGCCTGCCCGCCTCCGAGGCCCGCCTCGAAGTCGCCCGCCCCGCCGCCTCGGACGCCCTGCTTCCCGGCCTCGACCAGACCCGCACCGTCGGCCTGGTCACGCTGCCCGGCGCCTTCGTGGGGATGCTGCTCGGGGGCGCCTCGCCGGTGCAGGCGGGGGCCGTGCAGCTGTTCGTCCTCGTGGCGCTGCTCGCCGTACAGGCAGTGGCGGTCGCGGTGGTCCTCGAACTCGTGTCCCGTGGACGGATCCACCGGGACGAGCCCGCGGTGAAGTGAGGGGCGGTCCCGGCGGCGTGAGCGGCGACGGCCGGACGGCAGCCCCGCCGCGGTGAGCGTTCAGATCGGGGTGGACCGGCTGTCCCGCCGTGGCAGGCGTTCAGATCGGGGCGGACCGGCCGTTCCGCCGTGGCAGGCGTTCAGATCGGGGCGAACCGGCCGTCCCGCCGTGGCAGGCGCTCAGATCAGCGCGAACTGGCCGCCGGGCCCTTCCTCGTGGTGATCGAGCACGGAGGCGGGCCTGCGGGCCGCATCGGGCACAGGCAGCACACCCGCCCGGCGCAGGGCCTTCGTGCCGATCGGCTCCGCCTCGGCCGCCGCCGTCAACTCCTCCTGGCGCGGCCTCAGCTCGGCGAGGAGCGCGAGCACCGTGATCAGTTCGAGCAGCTCGGAGGTGCGCTCCTGCGGCCAGGCGCGCGGCCCGATCGCGGCCAGAGTGCCGGGCTCGCCCGCCGGTTCGCAGCGCCGTGCGAACCACAGGTCGAGGACTCGTACCCCGCTGACATGGAAGTCCCAGGCCTCGGCCGGAACGGGGGAGATGCGGCCCTCGCCGAGATGCAGCGTCTCCTCGTCCCGGTCGTAGAGCAGCTCGGCGGGCCGGGGCGGCAGCGCGGCCCGGACGTACGGGCGGCGGCCGCCCGGCAGTTTGGGGCGCTCTCCGGTGCGCAGGTGCAGCCAGAGCAGCCGATGCCCGAGGTCGACGCCGTGCGCCCAGATGTCGGGATCGGCGGGCAGCGGCACACGTACTCCGTCGGCGCCCGTGCGTCCGGCGGCCAACGCCCAGGTCAGCAGGTGCTCGGGCGGTACGTCCATCCCATGGCGCCGCTCCAGGAAGGCGCCGAGGCCGGGCGCCAGATTGGGCTCCACGCCGCCGGGCCTGCGGTACAGCGGCAGGATGCGGCCCGGGCGGCTGGCCGGTGAACGGCCTTCGGGGATCAGGGAGGTGGCCTGCAGCGCGGGGCCGCCCGCCTCGGGCACGTACCCCTGCTCGACCAGGAAGAGCTGATGCGGCCCGGCCACCCGCCACAGCTCGGGGCGGGCCGCGTCGATGAGCCGGTGATCCGCGATCAGCCACTGCTCGTCGAACGGCCCGTGCAGGACGCGGACGGGCTGCGGGCAGGGACCGGAGGCGTGCGCGAGCGGCTCGGTGCCGGCTCCGGGCTGTCCGGGGAGCTGTCCGACGGCGCTGCGCAGCGTGCGCGCCCGGCTGGGCCCGAACAGCTCCTCGCGCTCAACCCCCTGGGCCCGTACGAACGCGTCCCAGCGCTCCGCGAGCGATCCCCGGTCCGGCGCGAGCGGCCAGGCCCGGCCGATCCGCAGCGGTGCGACGGACCACGGCATGAGGTCCTTGAGCAGCGGCGCTTCCTCCGGCGTCACTTCAGCCCTCCGGTCCGGCCTGTTCACGTCCAGCCCTCACGCGTCCGCCTAATGCGCGTCCAACGTCACCGTGAACGAGAACTTGTCCCCCCGGTAGAGGATTCTCGCCACATCCAGCACTCTCCCCTCCTCGTCGAAGGTCACGCCTGTGTAGTGCAGGATCGGGCTCAGTAGCGGCACCTGGAGCAGGCGTGCCGTCTCCGGCTCGGCCAGCCGCGCCTCCACCGTGTCGGTGATCCGCCCGATCCGGACGCCCACCCCGTCCCGCAGCACCTTCGTCATCGGCCAGCGCAGCAGATCGTCCGGATCGATGCGCCCGGCCAGATCGGGGTGTACGAAATTGCGCGCGTGGTTGGTCGGCTCGCCCGTCGACTCGTCCATGCGCAGCCGGTGGTACGTGGCGACCTCGGTGACATCCGGGAAGAACTCGGCGAGTTCCGCGTCGACCGGCCCCCGGCCGTGGTCGAGCAGCCGGGTGGTCATGCCCGACTGCTGCGCCACGATCGCGTCCACCGAACCGAGCAGCCTGACCGGCGCACTGCGCTGCGCGCTCGGTTCGATGAACGTGCCGCGCCGCCGGTGCCTGCTGATCAGTCCCTCGTCCTCCAGCTCTTTGAGTGCCTGCCGCATCGTCAGGACGCTCACCCCGTAGTGCAGCGCGAGCTGCTCCTCGGTCGGCAGGCGCAGCGGTGCCTCGGCGGAGCGGCCCAGTATCGAGGCTCGCAGGGACTGCGAGACCTGATACCAGAGCGGCAGCTTGCGGTTCAGGACGATCGAGTCCGGGGCGAAAGCGGTCACTGGCTACTCCGATCCGGTCGCGGCTGCGTCAAGGCTGCCAGGCGGGCCCACGGCTTGCGGTGCCGGGGGGCTTGCGGCGCCGGGGGCTCGCGGCTCGGGAAGACGGGGCCTAGGGCCTGAAGTGCCGTTCGAGACCCTGCCACACATCGTCGTAGGCCGTCTGCAGGTGTCCGGCGTCCCGTGCCTGCCCGGTCAGACGCAGCGGCCAGCGCGTCTCGAACATGAACGCGAGCCCGTCGTCGATCTTCTGCGGCTTCAGCTCGGCGGCCGAGGCCTTCTCGAAGGTCTCCCGGTCCGGGCCGTGCGCCGACATCATGTTGTGCAGCGAGCCGCCGCCGGGCACGAAGCCTTCGGCCTTCGCGTCGTACGCGCCCTCGATCAGGCCCATGTACTCGCTCATCACATTGCGGTGGAAGTACGGCGGCCGGAAGGTGTCCTCGCCGACCAGCCAGCGCGGTGCGAAGACCACGAAGTCGACGCCCGCGAGGCCCGGGGTGTCGGTGGGCGAGGTGAGCACCGTGAAGATCGACGGGTCCGGGTGGTCGTAGGAGATCGAGCCGATCACGTTGAAGCGCCGCAGATCGTAGACATACGGCACGTGGTTGCCGTGCCAGGCGACGACATCGAGCGGCGAGTGGTCGTAGGTGGCCGTCCAGAGGTTGCCGCAGTACTTGTTCAGCACCTCCACGGGGCCCTCGACATCCTCGTACGCGGCCGTCGGCGCCTGGAAGTCGCGGGCGTTGGCCAGGCCGTTCGCCCCGATCGGGCCGAGGTCGGGGAGCTGGAAGGGGGCGCCGTAGTTCTCGCACACGTAGCCGCGCACGAGCTCGGCGAGCGGCTCCACGCGGAAGCGGACACCGCGCGGGATCAGGGCGATATGGCCGGGCTCGGCGCGCAGCAGGCCGAACTCGGTGCGGATCAGGAGGCCGCCCTGCTCGGGGACGATGAGCAGCTCGCCGTCCGCGCTGCTGAACACGCGGCGCTCCATGGGGGCGTCGGCGCTGTACAGGTGCACCGCCATACCGGTCCGCTGACTCGCGTCGCCATTGCCGCCGAGCGTCCACAGGCCGGCCACGAAGTCGGTGCCGGGTGCCGGGTCCGGCAGCGGGTTCCAGCGCAGCCGGTTCGGGTCCGGCTCCGTCTCGGTGAAGGGGGCCGTGCGGATCCCGCCGTTGTCGGTGCGGGTGAAGGCGGGGTGCATAGCCGAGGGATGGATGCGGTACAGCCACGAGCGGCGGTTGTGCGCCCTCGGCTCGGTGAACGCGCTGCCGCTCAGCTGCTCCGCGTAAAGACCGAGCGGCGCGCGCTGCGGGGAATTGCGGCCGGCCGGCAGCGCGCCCGGCACCGCCTCCGAGCTGTGCTCGTTGCCGAAGCCGGTGAGATACGCGAGCTCCTGGGCGGTCTTCCTCGCCTGCTCGATGGCGTTCATGGTGGCGCTCCCGGTGCCTGAAGGAATCCTATGCACCACCGTAGGATTCGCCGTGGTGGTGCGTCAACGGCTGTTGTGCCGTTCCGGCAGGGGGAAGCGGGTGCGCGAAGGGCGCTTCGTCCAGGTGCGGGAGGGGTGTCCCGTAGGGCCGCGAGAAAGTGCTGCCGGAGGGGGTCCAGAAAGATGAACAATCCTCTACTCTCACGCCCATGTCATGGACCCGAAGGCTCCTCGCCGTCCTCGCCGCGCTCTGCGCGGTGCTTCTCCCGGCCCCCGGCGCCCAGGCGCACGAGGAGCGGCCGGTGACGTTCCCCGACGGTTCGGGCAGCGTGCCCGCCTACCGCGACGGGCCGCCCGACCTCCTGGTCTGCAAGGACGACCGGGAGGACTTCGAGCGACGGATCGCGGCCTTCCCCGCCGGACTGCGCAAGGAGAACCTGAACCTCTTCGAACGCTGCCAGGAGGAAGGCTTCCGGCATCTGCAGGCCGCGGTGGACGCCGTCGACGAGGCCGGCATGAACATCGCGATCCTGCCCGGCCTGTACGAGGAGGAGCCCTCACGGCCCGAGCCCACCGGGGCCTGCGCCGACCTGGAGGCGAAGGACTCCGCGCTCGGCTACCAGATCCTGTCGTACGAGCAGCAGAAGCAGTGCCCGCACAACCAGAACCTCGTCGCGATCCTCGGCAAGAAGGACCTGCAGATCGAGGGCACCGGCCAGTCACGGCTCGACGTGGTCGTCGACGCCAAGTACGCGAAGCTCAACGCGATCCGTGCCGACGGCAGCGACGGCATCTACTTCAGGAACTTCACCGCCCAGCGCACCACCTTCAACTCGCTGTACGTCCTGGCCGTGGACGGCTTCGTCATCGACGACGTGCTCACCCGCTGGAACGACGAGTACGGCTTCCTCACCTTCGCCTCCGACCACGGCCTCTACAAGAACTGCGAGTCCTACGGCAACGGCGACTCCGGCATCTACCCGGGCAGCGCCTCCAACATCAACGAAGGCCGCGGATACGACGTCCCGCGCTACTCCATCGAGATCACCGGCTGCCGCAGCCACCACAACATGGTCGGCTACAGCGGCACCGCGGGCGACTCGGTCTGGGTGCACGACAACGAGTTCGACCACAACATGGGCGGCGCCTCCATGGACTCGGCCTTCCCCGGCCACCCCGGACTGCCGCAGAACCACGCGAAGTTCGAGCGCAACGACATCCACGACAACAACGCCGACTACTACAAGTACATAGCCGACGGCACCTGCGCCAAGGCCCCGGTCGACCGCGGCTACGAGGACGGGGTGGTCTGCCCGCAGATCTCCATGCCGCCCGGCACCGGCATCATCACGGCGGGCGGCAACTGGAACCTGTACGAGGGCAACTGGGTGTACGGGCACGACCGCGCCGCCTTCTTCCTGAGCGCCGTACCCGCCTTCATCCGCGGTGAGTCGGCCTGGTCGAAGCAGGCCGACACCTCGCACCACAACCGGTACGCGGGCAACAAGCTGGGCGTCGACAAGCAGGGCAAGGCGCGGCCCAACGCCACCGATGTGTGGTGGGACGGGCAGGGCGGCGGCAACTGCTGGCAGGGCTCGACGGGCGCCTCCACCCCGCGGGCGCTGCCCACCTGCGGCGCGGAGCGCGGGGATGTCTCGGGCGGTGCGGACCGGCTCGTGGGCGAACCCTCGAAGCTGGCGGCCCTGCTCGTCTGCGCCGACTACGACGCGCGGGCGGCGCGGCTGCCGGCCGGCTGCGACTGGTACGGGGCGAGCGGCATCGAGCGCATCGAGGTGCAGCTCGCGCTCGGCATCGCGGTGGTCCTCGCGCTGGTGGGCGGGGTGCTGTGGTGGCGCAGGCTGCGGCACCACCGCTGGGCGACGGTGGCCTGCGCGGCCGGGCTCGTGGGGCTCGTCCTCGACGTGGCGGGCGCGACGCAGGGGCTGCAGTCCGGGTATCTGCCCGCGGTGGCGCTGCTGTTGACGGGGGCCTGGTGGGTCGGCGCCGGTGTGGTGCTGCGCGGCGAGCGGCCCTGGTTCGGCTGGGTGACGGTGGCCCTCGGCGGGCTCACGCTCCTCGACGCCTTCGACAAGGCCGTGGTGATGCTGCCGTGGATCCCGCTCGGTCCCGCCTGGATCCGCGGACTCCTCGGCGTGGTCTGGGTGATCTGGGCCGTTGCGGTCGCGGCGACCCGCTCCGGAGAGGCGGGAGAGGCAGGAGGCGCAGGAGAGGCACCGGAGTCCCCGGAGGGGAACGGGGAACGGCCGCCGACCGCGGATGCGGACTCGGAGGTACCGGCGTGAGGGAAGCAGGGGGAGGAGCGGCTGCCGGGATGCAGGCGGGCGCGGTTTGCCCGCGCTGCCCCGGCCGCCGGGGTGGCCGGGGTGGCGCGGTCGGTCGGCTGCTCGGAGGCGTGGGCGAAGCGCCGGTCGGCCGGCGGCTGCTCGCCAGGCCGTTGCGGGCGGTCGCCGTGGGGCTGCTGCTCGTCGCCGCCACGGCAGGGTGCAGCGAGCGGCCGACCACCCATCACAAACCGGGTACCAGCCACGAGGAGGCCAGTGGCCCGGCCGGGCAGCTGCTCGACCGCAAGGACGCGTCGGGCCACCGCTTCCGGCAGGTCCCCGCCTCCGAGGCACCCTCCGTCGCGCTCACGGTGCGGCGCGACTCGGCGGACGGCTGGAACCTGCACCTGTCCGTCAAGCGCTTCCGGTTCACGCCCGACAGCGTCGGCGGGGGAGCGCTGCCGGGGCGGGGGCACGCGCACCTGTACCTGGACGAGCGCAAGATCGCCCGGGTCTACGGCGCGTGGTACCACCTGCCCGCCTCCGCCGTCCCGAAGGGCGAGCACCGCCTGACCGTCCGGCTGTACGCGGACGACCACACGGCCTGGGCGGTGGACGGCGAGCAGGTCGAGTCGACCGCCGACCTGACGAGCACCGGTGAGCCGGGCGGCCACGCGCACGGGGACGGCGGGAGTGGGGACGACGGGAACGGCGGTCATGGCGGCGGTGACGGGAACGGCGGCGGCGAAGGCACCGGGCATGGCGGTGGTGACGGCTCCGCCGGTGCGGACGCGGGCAGCGTCGACCGCACCGTGACGATCACCGTCGACGGCACCGAAGTCACCCCGCCCCCGGGACGCATCGAGGTGAAGAAGGGCGAGCGCGTCCGCCTCTCCGTCACCAGCGACCGCGCCGACACGATCCACGTGCACGGCTACGACCAGGAGGCCCGGCTCCCCGCGGGCCGCGCGGGCACGCTGACCTTCACCGCCGACCGCACCGGCCTCTTCGAGGTCGAGACCCATGGCTCGGGCCTCGTCCTGACCCAACTCGTGGTGCGGTGAGACGTGTTCGACCCTGCCGCCACCGCGCTGGCCCACGGCATCGGTTCCCGGCACGACCTGCCGCTCTCCCCCTTCTACGCCTACGCCGGTGCCTTCACCGCCCTGCTCGTCTCCTTCCTCGCGCTCGGCCTGCTCTGGTCCACCTCCCGCTTCCGCGGTGACCGCTCCGGCCTCGCGCTGCCCCGCGGAGTGCAACGCTTCGCCGATGCCCGGCCCATCCGCCTGCTTCTGCGCGGACTCGGCCTGGTAGCCGCCCTGTTCGTCCTCGCCCACCTCCTGTTCGGCCCCGACGATCCGGACCGCAATCCGGCGCCCGGCATGGTTCATGTGCTGTTCTGGGTCGGACTGGTCCCCCTCTCCCTGCTGTTCGGTCCCGTCTGGCGCCTGCTCAACCCCCTGCGCACCCTGCACGCGGCCGGGTGCCGCCTGCTGCGCCGCTCGCCCTCCACCGGGCACCCGCTCCCGCCCTGGCTCGGCCTGTGGCCGGCTGCCGCCGGGCTCTTCGCCTACACCTGGCTGGAGCTCGCTGCCCCCGATCCGGCCGCACGCACCGCGCTGCTCGCCTTCCTCCTCGCCTACGCCGCCGTCCAGCTCGCCGCCGCCGCATGGTTCGGCGCGCGCTGGTTCGGCCAGGGCGATGCCTTCGAGGCCTACTCCACCCTGTTCGCCCGTCTCTCCCCGCTCGGCCGCCGCCGCGACGGACGCCTCGCACTCCGCAACCCCTTCCACGGCCTCGACGCAACCCCGCCCGTCCCGGGCCTCGTTGCCACCGTCTGCGTCATGCTGGGCTCCACCGCCTATGACGGCTACTCCGACTCTCCCTCCTGGATCACCACCCTTCAGACCTCCTCCCTCGGCCGCACCGCCACGGCCACCCTCGGACTGCTCGGCGCCATCGCCCTGGTCGCCGCCCTCTACTCGCTGTGCGCGGGCGCCACCCGCGCCTTCGCCCGCAACACCCCACAGGACAACCCCCGGGCCGCCTTCGCCCACTCACTCGTGCCGATCGCCCTCGGCTATCTCATCGCCCATTACTTCACCCTCTTCGTGACGGAAGGGCCACGCACAGTCATGGTGGCATCCGGCACTGACAATCCGGATCCGCCCGCACCCCTCCTGGACGTCGGCGGCATCGCCGCTCTCCAGGTCGTCGCGATCATCACGGGGCATGTCCTGGGTGTCGTGGCGGCCCACGACCGCGCCGTACGCCTGCTGCCCCCGGCCAAGGCCGTCGCAGGTCAACTGCCACTGTTCGCCCTTATGATCACGTACACCCTGGGCGGCCTCGGCCTGCTCATCGCCTGAGGCGCGTACGCGAAGCCTGCATGATGGACCCCGTGACCACGATGCCTTCACTCAGCGACCAGTCCGCAGGCGCACTGCGCCGCGTCCCCGTGCAGGAGCGCAGCGCCGAACGGCTCGCCCGGATCCTCGACGCCTGCGCCGAACTGCTCGACCAGGTCGGCTACGACGGGCTGACGACCCGCGCCGTCGCGGACCGCGCGGGCGTGCCGATCGGTTCGGTGTACCGCTTCTTCGGCAACAAGCGTGCGCTCGCCGATGCCCTGGCGCTGCGCAATCTCGATCTGTACGCGGAACGCACCACGGCCCGGCTGGAGGGCCTCGAAGCCCCCGACTGGCGCGCCGCCGTGAACACCGCGCTCGACGAGTACCTGGCGATGAAGCGTTCCGTGCCCGGTTTCGGGCTGATCGACTTCGGGGTGCCCGCGGGCGGCACGGACGCCAACCACCGGGTCGCGGACCGGCTCGGCGGTGCGCTGGTCGGTCACCTCGGCAAACCCCTGGACGCACAGGTCCGCCGCGCGCTGCTGGTCGCGGTGGAGGCCACGGACGCGCTGCTGCAACTCGCCTTCCGCACCGATCCGTCGGGCGATGCCGACCTGATCGACGAGACCCGCAAGCTGCTGCACGCCTATCTGGCGCAGACCTTCGACTGAGCGTCCACCTCCGGCGGCCCGCTCGGCGATTCGGCCCCCGGACCCCCTCCCCAGCGTGCATACCGGTCGGTATGCTCACGGGAGCAAGCGCCGCACCCGCGACCGAAGCCCCCGGGAGGGCCCCGTGTCTGCCAGCCGTGACGCCCGTACCGCCCTGCGCATCTGCCCGCTCTGCGAAGCCACCTGCGGGCTCACCCTCACCATCGAGGGCACCCGCGTCACCGGCGCGCGCGGTGACCGGGACGATGTGTTCAGCCAGGGCTTCATCTGCCCCAAGGGCGCCTCCTTCGGCGCCCTCGACGCCGACCCCGACCGCCTGCGCACCCCGCTCGTCCGCAAGGACGGCCGGCTCCAGGAAGCGAGCTGGGACGAGGCCTTCGACGCCGTGGCCGCGGGCCTGCGGCCGCTGATAGAGGCCCACGGGCCCGAGGCGCTCGGCGTCATGCTGGGCAATCCGAACGTGCACACCATGGCCGGGGCCCTCTACCCGCCCGTGCTCCTTTCCGCGCTCAGGATCCGTAAGCTGTTCACGGCGAGCACCCTCGACCAGATGCCCAAGCACGTCTCCAGCGGACTGCTCTTCGGCGACCCGCTGGCGATCCCCGTGCCGGATCTCGACCGCACCGACCATCTGCTCCTCATCGGCGCCAACCCGCTCGAATCGAACGGCAGTCTCTGCACGGCCGCCGACTTCCCCGGCAAGCTCAAGGCGCTCAAGCGGCGCGGCGGCAGCCTCACCGTCATCGACCCGCGCCGCACCCGCACCGCCCGCCTCGCCACCCGGCACCTCGCCATCCGCCCCGGCGGCGACGGACTGCTGCTCGCGGCCCTCGCGCACACCCTCTTCGAGGAAGGGCTCGTCGAGCTCGGCGATCTCGGTGCGTACGTGGAGGGAGTGGAGCAGGTGCGGGAAGCGCTGGGCGCGTTCGGCCCGGAGGCCGTCGCGGGCGCCTGTGACATCCCGGCCGAGGAGATCCGTACCCTCGCACGGGAACTCGCGGGCGCGCAGTCCGCCGCCGTCTACGGCCGGATCGGTGCCAGCACCGTCGAGTTCGGCAGCCTCACCAGCTGGCTCGTGGACGTCCTCAACATCCTCACCGGCAATCTGGACCGCCCGGGCGGCGCGCTCTTCCCGCTCTCCGCGACGGACAAGACGCCCCGCGCCACCGCCACCGCCAGCGCCGACAAGGCATCGGGAGTCATCGACCGGACGCCTCGCCCCGACACCCCCGGCAAGGGCTTCGCCCTCGGCCGCTGGACCAGCCGCGTATCCGGATATCCCGAGGTCAAGGGCGAGCTGCCGGCCGCCGCGCTCGCAGAGGAGATCGACACCCCGGGTGAGGGCCGGATCCGCGCCCTGGTCACCATCGCCGGCAACCCCGTCCTGTCCGCGCCGGACGGCGAGCGGCTCGACCGGGCCCTGGCAGGCCTGGACTTCATGGTCGGCGTCGACCCGTATCTCAACGAGACCACCCGCCACGCCGATGTGATCCTGCCCCCGCCGCCGCCCGCGCAGAGCGCGCACTTCGACTTCGCCTTCAACGCCCTCGCCGTACGCAACCAGGTGCGCTACACCCGCCCGGCCGTACCCCTGGAGGACGGCCGGATGCAGGAGAGCGAGATCCTCGCCCGGCTCATCCTCGCCGCGACCGGAATGCACGGGATGCCGCCCGGGAGCGTCGACGACTTGGTGATCGAGCGCTCCCTCGGCAAGGCGGTCGCCGATCCGCGCTCGCCCGTGCACGGCCGCGAGCCGAAGGAGCTCGCGGCCCTGCTGAGCGGGGAGAACGGAGTCGAGCGACGCCTGGACATGATGCTGCGCCTCGGCCCGTACGGCGAAGGCTTCGGCGCCCACCCCGAAGGCCTCACGCTGACCGCTCTGCTCGCCCGTCCGCACGGCATCGACCTCGGGCCGCTGCAGCCGCGCATCCCGCAGCTCCTGCGGACCCGCAGCGGCCGCATCGAGCTGCTGCCCGAGCCGCTCGCCGCCGAACTGCCGCGCCTCGCGGCTTCCGTCGACCGCCCGTACGACGGTCTCGTCCTCATCGGCCGGCGTCATCTGCGGTCCAACAACAGCTGGATGCACAACCTCCCCGCCCTGGCCGGCGGCTCCAACCGCTGCACCCTGCAGATGCATCCCGAGGACGCGCGGCTGCACGGCCTGGACGACGGGGAGCGGGCGCGTGTGCGGGGCGAGGGCGGCGAGATCGAGGTGCCGGTGGAGATCACCGATTCCCTGCGCAGGGGAGTGGTGAGCCTTCCGCACGGCTGGGGCCACGACCGGCCCGGTACGCGGATGTCCGTGGCGCACCGCACTCCGGGCGCCAACTACAACCAGCTGCTCGACGGCACCCGGCTCGACCGGCTCTCCGGGACGGCCGTACAGAACGGCGTGCCCGTGCAGGTGGCACCGGCACCTGCCGGTCCGATCGCGGACGTCAGCGACTAACGTCACTTCCAGGGGCCCGAGGCCCCTCTGGCGCCGGAAAACTAACAGCGCTAGTTTGAAGGCTCACGCCGGTGACGTCAGGAAGGTCGAGGTATGAAGCCGCACGAGGGGCTCTACATCAACGGCACGTGGACGCCCGCCGCGTCCGCGGAGACCATCGAGGTGGTCAATCCGGCCGACGAGCAGGTGATCGGCCAGGTCGCGGCAGCCGGACCCGCCGATGTGGACACGGCGGTACGGGCCGCCCGCGCCGCCCTGCCCGCCTGGGCCGCGACCGCGCCCGCCGAACGCGCGGCCCGGCTGACCGCGCTGCGTGACGCGCTCGCCGCACGCCACGAGGAGATCGCCGGGACCGTCACCGCCGAACTGGGCGCACCGCTCGGCTTCGCCAAGGCCGTGCACGCGGGCCTGCCCATCGCGGTGGCCGGTACGTACGCTGAGCTGGCCGGCACGTACGCCTTCGAGGAGAAGATCGGGAACTCGACCGTCCTGCACGAGCCGGTCGGTGTCGTCGGCGCGATCACGCCCTGGAACTACCCGCTGCACCAGATCGTTGCCAAGGTGGCTCCCGCACTCGCCGCAGGCTGCACGATCGTCCTCAAGCCCGCCGAGGACACCCCGCTCGTCGCGCAGCTCTTCGCCGAGGCGGTGCACGAAGCAGGCGTGCCCGCGGGCGTGTTCAACCTGGTGACGGGCCTCGGCCCGGTCGCCGGACAGGCCCTGGCCGAGCACCCCGACGTCGACCTGGTCTCCTTCACCGGCTCGACCGCCGTCGGCAAGCAGATCGGCGCCACCGCGGGCGCCGCGGTCAAGCGGGTCGCCCTGGAGCTGGGCGGCAAGTCCGCCAACGTCATCCTGCCGAGCGCCGATCTGGCCAAGGCGGTCAACGTCGGCGTGGCCAACGTGATGTCCAACTCCGGCCAGACCTGCAGCGCCTGGACCCGGATGCTGGTCCACACCGACCAGTACGACGAGGCGGTCCAGCTCGCCACCGCGGCCGCCGCCAAGTACGTCCCCGGCGATCCGAACGACGAGTCGACCCGCCTCGGCCCCGTCGTCAACGCCAAGCAGCAGGCCCGCGTACGCGGTTACATCAAGCGCGGCGTCGAGGAAGGCGCCCGGATCGTGGCCGGCGGCCCCGAGTCCCCGCGCCCCGCCGGCTATTACGTCAGCCCCACCCTCTTCGCCGACGTCCGCCCGGAGATGACCATCGCCCAGGAGGAGATCTTCGGCCCCGTGATCTCCCTGATCCGCTACGAGGACGAGGCGGACGCCCTCCGTATCGCCAACGGCACGGTGTACGGGCTCGCGGGCGCGGTGTGGGCCGGTGACAACGACGAGGCCGTGGCGTTCGCGCGCCGGATGGACACCGGCCAGGTCGACATCAACGGCGGCAGGTTCAACCCGCTCGCCCCCTTCGGCGGCTACAAGCAGTCGGGCGTCGGGCGCGAACTCGGTCCGCACGGCCTGACCGAGTACCTGCAGACGAAGTCCCTGCAGCTCTGAGACAAGCGCTCCCCGCAGCTCTGCGACAAGTGCTCCCCGCAGCTGTCGACCAGCACCGCACCAGTTCCACCGGGTCCGCCCGTTCCGAGTCCGTCCTTGCCTACCCCAGGAGTACGCACCGTGGTCCGCGCCGCCGTTCTGCCCGCCGTCGGCTCCCCGCTGGAGCTCACCGAGATAGATCTGCCCGAGCCGGGACCGGGGCAGGTGCGGGTGAAGCTCGCGGCGGCCGGGGTCTGCCACTCGGACCTCTCACTGTCCAACGGCACCATGAGGGTGCCCACTCCCTGCGTCCTCGGCCACGAGGGCGCGGGCACGGTGCTTGCCGTAGGTGAGGGCGTGGACCATGTGGCGCCCGGCGACGGAGTCGTCCTCAACTGGGCGCCGTCCTGCGGCAGCTGCCACCACTGCATGATCGGCGAGGTCTGGCTCTGCTCCTCCGCGCTGAGCGGTGCGGCGAACATCCACGCCCGCGGCGCGGACGGCCGCGAGCTCCACCCGGGCCTGAACGTGGCCGCCTTCGCCGAGGAGACCGTGGTCGCCGCGAACTGTGTGCTCCCCGTCCCGGACGGCGTCCCGCTCACCGACGCCGCGCTGCTCGGCTGCGCCGTGCTCACCGGCTGGGGCGCGGTGCACCACTCGGCGCGGGTGCGGGAAGGGGAGTCCGTCGCCGTGTACGGCGTCGGCGGCGTGGGGCTCGCCACGCTTCAGGCGGCCCGGATCGCCGGCGCGGGACCGATCATCGCGGTCGACGTCTCCCCCGAGAAGGAGGAGCTGGCTCGCGCGGCAGGTGCCACCGGCTTCGTCCTCGCCTCCGAGACCACCGCCAAGGAGATCCGCAAACTCACCGAGGGCCGGGGCGCCGACGTGGCCATCGAGTGCGTCGGCCGCGCGAGCACCATCCGTACGGCCTGGGAGTCCACCCGGCGCGGCGGCCGCACCACCGTCGTCGGGATCGGCGGCAAGGACCAGCAGGTGACGTTCAACGCCCTGGAACTGTTCCACTGGGGCCGCACCCTCTCCGGCTGTGTCTACGGGAACAGCGATCCGGCCGCCGACCTGCCCGTACTCGCCGAACACATCCGCGCGGGCCGCCTCGACCTGTCGGCGCTCGTCACCGAGCACATCGGGCTCGACGGCATCCCGGCGGCCTTCGAGAACATGCTCGCGGGCAAGGGCGGCCGCGCGCTCGTCGTCTTCTAGAGCCTTCCAGAGCTGGTCCGGGGCTGGTCCGGGGCTGGTCAGGGGCCGGTCAAGGGCCGGTCAGGAGCCGGTCCTGGCAGGCCCTCAGCGCCGCACCCGACGGGCCGGGTCCGCCACAGGGCCCGGCTCCCGGGTGCCGGAGGCCACCACCCGCGACCGCCCCTTGGTACGCGAAACCGCCACGCCCGCCAGGCAGACCGCCCCACCGAGCAGCGTCAGCCACCCCGGCACCTCGTCCAGCGCCAGCCACGACATCAGCACCACGATCGCCGGCACCGCGTACGTGGTCGCGCCCAGCCTCCCCGCGGTCGTACGGGCCAGGGCATACGCCCAGGTGGTGAAGGCGAGGGCGGTCGGGAACACGCCCAGGTACACCATGTTGAGCGTCGCGCTCACCGGCGCCTCGCCCACCTCGGACAGCAGCACACCGGAGAACGGCAGGCAGGCCACCGCGCCGATCAGGCAGCTGAACGTGGTCACCTGCAGCGGGCTCGCATGCCGCAGCGTCGGCTTCTGTGCCACCATCCCGCTCGCGTACGAGAGGGCGGCGAGCAGGCAGAGCAGCACCCCGAGCAGGGACGCATCGCCCTCGCCGGACATCGAGAGCCCGACCACCGCCGCGCCCGCGAAGGACACGGCCATCCCGGCGAGCAACCGCTTCGGCAGGCCCTCCTTCAGGAGCCAGCCGGCGAGCAGCGCCATGACGAGCGGCCCGATGTTCACCACGAGCGCGGCCGTCCCCGCGTCCACCAGCTGCTCGCCCCAGTTGAGCACCACCATGTAGAGCCCGAACCAGAGCACCCCGGAGAACGCGATCCCGGGCCAGGCGGCCTTCGGCGGCAGCCCCTCGCGCCGTATGAGCAGGAACAGCCCGAGCGTCACCGTACCCGCGAGCAGACGTCCGAGAGCCAGCGCGCCCGGCGAGTACGCCTCGCCCGCGCTGCGGATGGAGACGAAGGCCGAGGCCCACAGCACCACCGTGACACCGGCGGCGGCGAGTGCGAGCAGTTCGGAGCGGCGCGTGCCCGAAGGAACGGGAGGCGTGGAGGTCGTCATGCAGCGGACCTTATGCGCGGGACTGTTCGGCGCCCATCGAATTGACGGCTGCCGTCAATCGGGCGGGCGCGGGCGCCGGCGCCCGCGCGACTCACAGCGCCCTGAACTGCTGTTCCAGACCGTCGAGCAGCGCCGTCAGACCCGCCTCGAAGGCCCGCTCGTCCACCTTGTCCTGCCGCTCGGCGAGCAGGTGCGCCTGGCCCAGGTGCGGATAGTCCGCCGGATCGTAGGCCTCCTCGTCGTCCACGAAACCGCCGGCGAAGGAGCCGAGGGCCGAGCCCATGATGAAGTAGCGCATCAGCGCGCCGATCGAGGTGGCCTGCGCGGGCGGCCAGCCCGCCGACGTCATCGCGCCGAAGACCGCGTCGGCGACCCTGAGGCCCGAGGGCCTGCGCCCCGGCCCGCGGGCGAGCACCGGAACGATGTGCGGATGGTCGCGCAGTGCGGCCCGGTAGGACACCGCCCAGTCGTGCAGTGCCTCCCGCCACGGCCGCCCGTCCTCGAACATCGACAGGTCGACTTGTGCACTCACCGAGTCGGCGACCGCCTCCAGGATCTGGTCCTTGGTGCGGAAGTGGTTGTACAGCGAGGGCCCGCTCACCCCCAGCTCCGCCGCGAGCCGCCGGGTGGAGACGGCGGCGAGCCCCTCCGCGTCCACCAGCGCACGCGCGGTCTCCACGATGCGGTCGGTGCTCAGCAGGGGCTTGCGCGGTCGGGCCATGCGGCACATAGTAGGGCCCCGGAGCTGAAAACTAGCAGTGGTAATTTACTGTGGTGATTCAGCAGTGGTCATTCACGAGGCGGGGCGGGTGCCGATGAACCTGGAACTCAGCGAAGAGCAGACGGCCGTGCGCGAGCTGGCCCGGGAGTTCACACTCTGCGAGATCACCCCGCACGTCACCGAGTGGGACCGCGCCGAGCAGGTCGACCGCACCATCGTCAAGAAGCTCGGCGAGGTCGGCTTCCTCGGGCTCACCATCGACGAGCGCCACGGCGGCAGCGGCGGCGACCACCTCGCGTACTGCCTGGTCACCGAGGAGCTCGGCCGCGGCGACTCCTCGGTGCGCGGCATCGTCTCCGTCTCGCTCGGCCTCGTCGCCAAGACGGTCGCCGCCTGGGGGAGCGAGGAACAGAAGCAGCAGTGGCTGCCCGGCCTCACCTCCGGCGCGTACGTGGGCTGCTTCGGCCTCACCGAACCCGGCACCGGCTCGGACGCGGGCAACCTCACCACCAAGGCCGTACGCGACGGGGACACGTACCTCGTCACCGGCACCAAGATGTTCATCACCAACGGCACCTGGGCCGATGTCGTACTGCTCTTCGCGCGCACCGGCGAGGAGTCCGGCCACAAGGGCGTCTCCGCCTTCCTGATCCCCACCGACACCCCCGGCCTCACCCGTCGCGCCATCCACGGCAAGCTCGGGCTGCGCGGCCAGGCCACCGCCGAACTCGTCCTCGAAGACGTGCGGGTGCCCGCCGCCGCGATGCTCGGACCCGAGGGCAAGGGCTTCTCGGTCGCGATGTCCGCGCTGGCCAAGGGACGGATGTCCGTCGCGGCGGGCTGCGTCGGAATCGCCCAGGCCGCCCTGGACGCGGCGGTGCGGTACGCGGGGGAGCGCGAGCAGTTCGGCGGCCCGATCGCCCGCCACCAGCTGGTCCAGGAACTGATCAGCGACATCGCCGTCGACGTGGACGCGGCACGCCTGCTGACCTGGCGGGTCGCCGACCTCGTCGACCGAGGCCTGCCGTTCGCCACGGAGTCCTCCAAGGCCAAGCTCTTCGCCTCCGAGGCGGCCGTACGCGCGGCCAACAACTGCCTCCAGGTCTTCGGCGGCTATGGCTATATCGACGAGTACCCCGCGGGCAAGCTGCTGCGCGACGCCCGCGTCATGACCCTCTATGAGGGCACCTCGCAGATCCAGAAACTGCTCATCGGGCGTGCACTGACGGGGATTTCGGCGTTCTGAGCCGTGCCGTGCCGTGCCGTGCCGTGCGGTGCCGTGCCGGCCGAGCCGTGCCATGCCGTGCGGTGCCGCTCCATCCCTGTCGTGTCGGACCGTTCTGAGTACCGCATGAGTAGGTCGACGGATGTGGCAGGCCCCCCGCGCCCCACCCTGTCGAGAAGATCCTCGCCGAGCGCGACCCCTTCCGTAACACCGGCCCCTAAGCGCTTGCTCACCGCTCGGGGTATGGTGTTCGCCCGGTGACTTGAAGGGGTGAGCGATGACCGCGAGCGAGGAGATCCAGGACGTGCCCTGGGGCGACGTCACCCCCGACGCCGCCCGGCGGCTCATGGTCGCGGCGGTCGAGGCCTTCGCCGAACGCGGCTACCACGCGACCACGACCCGGGACATCGCGGGCCGCGCCGGGATGAGCCCCGCGGCGCTCTACATCCACTACAAGACCAAGGAAGAGCTGCTCCACCGGATCAGCGCCATCGGTCACACCAAGGCCCTGGAGATCCTGCAGACCGCCGCCGACGCCGAGGGCACCCCCGCCGAGCGCCTCGCGCAGGCCGTGCACCACTTCGTGGTCTGGCACGCCGGGCACCACACCACCGCCCGTGTCGTGCAGTACGAACTCGACGCGCTCGACGCCGAGCACCGCGCCGAGGTCGTCCAGCTGCGCCGGCAGTGCGATGCGGCGGTACGGCGGATCCTCACGGACGGCGTGAAGGCCGGCGACTTCGAGGTCCCGGACATCCCCGGCGCCACCCTCGCCGTGCTCTCGCTCTGCATCGACGTCGCCCGCTGGTTCAACGTCGCCGGACGCCGTACGCCCGACGAGGTCGGCGCCTCGTACGCCGACCTCGTCCTCAGGATGGTGGGGGCGCGCCCCCGCTCGTGAAGCCCGGGGTCCCTGGAAGCAGCGAGGCCCCTGGGAGCGGCTCCGGACCCCCGGAAGCAGCTCTAGAAGTAGAACCGCGAGACCGACTCCGCGACGCACGCCGGCTTCTCGCCGCCCTCGCGCTCCACGGTCACCGCCGTCGTCAGCTGCACCCCGCCGTCCGCGGTGTCGGTGACCTCCTTGAGCACCGCGGTAGCGCGCACCCGGGAGCCGGCCGGGAGCGGGGAGGGGAAACGGACCTTGTTGGTCCCGTAGTTGATGCCCATCTTCACGTTCTCCACCCGCATGATCTGCGGCACGAGGGTGGGCAGCAGCGACAGGGTCAGATAGCCGTGCGCGATGGTCGTCCCGAACGGGCCCGCGGCCGCCTTTTCCGGGTCCACATGGATCCACTGGTGGTCCCCGGTGGCCTCCGCGAAGAGATCGATCCGCTTCTGGTCGACCTCCAGCCACTCGTCGCCGCCGAGCTGCTCACCGATCGCCGCACGCAGTTCCTCGGCCGACCTGAAAATCCTGGGCTCTGCCATCTGTGTCCCTGCCTCCCATAGGTTGCTAAGCGCTTGCTCAGCATGGGTCCAGGTCCTTGCCCATGTCAACGGAGCGGCGGCGACGGGTCCGGGCGGAACGCAGCGACGTTCCTGGTGGAGACAGCGACGGTCCGGGCGGAGGCGGCGACCGTGGAGTCAGGGCGTACGACCGGTGCCGGTAGGGTCCATGACGTGCCCCCGCAGATCCCGGAGAAGATCCACGAACTGTCCGTCGGCCAGCTGTCCGCCCGCAGCGGAGCCGCCGTCTCGGCCCTGCACTTCTACGAGTCCAAGGGCCTCATCAGCAGCCGCCGCACCTCCGGCAACCAGCGCCGCTACAGCCGCGACGCGCTGCGCCGCGTCGCCTTCGTCCGCGCGGCACAACGCGTCGGCATCCCCCTGGCCACCATCCGCGACGCCCTCGCCGAACTCCCCGAGGAGCGCACCCCCAACCGCGAGGACTGGGCCCGCCTTTCTCGGGCCTGGCGCGGCGAACTCGACGAACGCATCAAACAGCTGGGCCGCCTGCGCGACCACCTCACCGACTGCATCGGCTGCGGCTGCCTCTCCCTGGAGACCTGCGTCCTGTCCAACCCGGACGACACCTTCGGCGAGAGCATGACGGGTTCGCGTCTGCTGCCCGAGGCGAAGGCGTAGAACCTGCGGTGGGCTGAATGCCGGAGCGGACGCGCGCCGCGGGAGCGGATGCGGAGCTGCTGCTCAAGGCGGAGCTGCTGCTCAAGGCAGAGCTGCTGCTCCGGTGGAGCCTCTGCTCAAGGCGGAGCTGCTCGGGATGGCCGAAGTTGAGCGGTGGGGAGTGCTACGAGGTGCGGTCGAAGACCTGAGCCACCAGCTCCGCGTTGTCCGTCGCCCGGCGTCCGTTCGGCAGGAGCAGCGTGTCCTCCAGGCCGATGCGTATGAGCAGGCCGCGCTCCAGGGCGAGGCGCAGTACCGGCCAGGTGCCGTCCTCCTCGCCGTGGAGGAGGACGGGACGGCCGTGGGATGTGCCGATTTCGGTGAGGAGGGCGGTGGCCGATGCCGCCGCGGTGTCGGCTGAGGGGTCCGTGACCTCGGCGAGGACCCGCAGGACCCGTGCGGACAGGGGAGAGTTGCGGAAGCGCGCGGGTCCCTCGGTTCCCGACCACAGGCCCGCCTCAACACCCACGCCCCGGTCGAGGAGCGCCGCGGCCACCTCCTCCGCCCCCGGCTCATGCCAGTTGACCGAGGCGTGGTCGGGCAGGACCGTCCATGAGCGGATCCGCTCGATCCGGCGCTCCGGGTCCGGCTCGGCCCAGGTGCCCGTGGTCACCCCGACGGGAACGCTCACCACCGAACGTATGGCCTCCAGCGTCGCCGCGACCGCCCGCGGGGACAAGGTGTCCTGGCCGCACGGGGACTTGGGATGCACATGCACATCGCGCGCTCCCGCGGCGACCGCGCGCGCCGCCGACCGGCCCATGTCCTCGGGGGACATGGGCACGGCCGCGCCGTCGGCGGTGCCGCGCGAGCCGTTGAGACAGACCTGGAGCCACACCATGCCCTCGATGGTGCCAGCCGCCACTGACAGTTCCGCCACCACGCCACCACGCCATCACGTCGCGTCGCGCGCCTGCGCGTCAGCGGCATGATCCGCCGGGCGGACCCCAGGCGGACGCCGCCGACAGCAGCGGGCGGGCTCCCCGTGCCCGTATCCGCTGCAGCGCCCGCGCGCTCAGCACCGGGCGCGGTACGACGATGCCGCAGCGCAGGCAGAGCGGGCCGGTGAAGGGTTCGTGGGTGAGGGCCTGCTCCCAGGCGATGTCCGCCGAGGCGCAGACGGGGCAGACCTCGCCGGGTTCCCGTTCCAGCGCGGATATCAGGCGTCGCAGCACGGCCCCGAGCGGTGCGACGGGGTGGACGGCCGGGTTCTCGCACCAGGCGATGCCATGGCCACCCCAGGTCAGCCGGTGCCAGTCGTCGATCACACCGGGGCGGCGCAGCCCGTCGTGCTTCTCGCGCCTGCGGCGGGTGGCGAACTCGGCCTCGTAGGCGAGCCACACGGACCGCGCCTCCTCGAGTTCGTCGAGCGCGGCGACCAGCCGGGCCGGGTCGGGGGAGCGGTCCTCGGGGCCCAAACCCGCCCGTGTGCACAGATGGTCCCATGTGGCACGGTGCCCGTACGGGGCGAACCTCTCGAGGCATTTGCGCAGCGAATAGCGGCGCAGCGCCAGGTCGTTGTGCGGTTCACGCACCTGTCTCGCGAGGCTACGGAATCCCGCCATCGCCACGCACCTCCGTCGGTGGTACTCGGACGTCGGAGTTTGGACGCAGCGGGGCGCGATTCGGCTCCATTGCGTTTCGATGCGGTTCCGAAGGGCGTTCCGGTGGGGGTGGGCCGCGGTCCCGACCGAAGCCGTGTTTTTGGCCCTGACCGGCCCGCCACCGTCCCGGGGGTCAGCGGTACGCCAGGTACTTCCGCCGTACGTCACGGAATTCGGACAGGTCCGATCGCCAGCCGCCGACCACCTCGTCGAGACCGGCCCCGGCGTCGATCATCGTGCGCACCCGGGTGGAACCGGTGAGCTTGTCGATCCAGTGGTCGGGCCGCCAGGCGAAGCCGCTCCAGGTCTGTTTGGCCGTGATCAGCAGGCCGATGCCGGTGCGGATCGCGTCGAAGGCCGCACGGTCGTGGACGTGCAGCTGCACCCCGCCGACGGTCCTGCCCTGGAACTTGGAGAACGTCGGCTTGTAGTACGCCTCACGGAAGTGCACACCGTCCAGGCCGAGTTCATTGGCCGCCTCCGCCCACCGGCGGTCGATCCCCTCGGCGCCGAGCAGCTCGAAGGGTCGGGTCGTCCCGCGGCCCTCGGAGAGGTTCGTGCCCTCGAACATGCAGGTGCCGGGGTAGACCAGGGCGGTCTCGGGCGTGGGCATGTTGGGGCTCGGCGGCACCCAGGGCAGGCCGGACTGGTCGTAGAACTCGTCCCGACGCCAGCCGGACATCAGGACGGTCTCCAGCGGAACGGGGGAGCTGAGGAACTCGCCGTTGTACAGCCTTGCCAGCTCGGCGACGGTCATGCCGTGCGCCTGCGCGATCGGCTCGCGGCCGACGAACGTCGCGAACTCCTTGTGCAGTACGGGGCCTTCGGCGGACCGGCCGGTGACGGGGTTCGGGCGGTCGAGCACGACGAAGCGCTTGCCGGCGAGCCGGGCGGCGACCATGCAGTCGTAGAGCGTCCAGATGTACGTGTAGAAGCGGGCGCCGGCGTCCTGGATGTCGAAGACGACCGTGTCCACGGCGGCGGCCGTGAAGATGTCGGCGAGCTCCTGGCCGCTCTTCAGGTACGTGTCGTACACGGGCAGGCCGGTGGCCGGGTCCTGGTAGAAGCCCTCCGAGCCGCCTGCCTGGGCGGTGCCGCGGAAGCCGTGCTCGGGGCCGAAGACGGCGACGAGGTCGACGCGTTCGTCGGCGTGCATCACGTCGACGATGTGGGTGGCGGTGCGGGTGATGCCGGTGGGGTTGGTGACGATGCCGGCGCGTTCGCCGTCGAGGACGGCGTATCCGTCGGCCTGGAGGCGCTCGAATCCGGTGCGGAAGGGGCCGCCCGGGCGGGGCGGGTGTGGGGCCGCGGTGGCGCGGGCGGCGGTGGTCGCGGCCGAGGCCGCGGTGGCGGTCAGGGCGGTGGCTGCGGTTGCGGTCGTGGCTGCGGTGAGCAGCGTCCGTCTGGAGGGGTGCGGCATGGGCTCTCCTTGCGTCCGCGGTGGCTGAGGTGAGGTGCGCCTGCGGCGGGCTTCCTTCCCCACCCCGCCCCTCCCCGAAACCGGGGGCTCTGCCCCGGCCCCCCCGTATCGCGCTGAACGCGCTCGGCCGCGAACGCCGGCCGGACTGGGGTGCTGGACCGGGCTTGGCCGCAAACGCCGACCGGGCTGAGCACATGTCTTCCCCAGTGACATACCGACCGGTTAGTCTGCCGCGTAGGCACACGTACCCGG
The DNA here is from genome assembly GCF_047779955.1 of Streptomyces lothianensis. NCBI lineage: Bacteria > Bacillati > Actinomycetota > Actinomycetes > Kitasatosporales > Streptomycetaceae > Streptomyces > Streptomyces lothianensis. The sequence continues at coordinate 153,360 of NZ_JBLMKT010000023.1, read as the reverse complement.
GACGGAGACCCGTATGACCTTCGCGCAGCAGAACGCCATCGTCACCGGAGCCGGCAGCGGCATCGGGGCCGCTCTCGCGCGGCGGTTCGCGGGAGAAGGGGCCCGGGTCGTCGTCAACGACATCGACGAGGCGAAGGCGAAGGCCGTCGCCGAGGAGATCGGGGGGATCGCGGTCGCCGGTGACGCCTCGGCGATCGTCGAGGAGGCGCGCGAGGCCCTCGGCGGCACCGTCGACGTCTACTGCGCCAACGCCGGCCTCGCGAGCGGCGGCACCGAGGCCGCCGAGGAGCAGGTCTGGGCGCGCGCCTGGGATGTCAACGTCATGGCGCACGTCCGGGCGGCGCACGCCCTGCTCCCGCACTGGCTGGAGCGCGGCGCGGGCCGCTTCGTCTCCACCGTCTCCGCCGCCGGGCTGCTCACGATGGTCGGCGCCGCCCCGTACAGCGTCACCAAGCACGGCGCGTACGCTTTCGCGGAGTGGCTCTCCCTCACGTACCGCCACCGCGGCCTGAAGGTGCATGCGATCTGCCCGCAGGGTGTGCGCACCGACATGCTCACGGCGGCCGGTTCCGCCGGTGAGGTCGTGCTCGCGCCGACTGCGATCGAGCCGGAGGACGTTGCGGACGCGCTCGTCGCGGGCATCGAGGAGGACCGCTTCCTGATCCTTCCGCACCCGGAGGTCGCCGAGTACTACCGTGTGCGGGCCGCCGAGCCCGACCGCTGGCTCGCAGGCATGAACCATCTGCAGCAGAAGTGGGAGGCACACACCAAGTGACGTACGCCGAGAAGCCGTGGCTCGCGCGCCTGAGCGAGGCCCAGCGCGCCCCCGTGTCCCCGCCGCCGTCTGTCGTGCACAGCTTCCGGGCCGCCGCGGCAAAGGCCCCGGACCGTACGGCACTCGCGTATTTCGACGGCCGCCTGAGCTATGCAGAGGTGGAGGCGCTCTCCGATGCGGTGGCCGGTCATCTCGCCGCGCGCGGCATAGCCGAGGGCGACCGGGTCGCACTGATGCTGCAGAACTCCCCACACTTCGTGCTCGCCCTGCTCGGCGCCTGGAAGGCCGGCGCGACCGTGGTGCCCGTCAACCCCATGTACAAATCGGGGGAGGTGCGTCACGTCCTCCACGATGCCGGGGTCGCCGGACTCATCTGCGCGGACCGGGCCTGGGCCGGGTATCTGCGCGAGGCGGCCCGGGGCTCGGCGGTACGGGTCGTGCTTACCGCCTGCGAACTCGATCTGCAGACGCGCGGCGACCGACGGGTCCTCGACTTCGAGCGGGCCGAGCCGGCCGAGGACGCCGAGGACCTGATCACCGTCGCCCGGCGCGGTACGAAGGCCCCCGACGTGCCGCAGCGCACCGCCGCCGACGTGGCCCTGATCAGCTACACCTCCGGCACGAGCGGGCAGCCCAAGGGCGCAATGAACCTGCACGGCAACATCACCTACAACGCCGAGCGGCAGCGCGCGGGCCACCCGCTGGCCGAGGGCTCGGCCTACTTCGCGCTCGCCCCGCTGTTCCACATCACCGGCATGGTCTGCCAGCTCGCGGCCTGCGCCGCCAACGCGGGCACGCTCGTGCTCGCCTACCGCTTCCACCCGGGTGTCGTCCTCGACGCCTTCACCGAGCACCGGCCCGCCTACACGGTAGGCCCGTCCACCGCGTTCATGGCCCTCGCGGCCCATCCGGAAGCCACCCGCGAGCACTTCGCGTCCTTCCAGGTGATCTCCTCGGGCGGCGCGCCCGTGCCGCCCGCGCTCGTCGAGAAGTTCCGGGCCGGCTTCGGGCCGTACATACGAAACGGCTACGGCCTCACGGAGTGCACCGCCCCGTGCGCCTCCGTGCCCCCGCAGCACGAGGCCCCCGTCGACCCCGCCTCCGGCACCCTGTCCGTCGGTGTGCCGGGCCCGGACACCGTCGTGCGGATCGTCGACGAGGCTGGGCGGGAGGTGCCGTTCGGCGAGCAGGGCGAGATCCTGGTCTCCGGGCCGCAGGTCGTGCCGGGTTACTGGGAGCGGCCCGAGGCGACCGCCGAATCCTTCCCCGACGGGGAGCTGCGCACCGGCGACATCGGTTTCATGGACAGCGACGGCTGGCTGTATGTCGTGGACCGCAAGAAGGACATGATCAACGCCTCGGGGTTCAAGGTCTGGCCGCGCGAGGTCGAGGACGTCCTCTACACCCACCCCGCCGTCCGCGAGGCCGCCGTCGTCGGCGTCCCCGACAGCTACCGGGGCGAGAGCGTCAAGGCCTACGTCAGCCTGCGGCCCGGCGCCGGGGCCGACCCGGGCGAGCTCGTCGCGTACTGCGAGGAGCGACTCGCCGCGTACAAGTACCCTCGCGCGGTGCAGATCCTGCCGGAGCTGCCGAAGACGACCAGTGGCAAGATCCTCCGGAGGGAACTGCGCGAACGTGCGCGGTGACCGAAGGAGAAGGAGCGGAAGGCAGGTGGCGACAGTGCCGAGGACGACAGGGCAACGCGCGACGGAGCAGAGCGGCACACCCGTCCCGCAGCGGCTGCTCGCCGCCGCCACCCGGCTCTTCGCGGAGCAGGGCTACGACCGCACCTCGGTGCAGGAGATCGTGGAGGCGGCGGGCGTCACCAAGGGCGCGCTGTACCACTACTTCGGCTCCAAGGACGATCTGCTGCACGAGATCTACGCCCGGGTCCTCCGGCTCCAGCAGGAGCGGCTCGACGCCTTCGCCGAGGCCGAGGAGCCGGTCGAGCAGCGCGTGCGGGCCGCAGCGGCCGATGTCGTGGTCACTACGATCGAGAACCTCGACGACGCGCAGATCTTCTTCCGCTCCATGCACCACCTGAGCCCGGAGAAGAACAAGCAGGTGCGGGCCGAGCGCCGCCGCTACCACGAGCGTTTCCGCGCCCTCATCGAGGAAGGGCAGAAGACCGGGGTGTTCTCCTCGGCCACGCCCGCGGACCTGGTGGTCGACTACCACTTCGGCTCCGTGCACCATCTGTCGACCTGGTACCGGCCGGACGGGCCGCTGACACAGCAGCAGGTGGCCGACCACCTGGCCGATCTACTGCTGCGGGCGCTGCGGCCCTGACGGCCCGTCGCTGCAGCCCTGACGGCTCGGCGATGAGGCCCTGACGGCCGGGCGCTGCGACCGTGACGGCCGGGGTGGGTCCGGCGGACCCGCCCCGGCCCGCACTCAGAGGTACTTCTTCAGCTCCCGACGCGCCAGCGAGCGCTGGTGCACCTCGTCCGGCCCGTCCGCGATCATCAGCGTCCGGGCCCCGGCGTACAGCTCGGCGAGCGGGAAGTCCTGGCTGACCCCGCCCGCGCCGTGCAGCTGAATCGCCTTGTCGATAATCCCGACGACCGTACGAGGCGTCGCGATCTTGATGGACTGGATCTCGGTGTGCGCGCCCTTGTTGCCGACCGTGTCCATCAGCCACGCGGTCTTCAGGACCAGCAGCCGCAGCTGCTCGACGGCCACGCGGGCATCGGCGATCCACTCGTGGATCACACCCTGCTGGGCGAGCGGCCTGCCGAAGGCCGTACGCGACACCGCACGCCTGCACATCAGCTCGATCGCGGCCTCCGCCATGCCGATGAGGCGCATGCAGTGGTGGATACGGCCCGGGCCGAGCCGCGCCTGGGCGATGGCGAAGCCGCCGCCCTCCTCGCCGATCAGGTTGCCCGCCGGTACACGTACGTTGTCGAAGATCACCTCGGCGTGCCCGCCGTGCCAGTGGTCCTCGTAGCCGAACACCCGCATGGCGCGGCGGACCTCCAGGCCCGGGGTGTCGCGCGGGACGAGGATCATGGACTGCTGGCGGCGGATGTCCTCGCCGTCCGGGTCGGTCTTGCCCATCACGATGAAGATCCGGCAGTCCGGGTTCATCGCCCCGGAGATGTACCACTTGCGGCCGTTGATGACGTACTCGTCGCCCTCGCGCTCGATGCGCGTCTCGATGTTCGTCGCGTCCGAGGAGGCCACCTCGGGCTCGGTCATCGCGAAGGCCGAACGGATCTCACCGGCGAGCAGCGGCTGAAGCCACTGCTTCTTCTGCTGCTCGCTGCCGAACTGGTGCAGCACCTCCATGTTGCCGGTGTCGGGGGCCGCGCAGTTCAGCGCGGTGGGTGCCAGATGCGGGGCGCGGCCGGTGATCTCGGCGAGCGGCGCGTACTGCAGATTGGTCAGCCCCGCCCCGTACTCGGAATCCGGCAGGAAGAGGTTCCACAGGCCCTGCCTTTTCGCCTCGGCCTTGACCTCCTCGACGACCGGCGGCACCAGCCACGGCGATTCGAGGTGTGCGGCCTGTTCGTGCATCACAGCCTGCGCCGGGTACACATGCTCGTCCATGAAGGCGAGCAGCCTGGCGCGCAGTTCCTCGGTGCGGGCGTCGAATGCGAAGTCCATACGGAATCAGCCTTCCTGAAGGGTGGTCAGGCCGTGCTCGATGAAGACGGGGACGAGTTCGCCGATCCGGTCGAAGCCGGCGCCGACGGTCTGGCCGAGGGTGTAGCGGTAGTGGATGCCCTCGAGGATCACGGCGAGCTTGAACCAGGCGAAGGCCGTGTACCAGCGGACGGCCGAGACATCGCGGCCCGAGCGCTCGGCGTAGCGCTCGATCAGTTCCTGCGGCGAGGGGTGGCCGGCCGCCGACGCGGTGGTGCTGATGGGGGAGTTGTCGAGAGCGAGCGGCTCGCTGTACATGATGAGCAGCCCGAGGTCGGTGAGCGGATCGCCGAGCGTGGACATCTCCCAGTCCAGGATGGCCTTGATCCGGTCGCCCTCGCCGATCAGCACGTTGTCGAGACGGTAGTCGCCGTGCACCACGGTCGGCGCTGGCGAGACGGGCATGGCGCGGCCGAGCGCGGCGTGCAGTTCGTCGATGCCGGCGAGATCGCGGTTGCGGGAGGCGTCGAGCTGCTTGCCCCAGCGTCGCAGCTGCCGGTCGAGGAAGCCCTCCGGCCGCCCGAAGTCCCCGAGGCCGACCGCCCCCGGGTCCACCGCGTGCAGCTCGACGAGCGTGTCCACCAGCGAGAACAGCGCCGCACGGGTCCGCTCGGGACCGATCGGCGCCAGTTCCTGGGCGGTGCGGTACGGGGTGCCGTCCACGAACTCCATCACGTAGAACGGCGCGCCGATGACCTCCTCGTCCTCGCACAGGAGCAGCGGCCGGGGCACCGGCACGTCCGTCGGGTACAGGGCCTCGATCACCCGGTGCTCACGCTTCATGTCATGCGCGGTGGCCAGTACGTGACCGAGCGGCGGGCGTCGTACCACCCAGTGCGAGGAGCCGTCGGTGACGTCGTACGTGAGGTTCGACCGGCCGCCCTCGATGTGCCGCCCTCGCAGCGGGCCCTGGACGAGACCGGGGATCTCTCGGTCGAGCCGGTCGCGCAGCCGGTCCAGATCGAGACCCGGCAGCTGATCTGAGCTCATACGTCGCTCTCCTCGTGGTGGACTTGAGAGTATGATGCCGACCAGTCGGTATGTAGTCCAGTGCGGGAGCGTCACGTGATCTGATTCTCGTGACCGTACGGGAGATTCGCATGACCGTACGGGAGATTCCCGTGGTCGTACGGGAGATTCCCGTGGTCGTACGGGAGGATTCCGTGGCCGTACGGGAGGATTCCGTGGCCGTACGGGAGGAATATGCCGCTTCGGTCAGTGGACGATCGTCACCGCGCACACCGTCAGGGCCAGCGTGCACCCCACCGCACCCCACGCCGCCCGCACGGAGAGCACCGCGGGGCGCGGCACGCTCAGGGCGTGCATCCGCCGGTGCGCCAGGGTGACGAACGCCAGCCACACGCACAGCGTGGCCGCCAGCGCGAGCAGGCCCGGCGCCGAAGGGCCGCCGCGCAGGGTCTGCCTGGCGGCGAGCGCCGCGGCCACCGTGCAGGACAGGGTCGTACGCCGCCAGGCCAGGCGGGTGCGTTCGGGCTGCAGCCCGGGATCGCGCGCCTCGGCGGCAGCCGGCGGCCGGCCGGAGCTCACTGCTCGTCCCAGCCGAACAGCACCACCACGACCATGATCAGCGCGACCGCGCCGACCGCGAGACTCAGCAGGGCCGGGAAGCGGGTCACCGGCAGATCCTCGCCGCGGCGCATCGCCAGCTCGCAGCGCACCCAGTGGTTCACCGCCCGCAGCGAGCACAGCGCGCCCACCGTGAGCAGGCTCAGCGCGAGCCCGATCCGCCAGGCCCAGCGCAGGTCCGGCAGGAACTGGTCGACCGCGAAACCGCCCCCGATCAGCGCGAGGGCGGTCCGTACCCAGGCGAGGAAGGTCCGTTCGTTGGCGAGTGAGAAGCGGTAGTCGGGGGTCTCGCCCTCGTCCCGTACCCGGGCGGGCGCGAACCACAGCCGCACTGCTGACAGGAGCCCGTTCACGTCCCGCACCCTATCCCCGGAGGATCACCGGCATGGGATGCCGGTTCCGGGAGGTCCTTCAGCCGGTGCGGTGCGGTGCGGTGCGGTGCGGTGCGGTGCGCCAGTGCCGGTGCCGACGTCGGTGCCAGTGCCGGTGCCGGGAGGCTCCTCACCTCTCCGGTGTGGTGCCCTGTGCCCGGAAGTCCTGCAGGCGCCGGTAGGCGTCGACGCCGTCCGGCGTCCACTCCCAGGTGCCGAGCAGCGGCTCCAGCTCCTCCTCGGTGACGAAACCGTGCCAGTCGATCTCGGACTCCTGCGGGGAGACGGGGAGGTCGCAGCGCACCTCGTACACGGTGGACCACCAGCTCCAGCCGTCCCCCTCGTACAGGAACTTGAACAGCGGAGTCGGCTGCGGCAGGCCCGAGACGCCCAGCTCCTCCTCGGCCTCGCGCAGCGCCGCCTCGTCGTAGGACTCGCCCGCACCGACGACCCCGCCGACGAACGTGTCGTAGAAGGAGGGGAAGACGGCCTTCGTCGGCGTCCTGCGGTGCACGAAGATCCGCCCTTCGGCGTCCCGCGCCTGGACGAAGACGCAGCGGTGCCGCAGCCGGGCGCGGGTCGCCTCGGTGCGCGGGGAGCGGCCGATGACGCGGTCCTCGGCGTCCACGATGTCGATGATCTCGTCGGCCTGTCCGGCCCCGTCGCCCTTGCCCGCAGTCGTCCTGTCGCCGCTCATACGGGACATCCAACCGCACAGCCTCCAGGCTCAACCGCACAGCCCCCCAGGCTCAACCGCACAGCCCCCAGGCTCAGGCCACTGCCCGGGCGAGCCCCGGCTCGCGGGTCACGGTGCCGGCGGGCATCGACGGATGGCGGCACAGCAGCACGATCCCCGTCACGATCGCGAGCAGCCCCAGCGCCTGAAAGGTCAGCGCCCCGGCGTCCGTCCGCAGCCGGTCGCCGAGGAACCCGACCCCGCAGAAGATCCCGGCCAGCGGCTGGGCCGCGGTCAGGGCCGGCAGCGAGCTGCGCAGCGGCGCCATCTCGAAGGCGCTCTGCACGAGCAGCAGCCCGGCCAGGCCGAGCACGAGAACCCCGTACGGCTGCCAGGAGGTGAGCAGCCCGAGCAGGCCCGCCTCGCCCGAGACCAGCTGGCCGCTGACGCGGGTGAGCGCGTCCTGCAGTCCGTACAGGAGGCCGCCCGCCGCGCCGAGCAGCGCCGGGCCGACGCCGAGGCGGAAGCGGCGCGCGAACGCGGTCAGGACGGCCGCCGCACCGAGTACCGTGCCGGCCACCAGCCAGAGCGGCAGCGGCCCCGCGGCCGCGTCCGAGCCCTCGGGGTGCCCGGCGACCAGGAAGGCGCTCACGCCGCCCGCGAGCAGCAGCAGGCCGCCCCAGCCCTGGCGTCCGAGCCGGTGCCCGGTGAGGCGGCGCACCAAGGCCATCGCGAACAGCAGATGGGTGGCGAGCAGCGGTTCGACCAGGGACATCTCGCCCTGGGCGAGGGCGAAGGCACCGAGCGCGGTACCGCCCGACATCAGCGCGATCCCGGCCAGCCAGCGCGGCATGCGTACGAGATCGAGCAGCAGCCTGGGCGAGAGGAAGTCGCCGAGCGGGGCGCGCCGGGCGGCTGTCTGCTGCAGTACGAAGCCGAAGCCCAGGCAGCAGGCGGCGCCGAGCGAGAGGAGCAGGATGGTCAGACTCACGGAAGGGACCTCGGGGGAGCGGGTCGTGCGTGGTGACTTGGGTGACCGTAGCGGGATTCATCACTTGATCGCCTTTCCCTGTGAGGTTTGCCACACGGTTGACGGGCGGTCGTCGTGAGCCGAGGATCTGACCGACCAGTAGTTATGTGAACCGGCTGCCCCGGATTCGAACCGGAGCCTGACAGAGCCGGACCTGACAGAAACGGACGGCGACGATGGCGTACGACGCAGATGTGATCGTGATCGGAGCGGGCCTGGCAGGCCTGGTGGCCACCGCGGAACTCGTCGACGCCGGCCGCAAGGTGATCCTCCTCGACCAGGAGCCCGAGCAGTCGATCGGCGGCCAGGCGCACTGGTCCTTCGGCGGCCTCTTCTTCGTCGACTCGCCCGAGCAACGCCGGCTGCGCATCAAGGACCACCACGATCTGGCCCTGCAGGACTGGATGGGCACGGCGGGCTTCGACCGCGAGGAGGACCACTGGCCGCGCAAATGGGCCGAGGCCTACGTGGACTTCGCGGCCGGTGAGAAGCGCTCCTGGCTGCACGGGCAGGGCGTCCGCTTCTTCCCGGTGGTCGGCTGGGCCGAGCGCGGCGGCTACGACGCCACCGGCCACGGCAACTCCGTACCTCGTTTCCACATCACCTGGGGCACCGGACCAGGCCTCGTGGCCCCCTTCGAGCGGCGGGTGCGCGAGGGCGTGGCGCGCGGCCTGGTCGAGCTGAGATTCCGCCACCGGGTCACCGGCCTGTCCCGCAGCGCGGGCGCGGTCGACACCGTCAGTGGCGAGATCCTCGAAGCCTCCTCGATCGAGCGCGGCCAGGAATCGAGCCGCACGGCCACCGGCACCTTCGAACTCAGGGCCCAGGCGGTGATCGTCACTTCGGGCGGCATCGGCGGCAATCACGACCTGGTGCGCAAGGCCTGGCCCACCCGCCTCGGCAAGGCTCCCGAGAAGCTGCTCTCCGGCGTCCCCGCCCACGTCGACGGGCTGATGTTGGGCATCACGGAGCAGGCGGGCGGCCGTCTGATCAACGGCGACCGCATGTGGCACTACACCGAGGGCATCGAGAACTGGAACCCCATCTGGCGGCGGCACGGCATCCGCATCCTGCCCGGACCGTCCTCGCTCTGGCTCGACGCCCGCGGAAAGCGCCTGCCGGTGCCGCTCTTCCCCGGCTTCGACACGCTCGGCACCCTCGAACACATCATGCACAGCGGCCACGACTACACCTGGTTCGTGCTCAACCAGCGCATCATCGGCAAGGAGTTCACCCTCTCCGGCTCCGAGCAGAACCCCGATCTGACCGGCAAGTCGGTACGCGGTGTCATCGACCGGGCGCGTGCGGATGTGCCCGCGCCCGTCCAGGCGTTCATGGACCACGGCGTCGACTTCGTCGTCGAGCACGATCTGCCCTCGCTGGTGCGCGGGATGAACGCGCTCACCAAGGAAGCCCTGATCGACGAGGCGGAGCTGCGGCGCGAGATCACCGCGCGCGACCGCGAGATCGCCAACCCGTTCACCAAGGACCTGCAGATCACCGCGATGCGCGGCTCGCGCAAGTTCCTCGGCGACAAGCTGATCCGCACCGCCGCCCCGCACCGGATCCTCGACCCGAAGGCGGGCCCGCTGGTCGCCGTCCGCCTCAACATCCTCACCCGCAAATCACTCGGTGGCCTGGAGACCGACCTCTCCTCCCGGGTCCTCACGGCCGACGGCGAGGCTTCTTCTGCCTCTTCGAGCAGGGGATGCCCCCTGCCCGGTGTGTACGCGGCGGGTGAGGCGGCCGGGTTCGGCGGCGGAGGCGTGCACGGGTACCGGGCCCTGGAGGGCACGTTCCTCGGCGGCTGCATCTTCTCCGGACGGGCCGCGGGACGCGCGGCGGCGAAAGCCGTCGGCTAGCCGTTCTCGGTTCCCCGGTACGGGTAGGGGTGGTCGATCCGTTCGACCACCCGGAACCGTTCCGCCACCACCAGGGTCTCGTCCGTGACGTGGAAGTCCGGATCCCCCAGCTCGGCGCGCACCTCGGGGCTGTGCCAGAACTCCTCGTGCGCGGCGCGCCATGCGGCCAGCGTCGTATGGCCCTCGCCCTCGTCGATCGCGTGCCGCAGGTCCACCTCGGCGATCGGCAGGACCCGTATCCCGGTGGTCTCGACGACGGCGACCACGCGCAGGTCGGAGTCGATCAGTGCGGCGCGCTGTCCGACGGCCGGCAGCTCCTCCGCCGGGTCGAAGAGCCCCGTGGTGGAGGTCTTCGCACCATCGAGCACGGCGGCGACCAGTTGGTCGCGCAGCGGGCCGGGGAAGGCGAGTTCGAAGGGGGCGAGATCCGTCGGGTCCGTCATGGGGATCACCCTAGGCGCGATCCGGGATCCGGGATCACGCCGGGCAAGAGGTGACGAAAGCCTGACGTGGGGCCGTCGCCCCTTCACCGCGCGTCCGTGACGTGCTCGAATCGTGCTGTGAACTCACTGACGCCCCACGACGAGACGGCGGACGGCCGGGGCAGTCCCGAGGACCGCGACGCCCCGGACATCCCCGACGCCGCGGACGGCCGGGGGAGCCCGGTCGGGCGGCGGGTCCTGCTCGGCATGCTCGGGCTCGGCGCCGCCGGAATCGCGGCCGCTCCCGTGCTGCAGCGGGCCGTCGAGGCCGTGGCCGCCAAGGACCCCACGGGCCTGACCGACGTGCTGCCCGCGGGCGGCGGCTTCCGCTACTACTCCGTGGTGGCCTCCGTACCGCACAAGGACGCGGAGACCTACCGCCTCACCGTCGACGGGCTCGTCGAGAACAAGGCCACGTACACCCTCGACGAACTGCGCGCGCTCCCGCAGACCCGGATCGTCCGCGACGTCCAGTGCGTCACCGGCTGGCGGGTGCTCGACACGCCTTTCCAGGGCGTGCAGCTGTCCACGCTTCTCGACGCAGCAGGCGTGCGTCCCGAAGCGCGCGCCGTGCGCTTCGAGTGCTTCGACGGCGCGTACAGCGAGAGCCTGACGCTGCGGCAGGCCCGCCGCAAGGACGTCCTGGTCGCCCACCGCATGCGGGACAAGGACCTTCCGCACGCACACGGCGGCCCGGTCCGCCTCTACGTCGCCCCCATGTACTTCTACAAATCGGCCAAGTGGCTCTCCCGGATCACCGTCACCGACAAGGTCGTCCCCGGCTACTGGGAGGAGCGAGGCTATGACATCGACGCCTGGGTCGGCCGGTCCAACGGCCGCGAAGACGACCCCACCGCCTGAACAACCGCCCGCTGAACAATCGCCCGCTGAACAACCGCCCGTTGAACAGCCCCCGGCTGAACCGTCGGCCCGGGTACGCCGTTTCACCCGCGCCGAACGCTGGATCCACCGCGGCACGGCGACCCTCATGGCGGTGTGCCTGTTCTCGGCGGCCTGTCTGTATCTGCCGTCCCTGGCCCAACTGGTCGGCCGCCGTCACCTGGTGGTCACGGTCCACGAGTGGTCGGGCCTGCTGCTGCCCGCGCCCTTCCTCCTGGGCCTGCTCTCCCGCGCCTTCCGCGCCGACCTGCGCCGCCTCAACCGCTTCGGCCCGCACGATAGGCAGTGGTGGCGCGCGGCACTGCGCCGCGAGAAGGGCCCGCGCCCTGCCGGGAAGTTCAACGCCGGCCAGAAGTCCTACGCGGCGTGGATCGCCGGAGCGAGCCTGGTGATGCTCGGTACGGGCCTGCTCATGTGGTTCACCGGCCTCGCGCCGCTGACCTGGCGCACGGGCGCGACCTTCGTCCACGACTGGCTGGCCCTGGCCGTCTCGATCGTCCTGGCCGGACACATCGCCAAGGCCCTCGCCGACCCCGAAGCCCGCCGCGGCCTCAGAACGGGCTCGGTGGACCGTGCCTGGGCGGAGCGGGAGCATCCGCTGTGGCGCGACAGGTGAAGCCCGGTTCGGTGGGGGAGCAGTGGATCAGCGACGTACGCCGAACCACTGCTCGGCGCCGAACTCCTCGAACCGCTCCACCTCGGTGAAGCCGAGCTTCAGCGCAAGGCGCATCGAGCGCTCGTTGGCGGTCTGGGTGCAGAGCACCACGGGCTCGTCAGGCAGCTTCTCCGCACACCAGCCGAGAGCCGCCGCGCAGGCTTCCGCGGCGTATCCGCGCCCCCACGCCCGCGGCAGGAACATATAGCCGAGTTCGACCTCCTGGACGCCGGGGTCGGTGTGGCCGGGCCGCCCGACATCGCGCCGGTCGATGGTGAGGCTCCCGATCATTGCTCCGTCGAGGGTGACCACGAAGATTCCGGGCCGCCGCCCCGGCACCTCGGGCACCGCCCGTTCGAGCTCCTCGACAGGGCGAGCACCGCCGAGGTAGGTGTTCACCTCCGGTGTGGAGAACAGCTCGATGAACGCCGCGCGGTCCCCTGCCTCGGCCTCCCTGAGCACGAGCCGTTCGGTGCGTATCGGGGCGGGCGGCCAGGTGACGGGTCCGAGGTCTGCCATGGCGGGCAACCTATCGGACGGGTGCGGGAGCTGATCGCTCCCGCATGCAGAGCCCGCGGCACGTCCAAGACGCCGGCCCCCTCAGCCGAGGAAGTCCCCGTCCACGTACACCCACGCGCCATCGAGCCGTACGAACCGGCTGCGTTCGTGCAGCGCACCCGGCACCCCGGCATCGGTGTAGCGGGCTTGGAAGGTCACCGTTCCGGTGGAGTGGAAGGCCGTACCCTCGGTGGTGGCCTCGATCTCCAGGCCTTCCCAGCGCATCGCGGAATCGAATCCGATCCCCGGCGGCCGTGTGTCCGGGTGCCAGGTCCGCAGCAGGTATGCCTCGTCGCGTACGACGAAGGCCGCGTACCGGGAGCGCATCAGCTCCTCGGGTGCCGATGCACGGGCCGTGCCGGAATGCAGTCGTCCGCAGCACTCCCCGTAGGGGACGCCACGCCCGCACGGGCAGGGGGAGGTCGGGGTGACGGCGGACGATGCGGCGCGCCGTCCGGTGGCCGCCTGGGCTGGGCGCTTGGGGCGTCGTGACATGGGCGCCATTGTCCCCCGGGCCCCGCGCGCGGCGCCCACGAGTCCGCCGGAAGCCGCATGTGGCGTACATCTATCGCTGCCCGCTCTACGCCAGGTGGAGGGAACGCAATCGTTCCCTACACCCAGCGCAGTACACCGGTCCAGCCCCAGGGGGTGACCGAATCACGGATTCCGCCCTTGACCATGGATGGGTACACCGGACAGAACTTCGTGCAGTCTCCCGTCTGCCCGGTCTTCTTCCTGCCCGTAATCGACGGAAGCTTGGTCTCAGGTGGCTACGTTCCTTTATCGACTCGGCCGCGGCGCGTTCCGGCGCCGTGGTCTGGTCGCCCTCCTCTGGGTGGCCATACTCGTGGGCATCGGCGGCGCCGCATCGGTCGCGCCGGCCGCGCCCGAAGACTCCTTCTCCATGCCCGGCACCGAGTCGCAGAAGGCCTTCGACCTCCTCGAGGAGCGCTTCCCGGGCCAGGCCTCCGACGCCGCCACCGCCCGTGTGGTGATCAAGGCGCCCGAGGGCGGGAAGCTGACCGAAGGCGCCGGAAAGGCACACGTCGACGACCTGGTCGCCGACCTCGCCGACAACCCGCAGGTCGAGGCGGTCGCCAACCCCTTCGAGGCCAATGCCGTCAGCAAGGACGGCTCGACCGCGTACGCCTCCGTCTCCTACAAGGTCAACGCTCAGGAGCTGACCGACGAGGCCCGTGAGGCGCTCACCAAGTCCACGGACGAGGCCCGCACCGACGGCTACACCATCGAGACCGGCGGCGACGCCGTGATGGAAGAGCCCGAGATGGGCGGCACCGCCGAGCTGATCGGCATGGGCGTCGCGCTCGTCGTCCTCGTGCTCACCTTCGGCTCGCTGGTCGCCGCGGGCATGCCGCTGATCTCCGCGATCATCGGTGTCGGCATCGGCACCTCCGCGATCGCCGCTCTCGCTTCCACGCTCGGCCTCTCCGCCACCACCGGCACGCTCGCCACGATGATCGGCCTCGCGGTCGCCATCGACTACGCGCTGTTCATCATCGCCCGCTTCCGCGCGGAGGTCGCCGAGGGACGCGAGTTCGACGAGGCCGCGGGCCGTGCCGTCGGCACCGCGGGATCCGCCGTGGTCTTCGCCGGCCTCACCGTGATCGTCGCCCTCTCGGGCCTCGCGGTCGTCAACATCCCGATCCTCACCAAGATGGGCCTGGCCGCCGCGGCCACCGTCGCCGTCGCCGTGCTGATCGCGCTCACCCTCACCCCGGCGCTGCTCGGCTTCGCCCGCAGGCAGGCGCTGAGCCGCAAGGACCGCAAGTCCCTGAAGGCCGGCGCCGGGCTGCAGAACACCGGCAAGCAGAAGCTCGGCACCCGCTGGGCCCACTTCGTCCTGCGCCGCCCGGTCGCCGTCCTGGTCACCGCGGTGCTCGGCCTCGGCATCGTCGCCGTGCCGGTCTCCAGCATGGAACTCGGCCTGCCGGACGAGGGCAGCTCCGCGCCCGACTCCACACAGCGCAAGGCCTACGACATCCTCTCGGACTCCTTCGGCGCCGGATTCAACGGCCCGCTGAGTGTCGTCGTCGACGCCAAGGGCATCGACGACCCGCAGGCCGCCGCCGACGCGGTCAACAAGAAGATCACCGAGCAGGGCGAGGCCGCGGCGGTCACCCCGCCCACGTTCAACAAGGCCGGCGACACCGCCACCATGATGGTCATGCCCAAGACCGGCCCGAGCGACCCGGCCACCGAGACGCTGGTGCGCGACCTGCGCGGTCTCGCCGGTGACCTGAAGGGCGAGACCGGCGCCACCGTCCTGGTCACCGGTATGACCGCGATGACGATCGACTTCTCGCAGACCCTCAACGACGCGCTGCTGCCGTATCTGGCGCTGATCGTCGGCCTGGCGTTCATCCTCCTGATGCTGGTGTTCCGCTCGGTCCTCGTCCCGCTGAAGGCCGCACTCGGCTTCCTGCTCTCGGTGCTCGCCGCACTGGGTGCGGTGGTCGCGGTCTTCCAATGGGGCTGGCTCGCCGACCTCTTCGGCGTCGAGCAGCCGGGCCCGATCATGTCGATGATGCCGATCTTCATGATCGGTGTGGTCTTCGGTCTCGCCATGGACTACGAGGTGTTCCTGGTGACCCGGATGCGCGAGGCGTACGTGCACGGGGCCTCGCCCGCCGAGGCCATCGCCACCGGCTTCACCCTGGGCGGCCGGGTCGTCTCCGCCGCCGCGATCATCATGATCAGCGTGTTCTCCGGCTTCATCCTGGAGACCAACGACATGGTCAAGATGATGGGCTTCGGCCTCGCGATCGCCGTCCTCTTCGACGCCTTCGTGGTCCGCATGGCGATCGTGCCCGCGGTCCTGGCGCTGCTCGGCCACAAGGCCTGGTGGCTGCCCGGGTGGCTGAACCGGATCCTGCCCAACGTGGACGTCGAGGGCGAGAAGCTGCACAAGCAGCTCGGCGACACCAAGGTGCCCGCACAGGAGCCGCGCGAGCAGGAGCCCGCCGGCGTCTGACCCGGAGGTCCCGCACGGCGTGGATGGCCCGGTCCCGAACGTTCAGCCGAACGTCCGGGACCGGGCCACCGGCGTTTACGGGCAGCGCACCGGTTCGCCCGGCAGCGCACCGGTTCGCCGCGTGGCCCACCGTCTCGCCGCGCCGTCCTCCGTAGGGGCGCCTAGCGTGGAGAAGCGGATCCCCGCCGAGCGCGGATCCGGACACCGAGCGCGGATCCGGTAACGGCCGCCGCGCCCGGGCCACCGAGCCGACCCCGAGCAGGAGGCAGAACCATGCCCGCATATCCGCTGGGCGCACCGTGCTGGGCCGATGCGACGTTCCCCGACCTCGAAGCAGCCAAGTCCTTCTACGGCGAGATCCTCGGCTGGACCTTCGACGAGGGCGCCGAGGAATTCGGCGGCTACACGCAGGCGCTCGTCGACGGCAGGCCGGTGGCCGCCGTCGTACCGCAGATGCCGGGCATGGAGGAGGCCGGGCCGCCGGCCTGGAGCCTGTATCTGGCCTCGCCGGATCTGGCGGCCACCGCCGAGAAGATCAAGGCCAACGGCGGCACGGTCGTAGTGGATCCCATGCAGGTCGGCCCGTTCGGTTCGATGCTCGTCGCCCGCGACCCCGGCGGCGTAGGCTTCTGCGTCTGGCAGGCCGACCAGCACCAGGGCTTCGAGAAGGTCAACGAACCCGGCGGCTTCTGCTGGGCAGAGGTCACCACCCGCGACGCCGCCGCGGCGGACGCGTTCTTCCCCGCGGTCTTCGGCTACAACGCGCGGAAGATGAAAGACGACACCATCGACTTCGCGGTGTGGGACCTCGGCGCGGACCCGCTCCTCGGCCGGATGCAGATGACGAAGGACTTCCCGCCGGACGTCCCCCCGCACATCAACGTGTACTTCGTGGTCGAGGACTGCGATGTGGCCGTGGACGCGGTCAAGCGCCTGGGCGGACAGGTCCACTTCGGCCCGATGAGCATGCCTTTCGGTCGTTTCGCGACGGTGACGGACCCGCAGGGTGCGGTGTTCTCGGTGATCGACGTGACGACGACGGAGGGCGAGGTGCCGGAGATGATCTGAGCGCTGGACCGCCGGACCCCCGGGCTCCGGTACCCCCGGCCTCCCGGGCTCCGGACCACCGGCCTGCGGGCTCCGGATCACCGCCCTTCCGGGCTCCGGGCCACCGGACTTGGAGCGGGCCGCGCTCACCCGGGCGGCGGCCCGTTCCCACATGCGGAGTACGACCCGCCCCCGATTCCCGCGCACCCGGCCGTGATCTTCCCGCCCCGATGCATCATGCTTGCCCCAGCGGAATGCGCCCCGGCCCGAAGGGCAGGCGGGAGCGCCCGCCGAACTCGGCGCCGCCGACCGACCTGGCAAGGGGGATCACGGGTGAACCGCTACGAGCGCCACGGCGAACTGCTGCGCCTGCTCGCCGAACAGCGCCAGCTCGATGTGGAGACGGCCGCAAAGGACCTTGACGTCTCCGCGGCCACCATCCGCCGCGACCTCGACCAGCTCGCCGAGCAGGGTCTCCTCATCCGCACCCGCGGCGGCGCCATGCCCAACGACGTCACGTACGACCTTCCGCTGCGCTACCGCTACGCCCGCGACTCGGTGGAGAAGGAACGCATCGGCCGTGCCGCCGCCGCGCTCGCCACCCGCGGCATGGTCGTCGGCATCAACGGCGGTACCACGACCACCGAAGTGGCCCGCGCCCTCGCGGCCCGCCCCGACCTCCTGGAGCGCGAGCCCTCCGAGGGCCCCGCGCTCACCCTGGTCACCAACGCGCTGAACATCGGCCACGAACTCGCCGTACGCACCCATCTGAAGGTCGTCACCACCGGCGGCGTGGCCATGCCCCAGTCCTACGAGCTCGTGGGCCCGCTCGCGGGCCTGATCCTCAAGGAGATCCGCCTCGACATCGCCTTCATCGGCGTGGACGCACTCGACCCCGACCGCGGCGCCAGCGCCCGCAGCGAACACGAGGCCAGCATCAACGCGCTCCTCGCCGAACAGGCCGACCGCCTGGTCGTGGTCGCCGACTCGACGAAACTCGGCATCCAGGCCTTCGCCCGCATCTGCCCGCCCCAGGCGATCGACACGGTGGTCACGGACGACAGGGCGCCCGAGAAGGCGCGGATCCTGGAGGAGCGAGGCATGAAGGTCATCCAGGCCTGAGCGTGCGCGCGGCGCCTGCCGCGCAAGCGGAGCGCGCACTCTGCGGATACGGCTGTGTGTACGCGGATACGGCTGTGTGTACGCGGAGCGCCGTTCCCGCGTACACACGCAAGCGGCCAGTGACTGGATCAGTCACTGGCCGCTTCTTCTGTGTCCGAGGGGGGACTTGAACCCCCACGCCCGATAAAGGGCACTAGCACCTCAAGCTAGCGCGTCTGCCATTCCGCCACCCGGACCGGTGACCCGCGGTTTCCCGCGGCGACGTGGAAAACCATAGCAAACATTCGAGGGTGCTCGATCACCCCCGCCCTTGGGTACGACCCCGGGTACGCGGGAGGATGGCGGGGACCAGCGGCAGCATCGGCGAGAGGAACGCGGCGTGAGCGAGTCGGCTACGAACGGGCAGGGCAGGGAGCAGCACATCGCCGGTGAGGACGAAGTGGTCGGCCTGTGCCGTGATCTGATCCGCATCGACACCAGCAACTACGGCGACCACTCCGGGCCGGGCGAGCGCAAGGCGGCCGAGTACGTCGCGGAGAAGCTCGCCGAGGTCGGGCTCGAACCGCAGATCTTCGAGTCCCACCCGGGCCGTGCCTCCACGGTCGCCCGGATCGAGGGCGAGGACCCCTCCAAGCCGGCGCTCCTGATCCACGGTCACACCGATGTCGTACCGGCCAACGCGCAGGACTGGACCCACCACCCGTTCTCCGGCGAGATCGCCGACGGGTGCGTGTGGGGCCGCGGCGCGGTCGACATGAAGGACATGGACGCGATGACGCTCGCGGTCGTGCGCGAGCGGATGCGCAGCGGTCGCAAGCCTCCGCGGGACATCGTGCTCGCCTTCCTCGCGGACGAGGAGGCCGGCGGCACCTACGGCGCACGGCATCTGGTCGACAAGCACCCGGACCTCTTCGAGGGCGTGACCGAGGCCGTCGGCGAGGTGGGCGGCTTCTCGTTCACCGTCAATGAGAACCTGCGGCTCTACCTCGTCGAGACCGCCCAGAAGGGCATGCACTGGATGCGGCTTACCGTGGACGGCACCGCGGGGCACGGCTCGATGACCAACAAGGACAACGCGATCACCGAGCTGTGCGAGGCCGTCGGACGCCTCGGACGCCACGAGTGGCCGGTGCGCGTCACCAAGACCGTACGTTCGTTCCTGGACGAACTCTCCGACGCGCTCGGGACCGAGCTGGACCCCGAGGACATGGACGCCACCCTCGCCAAGCTCGGCGGCATCGCCAAGATGGTCGGCGCCACGCTCAGGAATTCCGCCGCGCCGACGATGCTCGGCGCCGGCTACAAGGTGAACGTCATCCCCGGCGAGGCGACAGCACACGTCGACGGGCGCTTCCTGCCGGGGTACGAAGAGGAGTTCCTCGCCGACCTCGACCGGATCCTCGGCCCGCGGGTGAAGCGGGAGGACGTGCACGGCGACAAGGCGCTCGAGACCGACTTCGACGGCAGGCTCGTGGACGCCATGCAGGTGGCCCTGAAGGCCGAGGACCCGATCGCGCGCGCCGTGCCGTACATGCTCTCCGGCGGCACCGACGCGAAGTCCTTCGACGATCTCGGCATCCGCTGCTTCGGCTTCGCCCCGCTGCAGCTGCCGCCGGAGCTGGACTTCGCGGGCATGTTCCACGGCGTGGACGAGCGGGTGCCGACCGAGGGGCTCAAGTTCGGTGTGCGCGTCCTCGACCGGTTCATCGACGCTTCCTGAACGCGCCGCGCACCGGGGCCTGAGCCCGGTTCTGAGTCCGGTTCTGTGCCCGGTTCTCTGCCCGGTCCAGAGCCGGTTCCTGAGCTTCGCTCACGGCGGTTGACCGCTTGATTAGGTCGCGCGTGCGAGCCTCCCGGAAAGGGTGAAAGCGCGTCGGGGCTCGTAGCCCGATTGGCCCCTCCTCGTTACAGGTGGTGCAGTCCGCGGCTGGGACTGCATTGCCAACGAGGAGGAATAATGATCAAGAAGGTCGTCGCTGCTGCGGCTGCCACGGGTGGCATCGTTCTCGCGGGTGCGGGTGTCGCGGCTGCCGACGCCGGTGCCCAGGGCGCCGCCGTGCATTCCCCCGGCGTGCTCTCGGGCAACGTCGTTCAGGTCCCGGTCCACGTTCCGGTGAACGTGTGCGGCAACACCATCTCGGTGATCGGGCTGCTGAACCCCGCCTTCGGCAACACCTGCACCAACGTCTGAGACGTAGTGCCTCACCCCTCGTGGGTCTGAGCCTGTCGGCCCCGGAGTGCGTGCCATGCGCTCCGGGGCCGCCTGGCTTCCGGTCGCACCCGCACAAGGGAGCGGTTGCGCACTTCAGTAGCTCAAAGGCAGGGAACAACCTATGAGACAGGTCACGCGCAAAGGCCTGATCACCGTGGCGGCGGCGAGCGGTGTGCTCGCTGTCACGGGCGGCGCCGCGTTCGCCGATTCACAGGCCGAGGGCAGCACTGCCGGGTCCCCGGGTGTGCTGTCCGGCAACACCGTCGAGGCGCCGGTCCATGTCCCGGTGAACGTCTGCGGGAACACGGTCGACGTCGTCGGGCTGCTCAACCCGGCTTCGGGCAACAGCTGTGCCAACGTCTCCGATGGAGGCGGCAGCAGTCACAGCGGTGGCGGCAGCGACA
This sequence comes from Streptomyces lothianensis, assembly GCF_047779955.1. Lineage (NCBI taxonomy): Bacteria > Bacillati > Actinomycetota > Actinomycetes > Kitasatosporales > Streptomycetaceae > Streptomyces > Streptomyces lothianensis. The sequence continues at coordinate 133,039 of NZ_JBLMKT010000023.1, read as the reverse complement.
GTGCTGACAGCACCGGATACGGCGACAGCGGCTCCGGCAGTGGCAGCGGCACGCACGGCGGTAACGGCACGGGCGGCGGCGGTGACACGGCCGGATACGGCACGGCCGGCGGTGGCGCCGAGGCCGACGGCACCGCGGAAGGCTCGCCGGGGATCCTGTCCGGCAACACGGTCCAGGCGCCCGTCGACCTCTCCCTGAACGTCTGCGGGAACAGTGCCACCGTCGGTGGACTGGGCAATGCCACCGAGGGCAACGACTGCGTCAACGGTGAGGTCCCGCCGGCGCCCGAGGAGCCGCCCGTCGTCCCCGAGACGCCGGACGAGCCCAACGTCCCGCAGCCACACACCGGTACCCCGCCCCCGGGCACCCAGCGGCTCGCGCAGACCGGTACCGACTTCCCGGTCGGCATCGCCGCACCGGTGGGCGCGGGCCTGCTGCTCGCGGGCGCCGTGCTCTACCGCAGGGCGCGCGCCGCCGCCTGAGCGGCTTCGGCACGAAACGCCAGAGGGCCCCGTCCGGCGGGGCCCTCTGGCGTTGTCGCATGTCCTCGGTGGCAGGAACCTCACCACGTCGCACGCACTTGGCGGATGATCCGCCGGCGCAGCCGCACCCGGCGGCTTCCGTCGCGACGCAGGGTCATACGGTGCAACTCCCAGTGTCCGTACTCGGCGTGGTCGGTCAGCAGGCGAGTCGTGTCCTTGCGGGAGACCCCGCGTGGCACGTAGACGTCGAGAAATTCGTATTCGGCCATCGCATCTATTGTGCGGGCAACGCCCCGGTACGGATAGCGTCTGTCCCATGTCTGATGCTGAGCAGCCCACGGTTGCCGAGGTACGTGCTGCCGCCGAGGCGGTCAAGACCGCGCTCGACCGTCACCTCGCCGCGGTGGAAGGGCGTTCGGGGGACGACGACCCGGACGTCTACGAGGCGTTCAACGAGCTGGCCGCCGCGGCCGAGGCCTACGACGAACTGCTCTACGACGCCCATGACGAGGTCACACCCTTCGAGATCCCCGGCACCGAGGACGGCCTGCCGCCCTATGCCGGGCCCGACGAGCCACACGCCCTCAGCGTGCTGATCCGGCGGGACTACACAGTCGCCGAGCCGCACCGGCTGCACGCACAGGCACAGCGCGTCGCCGACCTCGATGCCGAAACGGCGGGGGAGGCCTCGTCGGCCGACTCGGCCGGCAGCAGCACGCATACGGCGCTCGGGGTGCTGTTCGGCGAGTTCGAACCTGACGAAATCGCCTCCCGGCACAAGGAGTTCGGCCTGGAGGAGGGCGATTCCACGCTGTGGGTGACCGCGGCGGACGAGACGCCCGAACCGGGGGAGTGGCTGGAGGCCCCCTTCGACACGGCGGACCCCACGCGCGTGATCTGCCGTTTCGACGTCAGCACGGTATTCGACGAGGAGCCCGACGGCTCCCCGGACCTGTAAGTCCTCCCGGCTCCACCTCAGCCACCTCGGACCCCACCTCAGCCATCCACCCCCGGCACCTGGGCCCGCACCAGCCGCTCGAGCCGTGTCGTACGCGGCTTCGCCGGGACCTCGGCGACGGCACGGCCCAGCGCGCCCTCCGCTCCGTGCACCACGGAAAGATGCCGCTCGGCACGGCTGAACGCCGAGTACACCCATGCCCGCGTGAGGGCGCGCGCCGCATCACCCGGCAGCACGGCCACGACCGCCGGCCAGCGCCGCCCGAGCGCCTCCTGCGCGGTGAGCGCCCACCCGTGCCGTACGTCCGTCTCCACCCGCTCCTTGGGTACGAGCACGGCCGTGCCCTCACAGTCGAGCCGCAGCCCCTGGGCATCGGCGCCGTGCACGCGCCCGGGCACGGCGGTCCGGGCAGGCGCCTCGTAGAGGACCAGGTCACCCGTGTCGAAGCCGCCGAAACGGCCAGGACCGGGGTTGACCCGCTCCTTGAGCGCCGCGTTCAGCGCACGCGTCCCGGCGGGGCCGTCCTGGCCCATGGTGATGACCTGGGCGGACTCCACGGGGATGCCGAAGGCGCGTGGAATAGAGTCCGCGAGCAGCTGCACCGTGCGGTGCACGGCCTCGCCCGGATCGCGGGCGGGCACGATCACCACTTCCTTGTCCGGGGCCTCGACCTGGTTCAGCTCGCCGATCCCGATGCCGGAGACGAGCTCGCCGATCGGTCCGGGGTCGGGCGTCCGCGAGACGATCTGCGGGCAGGTCTTCGCGGCGAGCAGATCGGCGAAGACCCGCCCGGCGCCCGTGGACCAAAGCACGCCCGGATCCCCGCTGAGGACCAGTCGGGCGCCGTCGGGCAGGGATTCCACGAGCATCGCGGCGCTCTCGACGTCGAGCTGAGGCGCGTCGAGCACCACGAGCAGATCCACGGCCAGGGCGCCCTCACCGTCCCGGCCGGGGCCCGCGGCGCCCGAGAGGAGATCCGCCACGGTCACCACCTCGGCTGCGTGGTGCTCCGCCACAGCACCTGCCCCGGCCGACGGCTCGGTATCTGCCCCGGACGGCGCCGAGATGACTGCGCCGGCCGACGCCGCGGCGAAGCGCCGACGCCCGTCCGAGGTGTGTGTGGCGGCGCAGACGCGCAGCCCGAGACCGCGGGCCGCGGTGAGCAGTGCCGCCGGTTCGGCGCGGGCGCTCTCCCCGCCGGTGTGCAGCACAAGCCCGTGCCTGCCGACGGCACGGATCAGGTCGGCGGCCGAGCCGCGCACCGCGCCGGCGGCGGCGTCCCACGCCTCGGGCCTGGTACCGGAGTCCTTGGCCAGGGCGTTCGTCAGACCGGCGAGGGAATCGGCCAGGCTCTCCTCGGCCAGCGCATACCGTTCGAGACCGAACAGCACACGGACCGGGCGTTCGGCTTCCTCGGCCTCCTCCGCGCCTTCCGCGGCTTCGGCGGGAGCCTGGGCGGCCGGCAGGGCATCCAAGGCCTCCTCGAACACCAGGACTTCGCCTTCGGCGACGGCCCTCTCCACCGCGGCATCGGGATCGGGGACGCCACGCTTGGACAGCGCCGACTTGAGCACATCGGCGTCCAGCGCGGTGTGCCCGGCGGCCGCGGCCTGTTCCAGGAGCCAGCCGGTCAGGGCGCGTCCCCTGCGCTCGTCGTCCGGCCCGCAGGCGTCCTTGAGCAGCGCACGGGCGAACCCGTCGGCGTGCTCGGGACGCACGCCGGGCACGCGGAGCAGCTGCCAGGGATCGTCGAGCAGCAGCTCACCGGCGGCCTCGCCGAGCAGTGCGGCGGTGCGGGCGGCCAGGTCCTGGGGTGCGCCGCCGCGGGCAAGGACCGCTCGTACGGCCTCGACCGTCGAGGCGGCAGGGGCGCTCGGGGCGGCCACGGGCTGCGCCACCGGCCTGGGCTGCTCCGGCGCGGGCCTGCGCGGCTCCGGAGGCTCGCTGACGACCCGGGTCATCGGCTGCTCGCCGCTCTCCACGGCCCGTACGGCCGCGAGCAGATCCGCCGCGGTGCCGCTCAGCTTGCCGCCCGCGGCGATCGGCCCTCCCTTCTCGGCCTTGCGCTGCTCGATCCGCTCCCGAAGCTCCCGTTGCGCCGCCAGTTCCGCCTCGGCCTCGGACAACTGGGCCGCTGCCGCACCGTCCGCCCCGTCGACCGCCTCATCGGAACCGTCCGCCTCGCCCGAACCGTCCGCCTCGCCCGAACCGTCGGCCTCATCGGAACCGTCCGCCTCGCCCGAACCGTCCGCCTCATCCGAGCCGTCTGCCTCGCCCGAACCAACCGCCTCGGCTGAACCCCCTGCCTCGTCCGCTTCTGCCGACCCGTCCGTCTCCGGCTCGCTGGTCGCCGCCGCCTCACCGTCCCCAGGCCCGCCCTGCGTCCCGACCTCACCGGCCGACGCCCCGTCGCCGCCTCCCGCGCGCACCTCTGCTCCGCCCCGCGGTTCCTCCGCGTCTGCGGATTGCGTACTCACAACGTGCTCCAGTCCTGATCGGGATAGCGGTGCACGGGTGCCGACACATCGTCGAGCGCCCGGCAGATCTCGTCAGGAAGACTAAGCGTCTCCACTGACAACGCCTCCGTGAGCTGCTGCGCCGTGCGTGCCCCCACGACCGGCGCGGCCACCCCGGGTCGGTCGCGCACCCACGCGAGCGCCACCTGCAGCGGTGTCGCGGCGAGCCCGTCCGCCGCCGTCGCCACCGCGTCCACGACCCGCGAGGCGGCCTCGTCGAGATAGGGGGCCACGAACGGCGCCAGGGATGCGGAGGCGCCCCGCGAGTCGGCGGGGGTGGCGTGCCGGTACTTGCCGGTCAGCACCCCGCGCCCCAGCGGTGAGGACGGCAGCAGCCCGACGCCCAGGTCCAGGGCCGCCGGCAGCACCTCGCGCTCGACACCGCGCTGCAGCAGCGAGTACTCCATCTGCGTACTCGCGAGGCGCGTACGCACCCCGGGCACCGCGAGCTGCCAGGTCGCGGCCTTGGCCAGCTGCCAGCCGCTGAAGTTCGACACCCCCGCATAGCGCGCCCGCCCGCTCGCCACGGCTGTGTCCAGTGCCTGCAGCGTCTCCTCCAGCGGCGTGGCCGGATCGAAGGCGTGCACCTGCCACACGTCCACATGGTCCGTGCCGAGCCGCTGCAGCGAGGCGTCGAGGGCCGAGAGCAGATGTCCGCGCGAGCCGTCGAAGCGGCGGTAGGGATCGGGCACGCTGCCGGCCTTGGTCGCGATGACCAGGTCACGGCGCGGCACCAGGCCTGACTCGATGAGCCGCCCGAGCACATACTCGGCATCACCGTCCCCGTACACGTCCGCCGTGTCGACGAGGGTGCCGCCCGCGTCCCAGAAGGTCTTCAACAAATCGGCGGCGTCGTGCTCGTCGGTGTCCCGGCCCCAGGTGAGGGTGCCGAGCCCGATCCGGGATACCCGCAGGCCGGTCCGGCCGAGATGCCTCTGCTCCATGGGCGCTGAGGTTACTGTCCATGTGCCGTCTCGTGGGAGCCTGTGGATAACCGGCCCTGCCGCAAACTGTCCCTACCCGCTAGGCTCCCCGCAACACACACGTTACTGATCAGTAAGGGGTGCGGCCGATGCGACTCGGGATCAACCTGGGCTACTGGGGCGCCGGAATGGACGCGGACAACCTGGCCGTCGCCCGTGAAGCCGACAAACTCGGCTACTCGGTCTGCTGGGCCGCGGAGGCCTACGGCTCGGACGCGGCGACGGTCCTGTCCTGGGTGGCGGCCCAGACGGAACGGATCGACGTCGGCTCCGCCATCTTCCAGATCCCGGCCCGGCAGCCCGCCATGACGGCGATGACCGCCGCGACCCTCGACTCCCTGTCCGGCGGCCGCTTCCGCCTCGGCCTCGGCGTCTCGGGGCCGCAGGTCTCCGAGGGCTGGTACGGCGTCAAGTTCGACAAGCCGCTGGCCCGCACGCGCGAGTACGTGGAGATCGTCCGCAGGGCGATGTCGCGGGAGCGGCTGAGCTACGAGGGCGAGCACTGGACGCTGCCGCTGCCCGACGGACCGGGCAAGCCCATCAAGCTGACCGTGCACCCGGCCCGCGAGCATATCCCGGTCTACATCGCGGCGATCGGCCCGAAGAACCTGGAGCAGACCGGCGAGATCGCCGAGGGCGCCCTGCTGATCTTCCCGTCCGCCGAACACCTCGAGGACACCGCGCTGAAGCACATCCGGGCGGGGCGCGAGAAGGCGGGCCTGTCCATGGACGGCTTCGATGTCTGCCCGACCCTGCCGCTCGCCCTCGGCGCGGACGACGGCATCGACGCGCTCGCGGACACCTTCCGCCCGTACACCGCGCTCTACGTGGGCGGCATGGGCAGCCGTAAGCAGAACTTCTACAACCAGCTCGCCCAGCGCATGGGCTACGAGAAGGAAGCGGCCGAGATCCAGGACAAGTACCTCGCCGGCGACAAGCAGGGCGCCGCGGCCGCCGTACCCCAGCAGCTGATCGACTCGACGGCGCTGCTCGGCTCCGTGGACCGCATCGCCGAGCGCATGCAGGCCTACGCCTCGGCCGGGGTTACCACTCTGACCCTCGCACCCGCCGGATTCACGCTCGACGAGCGCCTCGCGGCGCTGCGGGCCGGAGTGGAAGCGGTGGAGCGCGCCGGACTGGCCTGAGAACCGACCCGTACGAGGGCCGACCGGACCGCGAGCCGACCGAAGCGACCGCTGGAACGGCCTCAAACGCGGGGAAGTCTTTCCGCGGCCGTGGTGGGGGCTCGGGGGGTCTTCCCCGCCACGGCCGTCACCGAACACAACGCCCCCGGGTGCTCTCCGGTTACGGGTGCGGCGGGCCCGGCGGACAGGCTGCGAAGCGGGTTCCGCTTCGCAGCCGTACAGTCCGCCGCGTCCTTCGTTCGGCTGAGGTGACCCCTACACGTGTTGCCTTATGGCGCGCCTGCCATTTGACTCGTTCTTTGCGGAAGTCCGCGTGGCGAGCGACGGCATGGAGGTGCCTGCGATGCTTTCGGCCAGGAGTCTCTTCCAGGAGATCATCGACAACGACGAGTCCTTCCAGCTGTTCTGTTCCATCGCCGCCAGCGGCGAGGCCCAGGGCGGCTGGGAGAACGGGCGGATCGCCGCCCTCGTCCCCGAGGGCCAGCGCGCCCTCGCCCCCAAGATCACCCGGCACGGAGCCGACGAGGACAAACACGGGCGGATCTTCAATGCACTGCTGAAGAAGCGCCGCCTGGAACCGGTCGACGTGCCCGCCGACACCGACTACACGATGCTGCTCGAACAGCACGGCATCGGCCTCGCCCACGAGAAGCTGCGCGCCGACGAGCCGCTCACCGAGCAGGACATCATCACCTACCTCTCGCACAGCCGCGTCACCGAGCAGCGCGCCGCCGACCAGATGGTCATGCTGCGCAAGTACTTCGGCGACCACCCCGAGCTGGGCAAGGCCATCCGGATGATCTCCGACGACGAGGACAACCACCTCGCGTACTGCCACGAGGAACTGCTCCGCCTGGCCTACGCCGGACACGGCCGCACCATCCAGGCGACGCTGCGCGAGAGCGCCCTCGCCGAGATCCGGGTCTACCGCGACGTCAGCCTCGCCGTCATGGCGCGGATGGGTGCCATCCTGGGCTGGTCACCGCTCAAGGCGAAGACGCTCGCCGCGGGCATCCACGCCATGTACGCCTTCGAACGGGCCGGCGGATGGCGGCGGATGGTCTCCCTGAAGATGCCCGAGCGGCGCGACGCGCTGGGTGGCCCCGCCACCTCCGCCCCCGAGTTCGCCTGAGGGGGTACCGCACGGCGCCTCACAGCCAGCCGCGCTGCTTGAACAGGCGGTAGAGGCCGTACACCGCACCGCCCATCACGAGCAGCACACCGGGATACCCCCACCGCTGGTCGAGTTCGGGCATATGCGTGAAGTTCATGCCGTAGATCCCCGCGATCATCGTCGGCACCGCGGCCATCGCGGCCCAGGCGGAGATCTTGCGCATGTCGTCGTTCTGCCGCACGCCCGTCTGTGCGAGATGTGCCGAGAGGATGTCCGAGCACAGCCGGTCGAGGGAGTCCACGCTCTCGTTGGCGCGGGTCAGATGGTCGTTCACGTCGCGGAAGAACAGTTGCGAGTGTTCGTCCACGAACGGCACACCCGCGCCCGTGAGCCGCAGCATCGGGGTGGTCAACGGCACGGTCGCCCGGCGGAATTCGAGGATCTGCCGCTTGAAGTCGTAGATCCGCGCGGCGAGCGTCCTGGTGTCGCCCGCGGTCGGCGCGAAGACCTCCTCCTCCAGCGACTCCAGGTCGAGCTGCAGCTCACCGGCCACCTCCATGTAGTGGTCGACGACGGCATCGCTCACCGCGTAGAGCACGGAGGTGGGCCCGTGCCGCAGGACCTCCGGCTGCTCCTCCAGGCGCCTGCGTACGCTGCCGAGCGGTGCGCTCTCGCCGTGCCGCACGGTCACCACGAAGGAATCGCCGACGAACAGCATCAGCTCCTCGGTGGTCACCTCGTCGTGCCGCACGTCGTACGCGACGGGCTTGAGCACCATGAACAGCGAATCGTCGTACACCTCGAGCTTGGGCCGCTGATGCGCCTCGAGCGCATCCTCGACGGCGAGCGGATGCAGCCCGAACTCAGAGCTGACCAGCGCGAACTCGTCCTGCGTCGGCTCGTGCAGGCCCAGCCACAAAAAGGCGTCACCACTCGCCCGCGCCGCGTCCAACGCCACGGAGAAGTCTCCCTGGCCCTCGATGCGGCGGCCTTCGCGGTAGAGGGCGCAGTCCACGATCACGCAGCGCATCCTTCCCTGATCCGCCCGCGACCGCACCCCGTACGGTCCGCACGGCAGCACCCCGTACCGTCCGCACGGCAGCACCCCGCACGGTCCGCATGACCGCACCCGCTACGGTCCGCACGGCCGTGCGCCTACCCTTTCCGCATGCCCACCTTGATTCTTCTGCGGCACGGACGCTCCACCGCCAACACCGACGGGGTGCTCGCCGGACGCCTGCCCGGGATCGCGCTCGACGAGCACGGGCGGCGACAGGCCGCAGCACTGCCCGAGCGGCTCGCCGAGGTGCCGCTCGCGCTCGCGGTCACCAGCCCGCTGCAGCGCTGCAAGGAGACCCTCACTCCGCTGCTCGCCGCCCGCGAGGGACTCGCCCTGCACGAGGACGAACGGATCGTGGAGTGCGACTACGGCGACTGGTCCGGGCGAAAGCTCGCCGAACTCGCGGACGAACCGCTGATGGAGGTCGTCCAGCAGCATCCGACCGCGGCCGCCTTCCCGGGCGGCGAGTCCATGCGCGAGATGCAGCACCGCGCCGCCGAGGCGGTGCGCGAGTGGAACACCCGGGTGGAACGCGACTTCGGACCGCACGCCGCGTATCTGATGTGCGCCCACGGCGACATCATCAAGTCCCTTGTGGCGGACGCGATCGGCCTCCATCTGGACCTGTTCCAGCGCATCTCCGTGCAGCCGTGCTCGGTGACCGCGATCCGCTACACGCGCCTGCGCCCCTTCCTCGTACGCCTGGGGGACACCGGGGACTTGGGCTCCCTCGCGCCGCCCGCCGCACCCACCGAACCCGAGCGGACCGATGCGACGGTCGGAGGCGATGCGGGCGCACCGTGATCGTCGCCCGCAGTAGGGTGGCACCGTCCGCGTACCCGCTTCCGTCCACCGGAACGTCCCCGCAGCAAGGAGTGGCCAGGCCGTGACCCGTCAGGTGTTCCTGTACGACCCTCCGGAGCGCTTCGTGGCCGGAACCGTGGGTCTGCCCGGGCGCCGCACGTTCTTTCTGCAGGCCTCGGCCGGCGGCCGGGTCACGAGTGTGGCCCTGGAGAAGACCCAGGTCGCGGCGCTGGCCGAACGGATGGACGAGCTGCTCGACGAGGTCGTGCGGCGCAGCGGCGGCAGCGCCTCCGTCCCCGCGGTCGCCTCCCCGGAGAACACCGACACCGCGCCGCTCGACGCACCCGTCGACGAGGAGTTCCGGGTCGGCACCATGGCCCTGGCCTGGGACGGCGACTCCGAGCAGATGATCGTCGAGGCGCAGGCCCTGGTCGAGCTGGACGCCGAGAGCGAGGACGATCTCGCCGCCGCCGAGGAGCGGCTCCTCCAGGACGAGGAGAACGGCCCGCCCATGCTGCGCGTCCGCCTCAGCGGCGCACAGGCGCGGGCCTTCGCCAAGCGCGCCCTCGACGTGGTGAACGCCGGACGCCCGCCGTGCCCGCTGTGCAGTCTGCCGCTCGACCCGGAGGGACACGTATGTCCGCGCCAGAACGGATACCGCCGCGGGGCCTGAGCAGGGACTGCAGGGCCCTGCTCGAACACGGCGAGCTGACCGTGCGCGGCCGGATCCGTGAGGCCTCCAACGCCGTTCTGCTCTGCGAGGTCTCCTACGAGGGCGAGTCGGCCACCTGCGTCTACAAGCCCGTGGCCGGGGAGCGCCCCCTGTGGGACTTCCCGGACGGCACGCTCGCCGAGCGCGAGGTCGCCGCGTACGAGGTCTCCGAGGCCACCGGCTGGGGCCTGATCCCGCCCACGGTGCTGCGCGAGGGCCCGTACGGGACCGGGATGTGCCAGCTGTGGATCGACGCACCCGAGGAACCCGGCCCCGAGCTGCTCGCGCTCGTCGAGGCCGAGGAGCCGGGGGAGGGCTGGAAGGCGGTGGCGTTCGCCGAGGTCGGTGAGGGCCGTCAGGCACTCCTCGTCCACGCCGACGACGAACGCCTGCGCCGGCTCGCGGTCCTCGATGCCGTGATCAACAACGCGGACCGCAAGGGCGGCCACCTGATCGCCGCCGCCGAGCGGCATCTGTACGGCATCGACCACGGCGTCACGTTCCACACGGAGAACAAGCTCCGCACGCTGCTGTGGGGCTGGGCAGGCGAACCGCTCCCGCCGTGGGCCCTGACCTCCCTGACCGACCTGTCCGCCGCGCTCGCCCCCGAGGGCCCCCTGACGGCCCGCCTGACACCTCTGCTCACCCCGACGGAGGTGGAGGCGACCAGGGCCAGGGTCCGTGGCCTGCTGCGCTCGGGGGTCCACCCGGTCCCGGCGGGCGACTGGCCTGCGATTCCGTGGCCGCCGGTGTAGCGTTCCGGCCCCGGCGGCAACTTCAGTCCCTGGGGCAACTTCAGCCCCTGCGGCGATTGAGCAGATCCGAACGAAGTTCGGATGCGGGGGTCCGGGGGCGGAGCCCCAGGTTTCGGGAAGGGGCGGGGCGGGGAAAAAGCCCGCCGCAGGCGCCCCCACCGGCACCCGAAACCGACCGCAACCAGCCAAGATCCCGATCCGGCTCGTAAGCGGATGAACTCTCCGGTTAGGCTCGACGTATGCATGCCTGGCCCGCTTCCGAGGTCCCCGCCCTTCCCGGCAAGGGCCGCGACCTCAGGATCCACGACACCGCGACCGGCGGACGAGTCACCCTCGATCCCGGTCCCGTCGCCCGTATCTACGTCTGCGGCATCACCCCGTACGACGCGACCCATATGGGTCACGCGGCGACCTACAACGCGTTCGACCTCGTCCAGCGCGTATGGCTCGACACCAAGCGGCAGGTGCAGTACGTCCAAAACGTCACGGACGTCGACGACCCCCTCCTCGAACGCGCGATCCGCAACGGCGAGGACTGGGCCGGACTCGCGGAGCGCGAGACGGTGCTGTTCCGTGAGGACATGACCGCCCTCAGGATGCTGCCGCCGCAGCACTACATCGGCGCCGTGGAGGCCATACCCGGCATCGTCCCGCTCGTGGAACGCCTGCGGGACATGGGCGCCGCCTATGAACTCGAAGGCGACATCTACTTCTCCGTCGAATCCGACAAGCACTTCGGCAAGGTCTCCCACCTCGACGCCGCCGCCATGAAGCTGCTCTCCGCCGAACGCGGCGGCGACCCCGAGCGCCCCGGCAAGAAGAACCCGCTCGACCCGATGCTGTGGATGGCCGCCCGCGAGGGCGAGCCGAGCTGGGACGGAGGCTCGCTCGGAGCCGGACGCCCCGGCTGGCACATCGAGTGCGTGGCCATCGCCCTCGACCACCTCGGCATGGGCTTCGACATCCAGGGCGGCGGCTCCGACCTGGCCTTCCCGCACCACGAGATGGGCGCCTCGCACGCCCAGGTGCTCACCGGGGAATACCCGATGGCCAAGGCGTACGTCCACGCCGGCATGGTCGGGCTCGACGGCGAGAAGATGTCCAAGTCCAAGGGCAACCTGGTCTTCGTCAGCAAGCTGCGCCGCGACGGAGTGGACCCCGCGGCCATCCGGCTCGCGCTCCTCTCGCACCACTACCGGGCCGACTGGGAGTGGACCGACCAGGTGCTTGCCGACGCGGTCGAGCGGCTCGGCCGCTGGCGTGCCGCCGTCTCGCGCCCCGACGGACCGGCCGCGGAGGCCCTCGTCGAGGAGATCCGCGAGGCCCTGGCCGATGATCTCGACGCACCGGCCGCGCTCGCGGCCGTCGACCGCTGGGCCGAACTGCAGACCGCGCAGGGCGGTACGGACGAGGGCGCGCCGGGGCTCGTCTCCCGCGCCGTGGACGCGCTGCTCGGGGTGGCGCTCTGACGCCTTGCATCCGGCACCTCGCGGATGAGTCGTTCCACGGGAAAGGCGCCGGACGGGCTCGCTGCCCGTCCGGCGCCTTTCCCGTACGGCCGCTCACAAGCGGCCGGAACACGTCCGCCTGACGCGATGCCGCCGACGCGTCGACGCGATGCGGCCGGCCGACACGCTCTCAGTCCTGTGCGTCGTCGTCCTCGCCCTCGGACGCACCTTCCGCGGGAGAGGGCGGCTCCTCGGCCCGCTCGGTGTCCGCCCGCTCCGTACCCCGGGTGTCACCGGCCGGCGGATACGGCGGCTTCGTGCGGTCGTGCGAGGTGTCCCGCTGGAACGGCCCTTCGGCGGCCTCCGTCGCATGCCCGGGACCACCGTCACGCCGCCGCAGATAGCGCTCGAACTCCCGCGCGATCGCCTCGCCCGAGGCCTCGGGCAGCTCGGCGGTGTCCCGCGCCTCCTCCAGGGTCTGTACGTACTCGGCGACCTCGCTGTCCTCGGCGGCCAGCTGGTCCACCCCGACCTGCCAGGCGCGCGCGTCCTCGGGGAGCTCGCCGAGCGGGATCCTGAGGTCGATCAGGTCCTCCAGGCGGTTGAGGAGCGCCAGCGTGGCCTTGGGGTTGGGCGGCTGCGAGACATAGTGCGGAACGGCCGCCCACAGCGACACGGCGGGCACACCCGCGTGCGTGCAGGCCTCCTGCAGGACGCCGACGATGCCGGTGGGACCCTCGTAGCGGGTCTCCTCCAGGTTCATCGAACGGGCCAGGTCCGGGTCCGAGGTGACACCGCTGACGGGCACCGGCCGGGTATGCGGGGTGTCGCCGAGCAACGCGCCCAGGATCACCACGAGTTCGACGCCGAGCTCGTGCGCGAAGCCCAGCAGCTCGTTGCAGAACGAGCGCCAGCGCATCGACGGTTCGATGCCGCGGACGAGGACCAGGTCACGCGGCTTCGCACCCCCCACACGGACGACGGAGAGCCGCGTCGTCGGCCAGGTGATCTTGCGGGTGCCGCCCTCCATGAAGACGACGGGACGGTTGACCTGGAAGTCGTAGTAGTCCTCGGCGTCGAGCGCGGCGAAGACCTCGCCCTTCCATTCCTTGTCGAGGTGAGAGACCACGGTGGAGGCGGCGTCGCCGGCGTCGTTCCAGCCCTCGAACGCGGCCACCATGACCGGGTCGACCAGCTCGGGAACCCCTTCGAGCTCGATCACCCAGCGCCTCCTTCCGACGTTGCACTGTGCACGCCCCAACCTTAAGGCCATTCCGGGGGCCTTCCGCAGCCCCTTTGCGTGCGGCTTGCGGCGGCCGCCGGGCGCCCGCCGCCCCCGCGATCGAGGTGAGGGGAGTTTGTCTGGAGGACCCCGCTCCCAAACCCCCGGCCGGTGCCGGATCGACCACCGGCCGGGGGTTCAGCCGAGCTCCCGGGCCGCGCGCATCCACTGCTCCACGCCCGCCACATGCACCGTCGCCCAGGACCGGGCGGCCTCCGCATCGCCCTCGCGCAGCGCGCGCAGGATCATCCGGTGCTCGTGCAGCGTGCGGCCGACGGCGTCCCGGGCGGCGAGCGTGCCCCAGACCCGCTCGCGGGCCGCGGGACCGGACAGGCCGTCGAGCAGCGAGCAGAGCACCGAGTTGCCGCAGGCCGCCGCGATGCCCCGGTGGAAGGCCAGGTCGCAGGCGACGAGTTCCCCGACCGAGGGCGCCGGGCCGAGCGCGTCGAGCTGGGCGTCGAGCGCCCGCAGTTCGTCCGCCCCGATGAGAGCGGCGGCCTGCGCGGTCGCGGCAGGCTCCAGGATCCGCCGTACGGCGAGGAACTCCAGGACCGTGTCGTCGCGCTGGAGGTCCGCCGCGAAACTGAGCGCGTGCAGCAGCAGCTGTGGGTCGAGGCTCGTCACATACGTGCCGTCGCCCTGGCGTACATCGAGGACGCGGATCAGGGAGAGCGCCCGTACGGCCTCGCGCAGCGAATTGCGGGACAGGCCGAGCTCGGCGGCGAGCTCGCTCTCCTTGGGCAGACGGTCGCCGGGCCCCAGCGCCCCGGAGACGATCATGCCCTTGATCTTCACGATGGCCTCGTCGGTGACAGCCATGGCGACCTCCCCCGAACCTCCGACGTACTGCGGGTCAGTATGCGGCCGTACGGCGGTGGTGCAAGACGTTCCCGCAGATCAAGCGCTTGCCGTGACCGTACGTGAGCGAATCGGTGCCAAGCGTGCGGGGGGGCGGCCGTCCGGACGGCCGCCCCCCACAACCCTGCCCCGGGGGCTACTCGGCGTCGAGCAGTCCCTGCACCTTGGCGCGAATCTCGTCGGTGGCAAGGCCCCGGATCGTCAGCGTCGTACGGCGGCGCAGCACGTCGTCCGCCGTCTCGGCCCACTCGTGGTCGCGGGCGTAGGCGACCTGCGCCCAGATCTCCGGGGCGTCCGGGTGGATGCGCTGCGCCAGCTCCGGGTTCTCGTTGGCGAGCCGGGCGATGTCGAAGGCCAGCGAACCGTAGTGCGTGGCCAGGTGACGTGCGGTGTCGGCGGCCATCCGCGGGCCGGGCGCCGGACCGTCCACGAGCAGCCGGTGGGCGACCGCGCGCGGGCTTGCGATGCCCGGAAGCGGCAGCTTCCTGGGCAGCCGGCCGACCGGCTCCAGGTCCTCGCCGAGCGGGTGGCCCGGCAGCTGCGCCAGCTTGTTCATCACGGTGCGGCCGATGTGCCGGAACGTGGTCCACTTGCCGCCGGCCACCGACAGCATGCCGCCCTTGCCCTCGGTCACCACCGTCTCGCGCTTGGCCTTCGCCGTGTCGCCCGGACCGCCGGGCAGCACCCGCAGACCCGCGAAGGAGTACGTGATCAGATCGCGCGAGAGTTGCTGGTCGCGGATGGAGAAGGCGGCCTCGTCGAGGATCTGCTTCGTGTCCTGCTCGGTGACGGACACCTCGCGCGGATCACCCTCGTAGACCTCGTCGGTGGTGCCGAGCAGCAGCATGTCCTCCCAGGGCAGGGCGAACGTGATGCGGTACTTGTCGATCGGGGTGGCGAGCGCCGCCTTCCAGGGCGAGGTGCGCTTGAGCACGAGGTGCGCGCCCTTGGACAGGCGGATGGACGGCGCCGCGTTCGGGTCCTCCATCGTGCGCAGGTGGTCCACCCACGGGCCGGTCGCATTGAGCACGAGACGCGCGTCGACCCCGAACTCCGTGCCGTCGAGCCGGTCCTTGAGCTCGGCGCCCGTGACCCGGCCGCGCGTGAAGCGCAGCCCGGTGACCTCCGCGTGGTTCAGGACCACGGCGCCCGATTCGGCGGCCGCACGGACCGTCATCAGGGCCATGCGCGCGTCGTTCATCTGGTCGTCGCCGTACACGGCCACGGCCTTGAGGTTGTCGGTGCGCAGCTCCGGCACGTCCTGCGCGGCCTTCGACGGGCTGAGCAGATGCCCGACCCCGTCACCGAAGGCGGACAGCGCGCTGTACGCGAACACACCGGCGCCCAGCTTCGCCGCGCCGTGCGGACCGCCCTTGTACACGGGCAGATAGAACGTCAGCGGGTTGGCGAGGTGCGGTGCCACCTGACGGGAGACCGCACGCCGCTCGAAGTGGTTCTCGGCCACCAGCTTCACCGCACCGGTCTGCAGATAGCGCAGACCGCCGTGCAACAGCTTGGAGGAGGCCGAGGAGGTGGCGCCGGCGAAGTCACCGGCGTCCACGAGCGCCACCCGCAGGCCGGACTGCGCGGCATGCCAGGCGGTGGAGATGCCCAGGATCCCGCCGCCGATGACCAGCAGGTCGTACGTGGCGCGCGACAGCAGGTCGCGGGTCTCGGCCCGGCCCGGGTTGCTGCCCGCGGTCGCGTGTGTCCCGAGCGCGGGGATGCTCTGCAGGGTGGTACTCATGGTCCAACTCCTCGTCGGCGGCGGCCGGCCGGAGTGACCGGCCGCGCGCCATCTCTCAAGGCCGCTCAGGCCTGTGTTCCGTCAGGCCGCTCAGGCCTCGGCATCCTCGACCCAGCCCATGGTCCGCTCGACGGCCTTGAGCCAGTTCTTGTACTCGCGGTCCCGCTGTTCGGCCGGCATCCGCGGGGTCCACTCCGCGGCGCGGCGCCAGTTGGCCCGCAGGGCTTCGGTGTCCGGCCAGTAGCCGACGGCCAGACCGGCGGCGTAGGCGGCACCGAGGCAGGTGGTCTCGGCGACCATCGGACGCACCACGGGGGCGTCCAGGAAGTCCGAGAGGGTCTGCATCAGCAGGTTGTTGGAGGTCATGCCGCCGTCGACCTTCAGCGCGGCCAGCTCGACACCGGAGTCCTTCGTCATGGCGTCGGTGATCTCGCGGGTCTGCCAGGCGGTGGCCTCCAGGACGGCGCGCGCGAGGTGCGCCTTGGTGACGTACCGGGTCAGGCCGGCGATCACACCGCGGGCGTCGGAGCGCCAGTACGGGGCGAACAGGCCGGAGAAGGCCGGTACGAAGTACGCGCCGCCGTTGTCCTCGACGCTGGAGGCGAGGGTCTCGATCTCGGCGGCCGAGTTGATCAGGCCCATCTGGTCGCGCATCCACTGCACCAGCGAACCGGTGACGGCGATGGACCCCTCGAGCGCGTAGACCGGCTTCTGGTCGCCGATCTGGTAGCCGACCGTGGTGAGCAGGCCGTTGTACGAGTTGACCGGCGTCTCACCGGTGTTCATCAGCATGAAGGTGCCGGTGCCGTACGTGGACTTGGCCTCGCCCTCGCTGAAGCAGGTCTGGCCGAACAGGGCGGCCTGCTGGTCACCGAGCGCCGAGGCGACCGGGACACCCGCGAGCACGCCGTCCTTGGCGGTGCCGTACACCTCGGCGGAGGAGCGGATCTCCGGCAGCAGCGAGGCCGGGATGTTCATCGAGTGCAGGATGCGCTCGTCCCAGGCCATCTCGTGCAGGTTCATCAGCATGGTGCGCGAGGCGTTGGTGACGTCCGTGACGTGCACGCCGCCGTCGACACCGCCGGTCAGGTTCCAGATGACCCAGGAGTCCATGGTGCCGAAGAGGATGTCGCCGCGCTCGGCGCGCTCGCGCAGCCCCTCGACGTTGTCGAGCAGCCAGCGGACCTTCGGGCCGGAGAAGTAGCTCGCCAGCGGCAGGCCCGTCTCGCGGCGGAAGCGGTCCTGGCCGACGTTGCGGCCGAGCTCCTTGCACAGGGCGTCGGTGCGCGTGTCCTGCCAGACGATCGCGTTGTGCACCGGCTCGCCGGTGTTCTTGTCCCACAGGACGGTGGTCTCACGCTGGTTGGTGATACCGATCGCCTTGACGTCGGCGGCGGTGATGCCGGCCTTGGTGATCGCGCCGGCGACGACGGATTCGACGTTGACCCAGATTTCCCTGGCGTTGTGCTCCACCCAGCCGGGCTTGGGGAAGATCTGCTCGTGCTCGCGCTGGTCGACGGAGACGATCCGGCCGTCGGTGTCGAAGACGATGCAACGGCTCGAGGTCGTGCCCTGGTCGATCGCGGCGATGAACGGGCCCGCTCCGTGGGAGTTGGCGCCTGCGGTGTGTGCGTCGGTCACTGGTTGCTCCAAGAAGTCTGTGTAGGGCGGCGGCTCTGCGCGGCGGAAACTACCTTCTGCCCACTATGTCGGTCAGGCGAAGGCGATGTTGTAGAGGCCGCCGGCTATTGCTCCACCGATCAGCGGACCCACGACCGGAACCCAGGCGTACGACCAGTCCGAACCGCCCTTGTTGGGCAGCGGGAGCAGCGCGTGCACGATGCGCGGACCGAGGTCGCGCGCCGGGTTGATGGCGTAACCGGTCGGACCGCCGAGCGAGAGGCCGATGCTCACCACGACGAACGACGTGATCAGCGCGCCGAGCACGCCGAGGCCGGTGCCGTCGCCGTTCAGGCCCTGCGTGAGGATGGCGAGGACCAGGACGGCCGTGCCGATGATCTCGGTGGCGAGGTTCTGCGCGGCGTTGCGGATCTCGGGCGCGGTGGAGAAGATGCCGAGCACCGGCCCGGGCGTGTCCGTGGAGACGGCCTTCACCGTGTCCTGGGCGCCCGGGCCGCCGACGATCTCGCGGTCGGTCAGATGGGCCTGGAACTGCCCGTAGTACGTGACCCACACCAGGGCGGCACCGATCATGGCGCCGATCAGCTGCGAGAAGAGGTAGAGCGGAACGTCGCCCCACTCGGTGCCGCCCTCGATCGCGAGGCCGAGGGTGACGGCCGGGTTGAGGTGGGCGCCCGAGACGCCGCCGGCGAGATACGCGGCGGTCAGCACGGCGAATCCCCAGCCGAACGTGATGGCGAGCCATCCGGCGTTGCGGGCCTTCGAGTGCTTGAGCGTGACGGCGGCACAGACACCGCCGCCGAGCAGGATGAGCACGGCGGTCCCGATGACTTCGCCGACGAAAATATCCGTAGAGGACACCTGTGACTCCTTTGTCCTTCGTCCAGGTGATGTGCCGGGCTCTGCCCGGGCACTGGGAGCGGTGCTCGATCTGCGTTGTCACACCCTACCCCGTATTGCCGGAAGGTGTTCGACAATGCCGACCGATGGACGGCAGTCTTGTTCCGCGGTTCATCCGTCGTCAAGACCCCTGTGGCGGGTATCCCGATTCGTTACGGAGGGGGCTGCGGGGGGCGGCGCCGGGCGGGGCGTCGGCGGCCTGGGAGGGGTGCGGGCCGGACTCCCGGGGGATGCGGGGCAGCCCGCCGCACACCCGCCGCACGCCCGCCGCACGCCCGGCAGGCGCTCGGCCCGGACGCCGGACGGAGGCGGTCAGAACCTGCTTGCGCCCAGGTCACGGGAGACGGCCCGCGCGCAGTCGCGCACGGCGGCGACCAGCTCGTTGCGCAGTTCGCCGTCCTCGCAGACCCGCTCCACGGCACCCGTGACGCCGACCGCTCCGACCGGCATCCGCCGCCGGTCGTGGATGGGGGCGGCCACCGAGGCCACGCCCTCCCAGGTCTCCTCGACATCGGCGGCCCAGCCCCGCGCACGCGTCAGGTCGAGCACGGACTCGAAGTCGTCCAGGCCCGTGATCGTGCGGGTGGTGAACGCCTTGCGCTCGGCCTCGGCCGCCTCGCTGTGCGCCACCGGGTCGTACGCGCTGAGCACCTTGCCGAGCGCCGTCGAATGCAGCGGGTGCATGGCGCCCACCTCGAGGACCTGACGGGACTCGTCGGGCCGGAACACGTGGTGCACGATCAGGACGCCCTGCTGGTGCAGCACGCCCAGATAGACGCTCTCGCCGCTCGAACGGGCCAGGTCGTCGGCCCACACCAGGGCGCGGGCGCGCAGCTCGTGGATGTCGAGATAGCTGTTGCCGAGCCGGAGCAGCTCCGCGCCCAGCTGGTAGCGCCCGGAGGCCTCGTCCTGCTCCACGAAGCCCTCGGCCTGCAGGGTCCGCAGGATCCCGTGCGCCGTGCCCTTGGCCAGGCCGAGGGCGGAGGCGATGTCGGAGAGGCCGAGCCGACGCTCGCCGCCGGCGAGCAGCCGCAGCATGGCCGCCGCGCGCTCGAGCGACTGGATGTTCCTGGCCATGGCGCCGGCCTCCCCACCTGCTCGTCCTGCTCGCTTCTGCCCGTTCGGTAATGCTGAACACTATCGGTGGTTGCCGACCTTGGCCTAATGCTCCCCGGGACCGGCCCGGGACCGGCCCCGGGACAGGCCCCGGCCACGCCCGGTCACCCCCCCGGCGTCCGGCCCGTGGGACGCACTCACCCCGCGACCATGGTCCCGGCTAGGCTGGCCGGGTGCGTCCTCCACGGACAGGACGCAAAGCCGACAGCCGTCGCACACAGGGAGCTCTTCCATGGCCTCGCAGCCGACCCCGCCCGCAGCTACCACAGCCGCCCACGGCGCCCGTATCGCAGCCCTTCGAGAGGCACTCGCCACCCGCGTCGTGGTGGCCGACGGAGCGATGGGGACCATGCTCCAGGCGCAGGACCCGACTCTGGAGGACTTCCAGAACCTCGAGGGCTGCAACGAGATCCTCAACATCACCCGGCCCGACATCGTCCGTTCGGTGCATGAGGAGTACTTCGCGGTCGGCGTCGACTGCGTGGAGACCAACACCTTCGGCGCGAACGCCACCGCCGCGAGCGAGTACGACATCGCCGACCGCATCTTCGAGCTCTCCGAGGCCGGTGCCCGCCTCGCCCGCGAGGTCGCCGACGAGTTCGGCGCGAAGGACGGCCGCCAGCGCTGGGTCCTCGGCTCGGTCGGCCCCGGTACGAAGCTGCCGACGCTGGGCCACACCACGTACACCTCCATCCGCGACGGCTACCAGCAGAACTCCGAGGGGCTGCTCGCCGGCGGTGCGGACGCGCTGATCGTGGAGACCACGCAGGACCTCCTGCAGACCAAGGCCGGTTTGATCGGCGCCCGCCGCGCCATGGACGCGCTCGGTATCGAGGTGCCGCTGATCTGCTCCCTCGCCTTCGAGACCACCGGCGTGATGCTGCTCGGCTCCGAGATCGGTGCCGCGCTGACCTCCCTCGAACCGCTCGGCATCGACCTGATCGGCCTCAACTGTTCCACCGGCCCGGCCGAGATGAGCGAGCACCTGCGCTATCTGGCCCGCCACTCGCGTACGCCGCTGATGTGCATGCCGAACGCAGGCCTGCCCGTCCTCACCAAGGACGGCGCCTACTTCCCGCTCACCGCGCCGGAGATGGCGGACGCGCAGGAGACCTTCGTCAACGACTTCGGTCTCTCCCTGGTCGGCGGCTGCTGCGGCTCCACGCCGGAGCATCTGCGGCAGGTCGTCGAGCGCGTACGGGACATGACGCCGCGTGAGCGGGATCCGCAGCCCGAGCCGGGCGCTGCCTCCCTGTACCAGACCGTGCCGTTCCGTCAGGACATCTCGTACATGGCGATCGGTGAGCGGACGAACGCGAACGGTTCGAAGAAGTTCCGTGAGGCCATGCTGGAGGCCCGCTGGGACGACTGTGTGGAGATGGCCCGCGACCAGATCCGCGAAGGCGCGCACATGCTGGACCTGTGCGTGGACTACGTGGGCCGCGACGGCGTCGCCGACATGCACGAGCTGGCCGGCCGTTTCGCCACCGCCTCCACGCTGCCGATCGTCCTCGACTCCACCGAGGTCGACGTGATCCGGGCCGGTCTCGAGCACCTGGGTGGGCGCGCGGTCATCAACTCCGTGAACTACGAGGACGGCGACGGTCCCGACTCGCGCTTCGCGAAGGTCACGCGCCTCGCCCAGGAGCACGGCGCCGCGCTGATCGCCCTGACCATCGACGAGGAGGGCCAGGCCCGCACCGCCGAACACAAGGTCGCCATCGCCGAGCGGATCATCGAGGACCTGACCGGCAACTGGGGCATCCTCGAATCCGACATCCTCATCGACACCCTGACCTTCACCATCTGCACCGGCCAGGAGGAGTCCCGCAAGGACGGCATCGCCACCATCGAGGCGATCCGCGAGCTGAAGAAGCGTCACCCCGACGTCCAGACCACGCTCGGCCTGTCCAACATCTCCTTCGGCCTCAACCCGGCCGCCCGCATCCTGCTCAACTCGGTCTTCCTCGACGAGTGCGTCAAGGCCGGCCTCGACTCGGCGATCGTGCACGCCTCGAAGATCCTGCCGATCGCCCGCTTCGACGACGAGCAGGTCAAGGTCGCTCTCGACCTCATTCACGACCGTCGCGAAGAGGGCTACGACCCGCTGCAGAAGCTGATGGAGCTCTTCGAGGGCGCCACCACCAAGTCCCTGAAGGCCGGCAAGGCCGAGGAACTTGCCGCGCTCCCGCTCGACGAGCGCCTGCAGCGCCGCATCATCGACGGCGAGAAGAACGGCCTCGAAGCCGACCTCGACGAGGCGCTCCGGGACACCCCGGCCCTCGACATCGTCAACAACACGCTGCTCGAAGGCATGAAGGTGGTCGGCGAGCTGTTCGGCTCCGGCCAGATGCAGCTGCCGTTCGTGCTCCAGTCCGCCGAGGTCATGAAGTCCGCCGTGGCCCATCTGGAACCGCACATGGAGAAGGTCGAGGGCGAGGAGGCAGGCAAGGGCACCATCGTCCTCGCCACGGTCCGCGGCGACGTCCACGACATCGGCAAGAACCTTGTCGACATCATCCTCTCCAACAACGGCTACAACGTGGTCAACCTGGGCATCAAGCAGCCTGTCTCCGCGATCCTCGACGCCGCCCAGGAACACAAGGCCGACGTCATCGGCATGTCCGGCCTCCTGGTCAAGTCCACGGTGATCATGAAGGAGAACCTGGAGGAGCTGAACCAGCGCAAGCTGGCCGCCGAGTACCCGGTCATCCTCGGCGGCGCCGCCCTCACCCGCGCCTATGTCGAGCAGGACCTCCACGAGATCTACGAGGGCGAAGTCCGCTACGCCCGCGATGCCTTCGAGGGCCTGCGCCTCATGGACGCCCTCATCGGCGTCAAGCGCGGTGTGCCGGGCGCCGCACTGCCCGAGCTCAAGCAGCGCCGCGTCAGGGCCACCGGCGTCCAGGTCACCGAGGCCGAGGCCGAGCCGCAGGGACGCTCCGACGTCGCCGTCGACAACCCCGTGCCCACCCCGCCGTTCTGGGGCACCCGCGTCATCAAGGGCATCCAGCTCAAGGAATACGCCTCCTGGCTGGACGAAGGCGCGCTGTTCAAGGGCCAGTGGGGCCTCAAGCAGAACCGCAAGGGCGACGGACCCACGTACGAGGAGCTCGTCGAGACCGAGGGCAGGCCGCGGTTGCGCGGCTGGCTGGACGAGCTGCACACCCGGAACCTGCTCGAAGCGGCCGTCGTGTACGGCTACTTCCCCTGTGTCTCCAAGGGCGAGGACCTGATCCTCCTCGACGAACAGGGCAACGAGCGCACCCGGTTCACCTTCCCGCGCCAGCGTCGCGGGCGCCGCCTGTGCCTCGCGGACTTCTTCCGCCCGGAGGAGTCCGGGGAGACGGACGTGGTCGGCCTCCAGGTCGTCACCGTGGGCTCGAAGATCGGCGAGGCCACGGCCGAACTCTTCGAATCCAACTCCTACCGCGACTATCTCGAACTGCACGGCCTCTCCGTACAGCTGGCCGAGGCGCTCGCCGAGTACTGGCACGCGCGGGTCCGTTCCGAGCTGGGCTTCTCCGGTGAGGACCCGGCCGCGATGGAGGACATGTTCGCGCTCAAGTACCGCGGCGCGCGCTTCTCGCTGGGTTACGGGGCCTGCCCCGACCTGGAGGACCGCGCGAAGATCGCCGAACTGCTGCAGCCGGAACGCATCGGCGTCCACCTGAGCGAGGAGTTCCAGCTCCACCCCGAACAGTCCACGGACGCCATCGTCATCCACCACCCGGAGGCGAAGTACTTCAACGCCCGCTGAGCCGCCGGAGGGGCGCGGCGCGGCACCCCCTCGGATCCGTGCCCCCACGGCACGAAATGCGAAGCAGACGTACACTTATCGGTCCAGCGCAGGCCGGTCGTCCTCACCGGCGGGAATCCCCGCGGGTGCGGACGGCCGGCCTTCTCGTCCCTTACGGAGGTGTTGCGGATGACCAGCACGGTCCCCGCAGTCGGTACCCGGACGGCCCAAAGCAACCTGCAGGCCGTCCTGCTCGACATGGACGGCACCCTCGTGGACACCGAGGGCTTCTGGTGGGACGCCGAGGTCGAGGTGTTCGCCCGACTGGGCCACACCCTCGACGAATCCTGGCGTCATGTCGTCGTGGGCGGCCCCATGAGCCGCAGCGCGGGCTTCCTCATCGAGGCCACCGGCGCCGACATCACGCTGCCGGAACTGACCGTGCTGCTCAACGACGGCTTCGAGAACCGGATCAGCCGCACCCTGCCCCTGATGCCCGGCGCCGCCCGGCTGCTCACCGAACTCGCCGCACACGAGGTGCCGACGGCCCTCGTCTCCGCCTCGCACCGCCGCATCATCGACCGCGTCCTCGACTCGCTCGGCCGCCGCCACTTCGCCCTGACGGTGGCAGGCGACGAAGTGCAGCGCACCAAGCCGCACCCCGACCCGTATCTGCACGCGGCCGCCGGCCTCGGTGTGGAGCCGGCCCGCTGCGCGGTGGTCGAGGACACCGCGACCGGTGTCGCCGCCGCCGAGGCGGCCGGCTGCCGGGTCGTCGCCGTGCCCTCGGTCGCACCGATCACGCCGAGCCCGCTGCGTTCCGTCGTGTCCTCGCTCGAGAAGGTCGACCTGCCGTTCCTGCACGCCCTCGTGGGCTGATCCGGCGGAGCAGTCGGGCAGGACACCTGGGCTGAGGACCTGGGCTGAGGTCCGGGGCTGAGGTCCTGGGTGGCGCAGCGGAGCAGCGCAGCAGGGCAGCGCAGCCGGGCAGAGCAAGCGGAATCTTTCGTCCCGCGGAAAAGCCCGCAGGCCGCCGATCACGGGAATGCACTGATCGTTCACCGAGCGTGTCCCGTGGAAAGCCGAGGAAACCCTGCGCATTGACCCGTGCCTTTACCGTCACTCGGCGAAGCGCAATTCCCGCGCACCCCGATCGAGTTATCGGCGTGATGTTTGTCACGCGCAAGCCTGTCGACAGGGATGCCCAACTGTGCCCAAACGCCCTTCGGGGGTGCGTCGAGGGTGGCGTTGTGTCCCGATTGGCAACCTGATGCACGAAACATTCCGTACCGCGGATTTCGTTGTGTCCGCATCCGCTCCCGCTGCGTGATTACTCCCAACTCCGGGGCGCGGCAACCGACCTGACCCCGCGGACTAATGTCTTCGCGAGAACCCCGGAACACCGTCATAACTTCCATGCCCTGCGCACCCACACCTGTGCCGCAGTCCATGGGATCGATCGTTGGAGTAACTCGCGCATGAACCGCAAGACACTGGTGCTGCCGGTCGTCGTCGGCCTGCTTGCCCCCGTTCTCGCCGCCTGTGGCGGCAGCGATGGAGGCGGCGACAGCGACGGCGCGATCGTGGTCGGTACCACTGATGCGTTCGCCGCCACCTCCGACGCCCCCGCGCCCTTCGACCCGGCGTACGCATACGACGCCGGTTCGTGGAACGTCCTGCGCCAGACCGTGCAGACGCTCCTCATCGCGCCGCGCGGCGGTGGCCAGCCCCAGCCCGAGGCCGCCGAGCAGTGCGGGTTCACGGACAACGTCAACAAGCGCTACGAGTGCACGCTGCGCAGCGGCCTCAAGTTCTCCAACGGGGACGCGCTGACCGCCGAGGACGTCAAGTTCTCCATCGAGCGGACCCTGCACCTCGGCGAGACGCTCCCCGACGAGAAGAACAGTGGTGTCTCCTCGCTGCTCTCCGGCATCGACACCGTCGAGACCGTCGGCGACGACAAGGTCGTCTTCCACCTCAACGCCTCCGACGCCACGTTCCCGCACAAGCTGGCGACCCCTGCGGCGGGCCTCGTGAACCCGGACGTCTACAGCGAGGACAAGCTCCGCACGGGCTTCCAGGTCGACAGCTCCGGCCCGTACACCCTCGAGACCGAGACCAAGAAGGAAGACGGCGCGGAAGTAGTCGTCAAGACGGTCTACACCAAGAACCCGCACTACAAGGGTTCGCTGACGGTCAAGAGCGACAAGATCGAGCTGCGCGGCTTCGAGAAGGCCGAGGGCATGAGCGCCGCCCTGAAGAAGGGCGACATCGACGTCATGGGCCGCACCATCGAGCCGGCCCAGGTCAAGGAGCTCACGACCGGTGCCGTCGACAACGTCGAGCTGATCGAGATGCCCGGCCTCGAGATCCGCTACCTCGGCTTCGACACCGACGCCCCGGTCATCGGCGACAAGTCCGTACGCCAGGCCGTCGCGCAGGTCGTCGACCGCGCCGCGCTCGTCAACGAGGTGTACGGCGCGAGCGCCAAGGAGCTGTACTCGATGGTGCCCAGCAGCATCACCGGGCACAAGAACTCCTTCTTCAACAAGTACAGCGAGCCGAACAAGGACAAGGCCGCCGAGATCCTGAGCGAGGCCGGCGTCCAGACGCCCGTCAAGCTGACCCTGAACTACACGACCGACCACTACGGTGCGGTCACCAAGCAGGAGTTCGAGGTCCTGCGCGACCAGCTCAACGCCAGCGGCCTGTTCGACGTGGACATCAAGGGCGAGCCGTGGAAGACCTACCTCACCGCCACGCTCAAGGGTGAGTACCCGGTCTACGGCATGGGCTGGTTCCCCGACTTCCCGGACGCGGACAACTTCATCGCGCCGTTCGTCGGCGAGGGGAACTTCCTCAACTCGCCCTACGAGAACAGCCGGATCATCAACCAGCTGATCCCGCAGTCCCGCAAGGAAGCCGACCGCCTCGCCGCCGGTGACTCGCTGGAGTCCATCCAGGGCATCATCGCCGAGGACGTGCCGCTTCTGCCGCTGTGGCAGGGCAAGACCTACGTCGCCGCGCGTGATGACATCACCGGTGTCGAGTGGGTGCTCAACTCCTCCTCCAACATGCAGTTCTGGGAGCTGGGACGCGGCATCGGCGAGTGACCGTCACCGGCTTCGGGCCCACCGCCTGAGCAGGACAGAAAGAGGGCCGCCCCCGGTTCGGGGGCGGCCCTCCTCGCCGTCTCGTGCCACGGCTCGCCGTCTTGTGTCCCGCGCGGACGTGGCCGTCGTGGCCGTCGTGTCTGTCTCGTGTCGGCGCGGACGTCTACTGCGCACCGGGCCGTACGAGGCCGCTCTCGTACGCGTAGACCGCGGCCTGCACCCGGTCCCTGAGCCCCAGCTTCGTCAGCACATGGCCGACATGCGTCTTCACCGTCGTCTCGCTGACGAACAGATCGGCGGCGATCTCCGCGTTCGACAGACCGCGCGCCACCAGCTTCAGGACCTCCACCTCACGCTCGGTCAGCGTGTTCAGCGTGTCCGGCACCGGCTCCTCACCGGACGGCAGATGCCCCGCGTACTTGTCGAGGAGGCGGCGTGTGATGCTCGGCGCGAGCATTGCCTCGCCGGCCGCGACCACCCGGATCGCCTGCACCAGCTCCTGCGCGGGCGCGTCCTTCAGGAGGAATCCGCTCGCCCCCGCCTTCAGCGCCTCCACCACGTACTCGTCCAGATCGAACGTGGTCAGCACGAGCACCTTCGCCGGACCGTCACGCTCCGGACCGGTGATCTGCCGGGTCGCCTCGACCCCGTCCATCCGCGGCATCCGGATGTCCATCAGCACCACATCGGGCTGCAGCGCCCGCACCTGGTCGAGCGCCTGCAGGCCGTCACCGGCCTCGCCGACGACTGCGAGATCCTGCTCGGCCTCCAGAATCATCCGGAACCCGGTGCGCAGCAGCGGCTGGTCATCGACCAGCAGGACGCGGATCGCCACGGCAAGATCTCCTTCGCTCGGCGCGCCAGCCCCGTCGGCAAGGACTGGACCGGCCCCATTCTGCCCTGTGAACCACTCACGGCACGCGGCACCCTCGGAGCCGCCGCTGCTCCCCGGCCCGACCTCCGGCCGGATCGCAGCGGCTCGGTGGCCGGCTCCCGACAGCCGCTCGGCCCCCGACGCGCGGCAACGCCTCAGCCGCCGGTGCGCGGCAGCGGATACGGCGGGGGAGTGCCCCCGAATTCCGGGCACACCGCACGGTGATCGCACCAGCCGCACAGCTTGGTCCGCCGCGGCCGCCAGTCGCCGCTCTCGGTGGCCTCGCGGATCGCCTCCCACAGCGCGTGCAGTTTGCGCTCCACCCGCTCCAGATCGGCCATCACCGGGTCGTACGTCAGCACATCGCCGCTGCCGAGATACACCAACTGCAGTCGGCGCGGGATCACGCCCTTCAGGCGCCAGACCACCAGCGCGTAGAACTTCATCTGGAACAGCGCGCCGTCCGCGTACTCCGCGCGCGGCGCCTTGCCCGTCTTGTAGTCGACGATCCGCACCTCGCCGGTGGGCGCCACGTCCACCCGGTCGATGATGCCGCGCAGCTTCAGCC
This sequence comes from Streptomyces lothianensis, assembly GCF_047779955.1. Taxonomy (NCBI): domain Bacteria; kingdom Bacillati; phylum Actinomycetota; class Actinomycetes; order Kitasatosporales; family Streptomycetaceae; genus Streptomyces; species Streptomyces lothianensis. The sequence continues at coordinate 105,224 of NZ_JBLMKT010000023.1, read as the reverse complement.
CCGAATCCAGGCTCGCCTCCACGAACAGCTCACGCTCGGCCGGCTCGAGCCGGGTGGGGTCCTCCAGCGTGAACCAGCGCTCCACCAGCGCCTCCGCCTCGGCCAGCCACCGGTCGAGCTGCTCGCCCGCGGACTGCTCGTCCGAGTCCGCGAACAGCTCCGCGAGCTCCGGCTTCGACTGCTTCAGCCGGTCCCACTGGCCTGGGATCAGCGCCTTGGCGCTCGGCGCGGTGCGCTCGGCGGCGGGAGCGTCGAAGAGGCGCTCCAGGACGGCGTGCACCAGCGTCCCGCGGGTCGCGGCCGGGCTCGGCTTCTCGGGCAGCTTGTCGATGACCCGGAAACGGTAGAGCAGTGGGCACTGCATGAAATCGCTCGCGCGCGAGGGCGAGAGCGACGCGGGCGGCGCTGCCTTCGCCCCGCCCGCGCCCCCGGCGGCTGGCGCTGCGGGCACGGAGGCGGCCTCGGTGCTGTTGTCCATGCACAAGACCCTACGGCCCGCCGCCGACAACGGACGCCTACCATCGACGGCAGACCGTACGGCACTGCATGATCGTGAGAGAGTACGCACGCGCGCCGCCTGCAGGCAGGCAGCGGCCGGGCCGACGGCGCACACGGGGCCGACCCCCGTACACACGGGATCGACTCCCGGACAAGGCCAGCACGGGGACTGAAGGGGCGCACAGTGGACGAGAGCGGCGCGAGCGGACTGCCGCGTAGCGGCGGCGGGGACAGAGGCCCCGCGGCCGGCCGGGCCGTGCCGCCGCAACCGCCGCACCCCGATGCGCCCGCACACGACGAGACCGCGGAGCCCCGCGGCACCGATTCGTCCGTACGCGCCGAGCGCTCCGTGCGCGAGGAGTCCTCCGCACGAGACGCCGAAGCCTCTGAGCAGGGCAGCAAGACGCCCGACCGGAGCGGCGACGGCTCGGGGGCGGCAGCCGAGACGCCGGACCCGACAACCTCCGCGGGACCCGCCGCGGCCGGGGAACCGGCCACCGACGAGCAGCCCGCCGCCACCGCCGAGCCCGCCACCACGGAGCCTGCCCCCACGGAGCCCAGCCCCACGGAGCCTGCCCCCACGGAGCCCGCCGCCCCCGAGGAGCCCGCCACCACCACGGCGCCCCACGAGCAGCCCCCCCAGCCCGCCCCCGTACGAGCCCTGGCCCAGCACCCCCGCACCCCGGCCCCGGGCGGTGCCAAGGGCGCCGGCGGTGCTGGTGAGCAGGGCAAGAAGCCCGGCGGCGGCCTGCTCATGGGCCGGATCTTCGGCGTACCGATCTACGTGGCCCCCAGCTGGTTCCTCGTCGCCGCCCTGATCACCTGGGTCTTCGGCGGCCAGCTCGACCGCGTCCTGCCCGAGCTCGGCGCCGCCCGCTACCTCGTCTCGCTCTTCTTCGCCGTCGCCTTCTATGCCTCGGTCCTCGTCCACGAGCTGGCCCACACCGTCGCCGCACTCCGCTTCAAGCTGCCGGTACGCAAGATCCAGCTGCAGTTCTTCGGCGGAGTCTCGGAGATCGAGAAGGAGTCCGAGACCCCGGGCCGTGAGTTCATCCTCGCCTTCGTCGGCCCGCTGCTCTCCCTCGTCCTCGCCGGTGTCTTCTACGCCGGCATGCAGACCGTCGAGGCGGGTACCGTCCCCGGCGTCCTGCTCGCCGGCCTGATGATCTCCAACCTGATCGTCGCGGCCTTCAACCTGCTGCCCGGCCTGCCGCTCGACGGCGGCCGGATGCTGCGCGCCGTCGTCTGGAAGATCACCGGCAAGCCGATGAGCGGCACCGTCGCCGCCGCCTGGGTGGGCCGCGCGCTCGCCATCTCCGTACTGATCGGCCTGCCGCTGCTCACCCAGTCCGGTGCCCTCGGCGCCGAGGCCACCGACTCCGTCGGCATGGACACGGTCACCGACGCCCTGCTCGCCGCCATCCTCGCCGCGATCATCTGGACCGGCGCCGGCAACAGCCTGCGCATGGCACGGCTGCGCGAACGCCTGCCCGAGCTGCGCGCCCGCACGCTCACCCGCCGCGCCGTCCCGGTGGAGCCCGCCACCCCGCTCTCCGAGGCGCTGCGCCGCGCCAACGACGCGGGTGCCCGCGCGCTCGTCGTCGTCGACGGCCATGGCGAGCCGGTCGCGGTGGTACGGGAGGCGGCCATCGTCGGCGTCCCGGAGCACCGTCGTCCGTGGGTCGCGGTCAGCGGCCTGGCCCAGGACCTCACCGACGGCATGACGGTCTCCGCGGAACTCGCCGGCGAGGAACTCATCGACACCCTGCGGGCCACCCCGGCCACCGAATACCTGGTCGTCGAGGACACCGGCCAGATCTACGGAGTCCTGTCCACCTCGGACGTCGAGCGCGCCTTCGTCAAGGCGATGGACCGCTCCCGCTGAGCACCGCGCCCCCAAAGCCACCCCCGAGCAGCGCACCCCGGCCATGGCAAACACCCCCCGCCACGGCCGGTAGGCTGTTCACATGTCCGAACCGACCGGTGCCGCCCGCCGACGCGGGCCCTTCAAGGTCGGGGACCAGGTACAGCTGACCGACCCCAAGGGCCGCCACTACACGTTCACGCTCGAAGAGGGAAAGAACTTCCACACCCACAAGGGTTCCTTCCCGCACGACGAGCTGATCGGCGCTCCCGAGGGCAGCGTTGTCCGCACGACCGGCAACGTGGCCTACCTCGCGCTGCGCCCCCTGCTCCCCGACTATGTCCTGTCCATGCCCCGCGGGGCCGCCGTGGTCTACCCCAAGGACGCGGGGCAGATCCTGGCCTTCGCCGACATCTTCCCCGGCGCACGCGTCGTCGAGGCGGGCGTGGGATCCGGCTCCCTCAGCAGCTTCCTGCTGCGCGCCATCGGCGACGAGGGCATGCTGCACAGCTACGAGCGCCGCGAGGACTTCGCGGAGATCGCCAAGGGCAATGTGGAGCGCTACTTCGGCGGCCCGCACCCCTCCTGGCAGCTCACCGTCGGCGACCTGCAGGACAACCTCTCCGACACCGACGTGGACCGCGTCATCCTCGACATGCTCGCCCCCTGGGAGTGCCTCGAGGTCGTCAAGAAGGCACTCGTCCCCGGTGGCATCCTCTGCTGCTACGTGGCCACCACCACGCAGCTGGCCCGCACCGTCGAGTCCATCCGTGAGATCGGCTGCTTCAACGAGCCGACCTCGTGGGAGTCGATGATCCGCAACTGGCACGTGGAAGGCCTCGCCGTCCGCCCCGACCACCGGATGATCGGCCACACCGGCTTCCTGCTCACCGCCCGCCGCCTCGCGGACGGCGTCGAGCCGCCCATGCGCCGCCGCCGCCCCGCCAAGGGCGCCTACGGCGAGGACTACGAAGGCCCCAACGCCGCAGGCGGCTCCCGCGGCCGCTGACGCCGCGCCGCCTGAGGCGAACACCCTGTCAACGCACCGGCGCCGCCGCCCAGTTCCCGCAGCACCCGAGGAACTCGGCGGCGGCGCCGTCGTATTGACACAGCCTTTACGGACCGGAACGTACCCCGCCGTTCCGCACCCCTGTGAGGTGTGACACGATGCCGCACACCCCCGCCGGCACAGCCCTCACAGGAGACCCTCCTCGTGCAGCACTCCGCCGTACCGGAGCTCGCCCACACGCGCACCAATCCCATGCATTGGCTCGCCACAGCCGTCGCGCTCGCCGCGGTCGTCTCGGGCGCCTCCTTCGTCCAGCCCGACGGCGCCTCCGCCTCCGCCGCCCCCCGACCCGGACCGCCGCCCGTGGCCCCCCAGGCGGCCCCTCAGTCGGCCCCCGACCCCGCCGACGCGAAGATCCCGATGAACTGCGCGGGCGAGGAGCCCCAGGTCATCGAGCAGGCCACCGGGGACCTCGACGGCGACGGCGGCCCCGAGACGGTCGTCGTGGCCCGCTGCCCCGCCGGCTCCGGCACCCCGCCCAGCGGCGTCTACGTCCTCCACCGGCCCGCCGCCGGTCCGCCCCGCATCGTCGCCACCCTCGTCGACCCGAAGGACAAGCTCGGCATCACCGACTTCGCCGTCACCGACGGTGTCGTCACGGCCACGCTGCTCGGCTACTCCTCCCCGTCCGTCCCCCGCTGCTGCCCCGACGAGACCGAGAAGGCCAGGTGGCAGTGGCAGGGCGGCACCTTCGTACGCTCGAAGCAGAGTGCGGCCATCGGCGCCTGACCCGCGCCTGCCCGCCCGTACGCCGGAAGGGCCCGTATCCGCCGCCCTGCGGCGCATACGGGCCCTTCGTCGCACTGCGGGCCGCTGCGGCTACTCCGCGTCCGGTCCGTGCACCTCGACCTTGTCCGAGACGCGCCGTACATGGATGCAGTCACCCGGGCAGTCCTTGGCGGAGTCCGCGACATCACGGATCAGTGGCAGCGGCACGCGCGCCGCCGCGCCGGGCGTCTGCAGCAGCTCGTCCTCGCCGTCCTTCACATACGCAAGGCCGTCGATGTCCAGCTCGAAGACCTCCGGCGCATACTGCGCGCAGATGCCGTCGCCGGTGCAGAGATCCTGGTCGATCCAGACCTCAAGATCCTCTCCGCCTTCGGTGGCGGGGGCCTCGTGCGTCACCGTCATGTCTCCTGCCGTTTCCCTTGGTCGAGCTGCCCAACACGGTACAAGTCGGGCCAGGCCTGACGGGTGTTGAACGTTTCGACGATACAACCGCTCGCTTTTTGATGTTGTTCGGTGGGTATCTACCTGGCGCGAGGGAGAACGCAAGGGTGAAGATCAGACACACCCCGGACGTCTTTGTGATCTAGGGGTTTCAATCAGTACCCGCCCAGGTAGGGTCAGGAAGCGTCCAGCTCCCCCTGGAGGAGGTGAGGACCGTGGCAGCCCACGACGACGACATGAACCGCGGCATCCGCCCGGCCCGAGGGTCCGATGACCCGGCCGGTCAGATTGCCTACCTTGAGCAGGAGATCGCCGTCCTGCGACGCAAGCTCGCCGACTCTCCGCGTCATACGAGGATTCTCGAAGAGCGGATCGTCGAGCTGCAGACCAGCCTGGCCGGCGTCTCGGCACAGAACGAACGGCTCGCGAACACGCTCCGTGAGGCCCGCGACCAGATCGTGGCCCTCAAAGAGGAGGTCGACCGGCTCGCACAGCCACCGGCCGGCTTCGGAGTCTTCCTCAGCGCCAATGAGGACGGCACCGCCGACATCTTCACCGGCGGCCGCAAACTACGGGTGAACGTCAGCCCAAGCGTCGACCTCGACGAGCTCAGGCGCGGCCAGGAGCTGATGCTCAACGAAGCGCTCAACGTGGTCGAGGCCATGGAATTCGAGAGCGTCGGCGACATCGTCACCCTCAAGGAGATCCTCGAGGACGGCGAGCGCGCCCTCGTCACCGGCCACACCGACGAAGAGCGCGTGGTCCGCCTCGCCGAACCCCTGCTCGGCGAGACGATCCGCCCCGGCGACGCCCTGCTCCTCGAACCACGCTCCGGATACGTCTACGAGGTCGTGCCCAAGAGCGAGGTCGAGGAACTGGTCCTCGAAGAGGTCCCCGACATCGGCTACGAGCAGATCGGCGGCCTCGGCAACCAGATCGAAATGATCCGCGACGCGGTCGAGCTCCCCTACCTCTACCCCGACCTGTTCAGGGAGCACGAACTGCGCCCGCCCAAGGGTGTCCTCCTGTACGGCCCGCCCGGCTGCGGAAAGACCCTCATCGCCAAGGCGGTCGCGAACTCCCTGGCCAAGAAGGTCGCCGAGGTCACCGGACAGGCCCAGGGCAAATCGTTCTTCCTCAACATCAAGGGCCCCGAGCTCCTCAACAAGTACGTCGGCGAGACCGAGCGGCAGATCCGCCTCGTCTTCCAGCGTGCCCGCGAGAAGGCAAGCGAGGGAACACCCGTCATCGTCTTCTTCGACGAGATGGAATCCCTCTTCCGAACCCGTGGATCCGGCGTCAGCTCGGACGTGGAGAACACCATCGTCCCCCAGCTGCTCGCCGAGATCGACGGTGTGGAAGGCCTGGAGAACGTGGTCGTCATCGGCGCCTCCAACCGCGAGGACATGATCGACCCCGCCATCCTGCGCCCCGGCCGGCTCGACGTGAAGATCAAGATCGAGCGCCCCGACGCCGAAGCCGCCAAGGACATCTTCGGCAAGTACCTCACCGAACGCCTCCCGCTGCACACCGACGACCTCGGTGAGAACGGCGGCGAGAAGGCGGCCACGGTCCAGCGCATGATCCAGACCGCCGTCGAGCAGATGTACGCCGAATCCGAGGAGAACCGCTTCCTCGAAGTCACCTACGCCAACGGCGACAAGGAAGTCCTCTACTTCAAGGACTTCAACTCCGGCGCCATGATCGAGAACATCGTCGGCCGCGCCAAGAAGATGGCCATCAAGGACTTCCTCGACAAGAACCAGAAGGGCCTCCGCGTCTCCCACCTCCTCCAGGCCTGTGTGGACGAGTTCAAGGAGAACGAGGACCTCCCCAACACCACCAACCCCGACGACTGGGCCCGCATCTCCGGCAAGAAGGGCGAACGGATCGTCTACATCCGTACCCTCGTCACCGGGAAGCAGGGCGCGGACACCGGACGCTCCATCGACACCGTGGCCAATACCGGCCAGTACCTGTAGCACACAGGGCGGCTGCGGGTGCCCGGCTCCGGGCACCCGCAGCCGACTGCTTTCCAGAACCCAGCCAACCCAGCGAACCCCAGCAACCCAGCCAACTCACCAGCCCAGCACAGGCAATGACGCAATTGATCTCCCCACCAGCGCAAAGCCGCTCTAGGCTCTTCGGTACCGCCGGGTCGCGCAGTGCGGGGACGGGCACCGCACACGCTCCGGACAAGAAGCGGTACTTGAGCGCCGCGCCCACAAGGGAGCGCCGCCGGGCAAGGAGGGCCGCATGACCGTACGGCGAGTAATGGGCATCGAGACCGAGTACGGCATCTCCGTGCCCGGACACCCCAACGCCAATGCCATGCTCACCTCGTCCCAGATCGTCAACGCCTACGCGGCGGCGATGCACCGGGCGCGCCGCGCCCGCTGGGACTTCGAGGAGGAGAACCCGCTACGCGACGCGCGAGGCTTCGACCTCGCCCGGGAAGCCGCCGACGCCAGCCAGCTCACCGACGAGGACATCGGCCTCGCCAACGTCATCCTCACCAACGGCGCACGCCTCTACGTCGACCACGCACACCCCGAGTACAGCGCGCCCGAGGTCACCAACCCGCGCGACGCCGTCCTCTGGGACAAGGCCGGCGAGCGCATCATGGCCGAGGCCGCCGAACGCGCGGCGGGCCTGCCCGGCGCCCAGCCCATCCACCTCTACAAGAACAACACCGACAACAAGGGCGCTTCCTACGGCACGCACGAGAACTACCTGATGAAGCGGGAGACCCCCTTCTCGGACATCGTGCGCCACCTCACCCCGTTCTTCGTTTCCCGCCAGGTCTTCGCCGGCGCGGGCCGCGTCGGCATCGGCCAGGACGGCCACGAGCACGGCTTCCAGATCAGCCAGCGCGCCGACTACTTCGAGGTCGAGGTCGGCCTGGAGACCACCCTCAAGCGCCCCATCATCAACACCCGCGACGAGCCCCACGCCGACGCCGAGAAATACCGCCGACTGCACGTCATCATCGGCGACGCCAACCTCTCCGAGATCTCCACCTACCTGAAGCTGGGCACCACCGCCCTCGTCCTCTCCATGATCGAGGACAACTTCATCGCCGTGGACCTCGCCGTCGACCAGCCCGTACGCACCCTCCACCAGGTCTCCCACGACCCCACGCTGCAGCATCTCGTCACTCTCCGCAGCGGCCGCACCCTCACCGCCGTACAACTCCAGATGGAGTACTTCGAGCTCGCCCGCAAATACGTGGAGGAGCGCTACGGCGCCGACGCGGACGAGCAGACCAAGGACATCCTCGGCCGCTGGGAGGACACCCTCAACCGGCTCGAGAACGACCCCATGAGCCTGTCCGGCGAACTCGACTGGATCGCCAAACGCGAGCTCATGGAGGGCTACCGGCGCCGCGACAACCTCGACTGGGACGCCGCACGGCTCCACCTCGTCGACCTCCAGTACGCCGACGTACGGCCCGAGAAGGGCCTCTACAACCGGCTCGCGGCCCGCGGCAAGATGAAACGGCTCCTCGACGAGAGCGACGTCGAGCGCGCCGAGACAAAGCCTCCCGAGGACACCCGCGCCTACTTCCGCGGCCGCTGCCTGGAGCAGTACGCCGACGACGTGGCCGCCGCCTCCTGGGACTCCGTCATCTTCGACCTGCCCGGCCGCGACTCCCTGCAGCGCGTCCCAACCCTGGAACCGCTACGCGGAACGCGTAATCACGTCAAGGAGCTCCTGGACAGGTGCAGGACCGCGGAAGACCTGGTGCGCGTCCTTTCCGGCGGCTGAACGCGCGTCCGGTGGGAATCACTGGGGTAGGTCCCGCGCGTTGAGGTAACTGCGGGGCCGATGTCGGACCCTCGGCGTAGGGTCTGATCAAGAACGGCGAACGTCGACACCGAGCGGGGTGAGGGACATGGCGACCAAGGACACCGGCGGCGGACAGCAGAAGGCCACGCGTTCCACCGAGGAGACCGAGGAGCAGGTGGAGGACGCACAGGCCTCCGAGGACCTGGCGGAACGCCAGGAGAAGCTGAGCGAGGACGTCGACTCGGTTCTCGACGAAATCGATGATGTGCTCGAAGAGAACGCCGAGGATTTCGTGAGGTCCTTCGTTCAGAAGGGCGGAGAGTGATTTTACCTTCGATTCAAAGGGTGGTCTGGTGGGTGACTCGGAGCTGAGGCGTTGTTCTCGCTGTCAGAGACACCTGGCGCGGGGGGCATTTGCTTCCAATAAGTCGATGCCTGATGGTCTGCAGGCGTACTGCCGGGAGTGCTCAGCCGAGTACTACCGGCAGCGCCAAGAGGCCAAAGGTAAGACGGTGCGAGCCAAGGTGACTGTCCCTGCTGGGTGTAAGCGATGCCCGCAGTGCGAGGAGATCAAGCCGCACTCCGAGTGGGAGCGCAACAAGTCTTCGTCGGATGGTTGGGCCAGTTACTGCAAGGCGTGTCGAGCCGAGCGCAACCGGATCAGCTACTTCAGGCGCAAGTACGGCCTGTCGCCTGGCGAGTTGGATGCGCTGATCGAGGAGCAGCAGGGCGTCTGCTGTATCTGTCTTGCTGCTCCCGCCGAGCATGTGGATCACTGTCACGAGACGGGTAAGGTCCGTGGCGTGTTGTGCTTCAGCTGCAACGCGGCACTGGGGCAGTTCAAAGATCGGCCTGACGCCATAAGGCGCGCGGCCGCCTACGTGGAAGGAAACCCGTGGAAGCCAATCCTCGTAGCACCGGGCGTCTACCAGCTGCCTTCCTGACCCCGGGATCCTCGTCCTTCGTGGACTTCCTGGGTGAGCACCAGCCGGAGATGCTGCCCGCGAACCGCACGCTGCCGGCCGTGCAGGGTGCGTTCGAGGCGCCGCACGGTACGACGATCGTTGCCGTGACGTTCCCCGGCGGCGTGGTGCTCGCCGGTGACCGGCGGGCCACGATGGGCAACATGATCGCCTCGCGCGACATGGAGAAGGTCTTCCCTGCGGACGAGTACTCGGCGGTGGGTATCGCCGGTACCGCGGGCCTCGCCGTGGAGATGGTGAAGCTGTTCCAGCTGGAGCTGGAGCACTTCGAGAAGGTCGAGGGCGCGCAGCTCTCGCTGGAGGGCAAGGCCAACCGGCTGTCCACCATGATCCGTTCGAATCTCGGCATGGCGATGCAGGGCCTGGCGGTCGTGCCGCTCTTCGCGGGGTACGACCTGGATCGCGAGAAGGGCCGGATCTTCAGCTATGACGTGACCGGTGGCCGTACCGAGGAGCGGGGCTATACGGCCACGGGCTCGGGTTCGGTCTTCGCCCGCGGTGCGCTGAAGAAGCTGTTCCACGAGGAGTTGACCGAGCAGGAGGCCACGACGCTGGTCGTCCAGGCGCTGTACGACGCCGCGGACGACGATTCGGCGACGGGCGGTCCGGATGTGGCCCGCCGGATCTTCCCGATCGTCACGGTGATCACCGACGAGGGTTTCCGGAGGCTCTCGGAGGAGGAGTCCTCGGCGCTCGCCCGTTCCGTGGTGGAGCGCCGTATGGAACTGCCCGATGGCCCGCGCGCCGCGCTGCTCTGAGAGCGGGCGGCCGGAATGTACTTGTCACTGACAGAAAGGGACGGATAGCCGGTGTCGACGCCGTTCTATGTCTCACCTCAGCAGGCCATGGCCGACCGGGCGGAGTACGCCCGTAAGGGCATCGCCCGTGGACGCAGCCTTGTGGTGATGCAGTACGCCGACGGGATTGTGTTCGTCGGAGAGAATCCGTCCCGCGCGCTGCACAAGTTCAGCGAGATCTACGACCGGATCGGTTTCGCCGCGGCCGGTAAGTACAACGAGTACGAGAATCTGCGGATCGGCGGAGTCCGTTATGCGGATCTGCGCGGCTATACGTATGACCGCGATGATGTGACGGCGCGCGGTCTGGCGAACGTGTACGCGCAGACGCTCGGCACGATTTTCTCGAGCGCCGCCGAGAAGCCCTACGAGGTGGAGCTGGTCGTCGCCGAGGTGGGTTCGGATGCCTCGGGCGACCAGATCTACCGGCTGCCGCATGACGGTTCGATCGTGGACGAGCACGGCTCGGTCGCGGTGGGCGGCAATGCGGAGCAGATCAGCAGTTTCCTGGATCAGCGGCACCAGGACGGGATGTCGCTCGCGGAGGCGCTGAAGCTCGCTGTGCAGGCGCTGTCGCGGGAGGCGAACGGGGGCGAGCGGGAGATCCCCGCGGAGCGCCTGGAGGTCGCGGTCCTGGACCGTACGCGGCCGCAGCAGCGGAAGTTCAAGCGCATCGTGGGGCGGCAGCTGAAGCGGCTGCTCGAAGCGGATGGCGCGGCCACCACGCCGACCGATGCGCCTTCGGACGAGGAGGGCGAGGGCGCGGGCGAGTCCTGAGCCCGCCACCACCCGCCCTGTCGTGGGCCCGCCCCCGGTCACCGGAGATCCGGTGACCGGGGGCGCGGTGTTTCCGGCGCCTATGCGGAGGGCGGCGGCGCCGTGGAGTCCCGTACGACCAGTTCGACCGGGAGCGCGTCGCTCCGGGGCTCCCTGCCCTCCAGGACGTGCAGGAGGGCCTGCATCCCGCTCTCCCCGACCCGCTCGGCGGGCAGTCGGATCGTGGTGAGCTCGGGATCGACCGCGGTGGACAGGGCGAGGTCGTCGAAACCGGCCACGGAGATGTCCTGGGGGATGCGCAGCCCCTGGCGCCGTGCGGCCTTGCAGGTGCCGGCCGCGATGATGTCGTCATCGCAGATGACGGCGGTGGGCTGCGGTCCCGGGGCGGCGAGGGCCTGCTCGGCGGCGCTGCGGGCGCCGTGCACGGAGAGCGGGGCGGGTGCGCGGCGCAGGCTGGTTCCGGCGGTGGTGCGCAGGGTGCGGGCGACGGCCTCGGCCCGTACGCCGAAGGTCCATGAGTCGACATCCGCGCCCAGATGCAGGAAGCGGCGGTGGCCGAGCGCGAGGAGGTGCTCGGTCATCTGCCGCATGCCGTCGGCGAGGTCGACGTTGACGTGGGCGGCGGCGGTGGTGTCGGCGGGGTCGCTGTCGAGCATGACGAGCGGCAGGTCGGTGCCGCGGCTGATGTCGGCGAGCGCACCGGCGGCCATGGAGGAGGCGATGACGCCGTCGATGGCGGAGCGGGCGGAGGCGAAGGGGTCCTTGGCGGGGCCGATGCCGCCGGGGGAGGGGTAGAGGACGACGCCGAAGTCGTGGGCGGCGGCGATGCGGGCGGCGCCGGTGTAGACGCGGGCGAAGAAGTCGTTGGTGAGGGCGGGGACGACGAGGAGCGCGGTGCGGGTGGAGCCGAGGCGGAGGTTGCGGGCGGCGAGGTTGGGGCGGTAGCCGAGCTCGCGGGCGGCGGCGCGGACGCGTTCGGCGGTGGCCTCGGAGACGCGGCCGCGCCATTTGTCCCGCAGGACGAGGGAGACGGCGGCCTGGGAGACCCCGGCGGTGCGGGCCACGTCCTTGCTCGTGGGCCGGGCCACGGCTGCTCCTTGCTGGTCGGTTTCGGGTGTACTGGATTCGGGGGTGTACCGGAGGTGTCCGGGATCCGGTTCCGGGCCGGGTGGGTATCGGCTCCCGGGCTGGACCGGTGGGCTGAGGTCATGCTACGTATGCACAGGGACGTTATACGTAAAACTTGATCCCCAGCGAGCGAGAGGAGCCGCCGATGACCGCGGGATACGCGGAGCTGCTGCGGACACGGCATGCGGCGCGGCTGCTCACGGGCACGCTGGTGGGCCGGCTGCCGAGCGCGACCGGGCATATCGCGATCGTGCTGTTCACCCGCTCCGAGGGCGGCAGCTACACGCTGGCCGGCGCGCTCGCCGCGGTGTACGGCCTGGCCATGGCCCTCGGCCAGCCGCTGCTCGGGCGCGCCGTCGACCTGCGCGGGCAGCCGCGGGTGATGCTGCCCGCGGCCGTCGTCTCGGCGCTCGGCATGGCGGCCTTCGCCTTCGTCGGCATCGGCTCGCTGCCGCTCGCGTACGCGGCCGTCACGGTGGCCGGACTGTTCACGCCGCCGCTCGAGGGCGGTCTGCGGGCGCTGTGGCCGGGCGTGCTGAAGCGCGAGGACCGGGTGCATGCCGCGTATGCGATGGACGCGGTGGCGCAGGAGGTCATGTTCACGGTCGGGCCGCTGCTCGTGACGCTGATCGTCTCGCTGTGGTCGGCGGCCGGTGCGCTGCTGGTCATCAACCTCATAGGCGTCGCGGGCGCGCTGTCCGTCGTGGTCTCCGAGCCCTCGCGTGCGTGGCGTTCGGCGCCTCGGGAGGCGCACTGGCTGGGCGCGCTGCGCTCGTCCGGACTGCTCGCGCTGCTCGGCTCGTTCTTCTTCGTCGGGCTCGCGCTCGGCTCGATCACGGTGGCCGGTGTGGCCTACGCCGACGACCAGGGCCGCGAGTCCGTGTACGGCTGGCTGATGGCCGCGCTCGGGCTCGGCGCCCTGCTGGGCGGCGCGCTCTACGGGGTCCGGCAGTGGACGGGTGCGCCGGAGCGGCGGCTGCGGATCCTCGTGGGCCTGCTCGCGCTCGGCTACGTACCGCTGGTGTTCACTCCTTCGGTCGTGCCGATGTGCGTACTGGCCGGCGTCGCGGGCGTCTTCCTCGCGCCGTCCCTCGCGTGCGCGTTCATCGTCGTGGACCGGCATGCTCCGCGCGGCACCGTGACCGAGGCGTTCTCGTGGCTCGTGACCACGTTCGGCGTGGGCGCGGCGGTGGGAACGGCCGCCGCTGGACCGGCGATCGAGGGCGGTTCGACGGCCTGGGGTTTCGCCGTCGCGGCCGTCGGCGGATTCGCGGCGCTTCTCGTGCTGCTCGCCACCGTGAAGGTGCTCGGTGCTTCCGGGCGGAGCACCGGTGTCACCGGCTCGTCGGAAAGTGATCGGAAAGGTGCCGTCGAACCCGGTTTCAGCGCAGGGCATCAGGCGTAATGTTCAGTCATGGACCGCCGAATTTTCGGGCTGGAGAACGAGTACGGCGTCACATGCACGTTCAGGGGACAGCGCCGTCTGTCGCCTGACGAAGTGGCGCGGTACCTCTTCCGCCGTGTCGTGTCATGGGGCCGAAGCAGCAATGTGTTTCTGCGCAACGGCGCCCGCCTCTATCTCGATGTCGGATCACATCCGGAGTACGCGACTCCCGAATGTGACAACGTGACGGAGCTCATCACCCACGACAAGGCCGGCGAGCGCATTCTGGAGGGCCTCCTCGTCGATGCCGAACGCCGCCTGCACGAGGAGGGGATCGCGGGCGACGTCTACCTCTTCAAGAACAACACCGACTCGGCGGGAAACTCGTACGGCTGCCATGAGAACTACCTGGTGGCCAGGCACGGCGAGTTCTCCCGGCTCGCGGACATCCTGATCCCGTTCCTGGTGACCCGTCAGCTCCTGTGCGGGGCGGGCAAGGTGCTGCAGACCCCGCGCGGCGCCGTGTACTGCGTGAGCCAGCGCGCCGAACACATCTGGGAGGGCGTCTCCTCGGCGACGACGCGCTCCCGGCCCATCATCAACACCCGCGACGAACCGCACGCGGACGCGGAGCGCTACCGGCGGCTGCATGTCATCGTCGGCGACTCCAACATGTCCGAGACGACCATGCTGCTCAAGGTCGGCGCCACCGACCTGGTGCTGCGCATGATCGAGGCGGGCACGGTGATGCGGGACCTCACCCTGGAGAACCCGATCCGGGCGATCCGCGAGGTCAGCCACGACATCACCGGCCGCCGCAAGGTGCGGCTCGCCTCCGGGCGGGAGGCCTCCGCGCTGGAGGTGCAGCGCGAGTACTACGAGAAGGCCGTGGACTTCGTCGACCGGCGCGGCATCCGCACCGGCACGGTCGCCCAGGTGCTCGAACTGTGGGGCCGCAGCCTCGACGCCATCGAGGCGGAGGACCTGGACAGGATCGACACCGAGATCGACTGGGTCATGAAGTACAAGCTGATCGAGCGCTACCGCGCCAAGCACAACATGACCATGTCGCATCCGCGGGTCGCGCAGATAGACCTCGCGTACCACGACATCCACCGTCGGCGCGGGCTGTACTACCTGCTGGAGAAGAAGGGGCAAGCCGCCCGTATCTGCAATGACTTGAAGATCTTCGAGGGCAAGTCGGTGCCCCCGCAGACCACCCGGGCGCGGCTGCGCGGCGATTTCATCCGCCGTGCGCAGGAGCAGCGCAGGGACTTCACGGTGGACTGGGTGCACCTCAAGCTCAACGACCAGGCGCAGCGCACCGTGCTGTGCAAGGACCCGTTCCGGTCGGTCGACGACAGGGTGGAGAAGCTGATCGCCGGCATGTGACATGAGCGGTCAAGTCCGCGGGCCCGCACCGGACATCCGGGTGCGGGCCCGCAGGCATGTGCGGGTGCGGCCCGCACGCATGTCCGGGTCGCTGCCTGCCCGCAGGCATGCCGTACGCGGCGGGGCCCGGCTTGGCCGTAAGGTGTCCGGCACCAGGGCGCGTCCGGGAAACGACCCGCCGAACAAACCCTCCCCACTCCTGCAACCTCCAGAGGACCATTGTGCGACGCCGACTTGCCGGCCTTGTGCTCGTACCGCTGCTGCTGCTGACCACAGCGGCCTGCGGTGACGAGAAGGCCTCCGACTCCGATTCCTCCTCGTCCTCGGTGAGCCAGGGCGGGCTGCCCACGATCACCGACGGCACGAAGTTCGGCGAGAAGCCGACCCTGGCCAAGGGCAAGGGCGAGCCGCCCGAGGAACTCAAGGTCGAGGTGATCAGCGAAGGCAAGGGCGAGGAACTGGGCGACGGCGACAAGGCCGAGGTGAACTACCTCGGCCAGCTGTGGGACGGCGACAAGCCCTTCGACAACAGCTTCGACCGCGGGCAGCCCTTCGAGGTGACCATCGGCGGCGGCGGGGTCATCACCGGCTGGCAGCAGGCGCTGATGGGCCAGAAGGAAGGCAGCCGCCTGGAGGTGTCCATCCCGCCGGACCTCGGCTACGGCGACCGCGGCCAGGGCGACATCCCGCCCGGCGCCACACTCGTGTTCGTGATGGATGTCGTCAAGGTCACCCAGGGCACGCCCATCCCGAAGAAGATCGAGGGCGGCAAGGTCGTCGAGCAGAAGGACGCCAACCTGCCCGAGGTCGGCACGAACGAGGACGGCAAGGAGCCCGAGCTCACCGTTCCGAGTGACAAGGACGCGCCGAAGGAACTTGTCTCGAACTACATCATCGAGGGCAGCGGCGAGGCACTGAAGCCGACGGACACCGTCGCCGTCGCCTATGTGGGCAAGATCTGGAAGGACGGCAAGACCTTCGACTCCAGCTACAAGAGCGGCCAGCCCATCCAGTTCCCGCTGAACCAGGTGATCCCCGGCTGGTCGAAGGGTCTCGACGGCAAGAAGGTCGGCAGCCGGGTGCTGCTCGTCGTACCGCCGGACCAGGGCTACGGGGAGCAGGGCCAGGGGCCGATCCCGGGCAATGCCACGCTGGTCTTCGCCGTGGACATCCTCGCCAGGATGTGACACCGGCAAAGATGTAAGACTGTCCCGGTTGCACATCCGCAGAACTGCAGGAGCTTTTACGTGAGCATCGACAAGCCCGAGGTCGACTTCCCCGGTGGCGAGCCCCCGAAGGACCTTGAGATCAAGGATCTCTGGGAGGGCGAAGGCCCGGTGGCCAAGGCCGGCGACAACGTGCAGGTCCACTACGTGGGCGTGTCCTTCTCCACCGGCGAGGAGTTCGACGCGAGCTGGAACCGCGGCACCCCGCTGCCGTTCACGCTCGGCGCGGGCCAGGTCATCGCCGGCTGGGACCAGGGTGTGCAGGGCATGAAGGTCGGCGGCCGCCGCCAGCTGATCATCCCGCCGCACCTCGCCTACGGCGACCGTGGCGCCGGCGGCAAGATCGCCCCCGGCGAGACGCTGATCTTCGTCTGCGACCTGGTCTCGGTCTGAGCCGGTCCACAGGACCCGTCCGGTGATCTGACCGGATCCGGTTCGAACATCCGAGGGCCCCTGCCGCCTGGCAAGGGCCCTCGGCTTTTGCCCCGACACTCCGGAGCGGTACGGTCGGGCTTCGTAGCAGCAGTCCAGGAGGGGTGGGAGAGGGCGTCGATGGCGATTGCCAAGGCGGAGCGGCTGATGAATCTGGCGCTGTGTCTGCTCGGGACCCGCCGACCGCTGAGCAAGCGCGAGCTGCGCGGCTCCATCGAGGCCTACCTCGAGGCGAATTCGGATGACAGCTTCAACCGGATGTTCGAGCGGGACAAGGACGATCTGCGCGAACTCGGCCTGGTCATCGAGACCGTGGAGAACCTCGACGGCGAGGTCGGCTACCTCGCCCGCCGGGACTCCAACAACCTGCCGCCCGTCACCCTCGACGCAGAGGAGGCCGCCGCGCTCGGGCTCGCCGCCAAGGTCTGGCAGCAGGCCCGCCTCGCCGGCGCGGCGAGCGGCGCCCTGCAGAAGCTGCGCGCCGCCGGGATGCCCGAGGACGTCGACCCCTACGAGGCGCATGGTGCACTCGAACCCCGGATCCCCGTCCATGAATCGGCCTTCGAACCGCTGATGCTGGCCTGCCGCGACCGCAGGCCCGTCGTCTTCGACTACCGCAAGGCGACCGCCGCCCGCCCCGAGACCCGGCATGTCGAGCCCTGGGCCCTGGAGTGCTGGCGCGGCCACTGGTATCTGGCCGGCTGGGACCGCGACCGTGGCGCCGAGCGGGTCTTCCGGCTCTCCAGGATCACCGGCAAGGTGCGCTCGCGCGCGGGCCGGTTCACCGCGGAGGTCCCCGATGTCGTCACCGTCCGCGAGACCGTCGCCGGCTGGGCCGGGGAGATCACCGACCGGACCGCGCTGATCCGGCTCCGTACGGGCGCGGGCTATCCACTGCGCTCCAAGGCCGCCCGCGTACGCGAACTCGGGGACGGCTGGGACGAGTTGGAGATCCCTTACGGGCACGGGCTCGACGCGTGGCTCGTCGAGTTCGGGCCCGATGTCGTCGTACTGGAGCCCGCGGAGCTGCGGGCGGATGTCGTGGAACGGCTGCGTGCCGTGGCCAAGGGCTGAGGGGAAGCGGAACAACTATGGCTGCCAACGCCATCGACCAGACCCGGCGGATGCTGTCCCTGGTCACGTATCTGCGCGAGCGCCCCGGCGCCCGGGTCGCGGATGTCGCGCGCGCCTTCGGGGTCGCGGAGGCCGAGCTGATCTCCGACCTCGATGTGCTGCCCCTGTGCGGGACCAGCTTCCGCGGCGGCGATCTGCTCGACATCGACACCGACGGCGAGCGCATCTGGTGGCACAACCCGGACGATGTGGCCGCGCCGCTGCGCCTGGCCGCCGACGAGGCCACCGCGCTGCTTGTTGCCGCGCGTGCCGTCGCCACCCTGCCGGGACTGCGCGAGAGCGACCGGCAGGCTCTGCTGCGCGCCACCGCCAAGCTGGAGGCCGCCGCCGGTGAGACCGCGGCGGCCGGCGACCGGCTCTCGGTGACCTTCGAATCCGAGGGCGGTGTCTTCGCCGAGGTGGACCGTGCCATCTCCGAACGCCGCCGCCTGTGGCTGCGCTACTACTCGCCGGCCCGCGACGAGCTCACCGAACGCGAGGTCGACCCGATCCGGCTCTTCGCGCTCGGCCACACCTATATGGAGGCCTGGTGCTACCGCTCCGAGGCGCGGCGCACCTTCCGGCTCGACCGGGTCGCCGAGATCCGGATCCTCGACGCCGCCGCGGCTCCGCCGGAGCTGGAGCTGCGGGACCTGTCCGAAGGGCTCGTCCAGCCCTCGGCCGATGATCCGGAAGTGGTGATCGAGGTCGGGCCCGGCGGGCGCTGGGTCGCCGAGTACTACCCGCACGACAGCGCGGAGGAACTGCCCGACGGGGGCTTGCGGATCACACTGCGCACCCCGGACCCGGCCTCGCTCAAGCGGCTCGCGCTGCGGCTCGGGCGCGACGGGCACATCCTCGCCCCGCAGGAACTCGCGGACAGCGCACGCGAGGCGGCGCGGGCCGCGCTCGAGGCGTACGAGCAGGGCTGAGGCGGCTGCGCGCGGGACCGGGACGCGGGGGAGCGGCACCGGGACACGGGGCGGTCCGGGACACCGGGCAGCCCCGAGCGCAGGGCAGGTCCCGGAGTGCGGGGCAAGTCCCGGAGTGCGGGGCAAGTCTCGGAGTGCGGGGCAGGACCAGACACGGGGGAGCAGGACCGAGACGTACGGGAACGCCTGGACCGAGGCGTACGGCAGGACCGGGAGGAGCTGTGACGGTGCGGACACCGACGGCGGGAGGCGGACCCGGCACGATCGACGGATCGGCCGGGGTGTGGAGCGAGGGCACGGTCGGGCGCTGGTACTCGCCCGACCCGGAGACCACGTCCGGAAGTCCGGAAGGGCCAGGTTTCGATCGCTCGGTGTCCGGCGACCCGGCCGTCTTCCGTGCCGCCTGCCCCGAATGCGCCTCCCGCTTCGTGCTCACCGCATCCGCCCTGCGCCTGGTGATGGGCGCGAGCCACCGCACCACCTTCTACTCCTTCACCTGCCCCGACTGCGGCTCGGCGGTACGCAAGCCGGCGGGCGAGCGGATCGTCGAACTCCTCACCGGAGGCGGGGTGCGCACCCTGCGCCTGCACACCACCGTCTAGGCTTGCCCTCATGCTCTGGCCCATGACCGCGATCGCACTCGGCTTCGCCGGGCTCGCGGTGCTCGCTTGCTTCGCGGTACGGGTCTTCGTCGAGGTCCGGCGCCTGGGAGCCCAGGTCGCCGAGACCTCGACGAAGATCACCGCCGCCTCGAACGACCTGGAACGCGCGGCCGAGAACATGGCCAGAACCGGCCGGGACGTCCTCTAGCCGGCTTGAGGACGTCCCGGCGCGGGTCGGTCGTCGACCCGGTGGGGTCTGCAACTTGCGTGTCCGGGCCGGTACCCTGCTCAGGTCATGGTCCGACCGCAATTCATGCCGGTCCGGCTGCAGGGAGTTCGCACGGGCATTGCCTGGAGTTCACTCCTCAGAGTTACGATTGCCGCTCACGCGGGTCTCGCAACCGGGGTCCGAGAGAGCTCTACCACACAAGCCACACGGCCTCGGTGGGAAAGTGGGGAATCATGGGTCAGGTCGGCATCTGGCAGATCGCCATCATCGCAGGACTGATTCTGCTGCTGTTCGGTGCGAAGCGGCTGCCGGACATGGCCCGCTCCCTGGGCAAGTCCGCGCGCATCCTCAAGAGCGAGGCTGCGGCGATGAAGGGCGACAGCGCCACGCGCGAGAAGACCGAGTCGGGCACGGCCGAGCAGACCTCGGCGCCCAAGACCATCCAGGCGGCCCCCGGTGACGTCACCAGCGCCCGCCCCGTCGACGAGCCGAAGCACACGCCGCAGGGCTGAGCCCCACAGGACCAAGGCAGAGATTCGGGCGGCCGGACCTTAGGGCAGCCGCCCCCGAGACGAGGACGTGGGTTGCTCAAGTCCGCCCGCAAGAAGCCCAGGGATCCAGAGGGGCGGATGCCCTTGGTGGAGCACCTGCGCGAACTGCGCAACCGGCTGGTCAAGGCGCTGCTCGCCATCGTGCCGCTGACAATCCTTGGACTGTTCTTCGCGAAGGACATCGCGGAGTTCATCAGCGCCCCGGTGCCGACCTGCGTCGACGAGACGGAAGCCGCCGCGCAGGCAGGCCGCTGTGCCGTGCTGTCCCAGGTGGGACTCACCTCGCCGTTCACGACGTATATGAAGGTGTCGCTCATGGCGGCCGTGGTCGTGGCGGCGCCGGTATGGCTCTACCAGCTCTGGGCGTTCATCGCGCCAGGCCTGCACAGGAACGAGAAGAAGTACGCGCTCAGCGTGGTGGGCATCGGCACACCGCTCTTTCTTCTCGGTGCCTTCCTGGCACACTGGATCCTGCCCTTCGCCGTGAAGACCCTGCTGAACTTCAGCATCGACGGCTCGGTGAACTACATCACCGTCGACGACATGATCGACATCTCGGTCAAGCTGACGCTCGCCTTCGGTCTTGCCTTCCAGCTGCCGATCGTGCTGGCCCTGCTGAACATCGGCGGGGTGCTCAGCGGGCAGCGCATGCTGGGCTGGTGGCGCTTCATGGTGATGATCATCGCCGTGTTCGCGGCGCTGGTGACGCCGACCGACCCGGTGTCCATGATCGCCCTCGCGGCGCCGATGACACTGCTCTACTTCGCGGCCGTGGCCTTCTCCCTGTTCAACGACAGGCGCCGGGGCCGTGCCCGGGGCCCCGAACTGGGCGACGACGAGGCCTCCGAACTGGATCTCACCCCAGGTGACATCGGCGAGGTCGAGGCCGTCGCCGGCGCGAAGGCCCTCCCCGAGCAGGCGAGCGGCGACGGAGATCGTCGGATGAACGGTTACGACGACGTCACCTGACCGGTAGTGTCCGGCCCGTGACCAGCGAGATCACTCTCTTCGTCAACCCCACCGCGGGACGCGGCCGGGGCGCCCACGCGGCGCAGCCGGCCGCTCGCGCGTTCCGGGACTCGGGTTTCCTCGTCCGCACGGTCGTCGGCGAGAACGCCGACGACGCGCTCAGGCGCGCGAAGGAAGCCGTGCACGGCGGTACGGGCGCGCTGGTCGCCGTCGGAGGCGACGGCATGATCAACCTGGCGCTGCAGGCCGTGGCCGGAACCGGCGTCCCGCTCGGGATCGTCGCCGTCGGCACCGGCAACGACTTCGCCCGGTCCCTCGGCCTGCCGGTCCGCGAGCCGGAGGCCGCAGCCCTGCTCGCCGCGCGGGCGCTCAAGGGCGCCACCGAGCGCGCCGTCGACCTCGGCCGGATCGGCGGGCGCTACTTCGGCACCGTGCTCGCCTCCGGCTTCGACTCGCGGGTCAACGACCGCGGGAACCGGATGCGTTGGCCCTCCGGACGCTTCAAATACGACCTCGCCATGGTGGCGGAGCTGGCCTCGTTCAAGCCCTTCCCGTTCCGGATACGCCTGGACGACGGACCCGTCCAGCAGGTCGACGCCACCCTGATCGCCGTCGGCAACGGATCCTCGTACGGCGGCGGTATGCGGATCTGTCCCGCCGCCGCGCTCGACGACGGGGTCTTCGACATCACCGTCGTCGGCGACTGCTCGCGCGCGACCCTGCTCAGGGTCTTTCCGCGGGTCTACCGGGGCACACACGTCGACCACCCGAAGGTCACCGTGCACCGCGCCGCGAAGATCGGTATCGAGGCGGCGGGCATCACCGGCTACGCGGACGGGGAGCCGCTCGGGCCGCTGCCGCTGACCGCCGAATGCGTGCCGGGAGCGGTCAGGGTTCTCACTGCGTAAAGCTCGTTGCCGGGTCAACAAAGATCGCGAGTCTGTCGGTGCCTGCGGGTAGGCTCGAAGACAAGATGACAGACGATCTCTCACCGGCCGAGCGTTACGCGGCAGCGCGAGTGCGCGCTGCCGAGCAGGCCACCGCACTCGCCTCCTTCCGCGAGATGTACGAATTCGGTCTCGACCCCTTCCAGATCGAGGCCTGCAAGTCCCTCGAGGCGGGCAAGGGCGTCCTTGTCGCCGCCCCGACGGGCTCCGGCAAGACGATCGTCGGTGAATTCGCCGTGCATCTCGCCCTCGGACAGGGCAAGAAGTGCTTCTACACCACGCCCATCAAGGCGCTGTCCAACCAGAAGTACGCGGACCTCGTGAAGCGCTACGGCGCGGACAAGGTCGGCCTGCTCACCGGGGACAACAGCGTCAACTCCGAGGCGCCGGTGGTCGTGATGACCACCGAGGTGCTGCGCAACATGCTGTACTCGGGCTCGCAGTCGCTGCTCGGCCTCGGGTATGTGGTCATGGACGAGGTGCACTACCTCTCCGACCGCTTCCGCGGCGCCGTATGGGAAGAAGTGATCATCCACCTTCCCGAATCGGTCACCCTCGTCTCGCTCTCGGCCACCGTGTCGAACGCGGAGGAGTTCGGCGACTGGCTCGACACCGTACGGGGCGACACCGACGTGATCGTCTCCGAGCACCGGCCCGTGCCGCTGTTCCAGCACGTCCTGGCCGGACGCCGGATGTACGACCTGTTCGAGGAGGAGTCCTCCGCCAAGAAACGCCAGGTCAACCCCGACCTCGTACGGATGGCACGCCTGGAGGCGTCAAGGCCCTCGCACGGCAGGGACCGGCGGCGCGGGCGGGAGGCCGACCGGGAGCGGGAGCGCAGGCAGCGCTCGCGGATCTGGGTGCCCTCGCGGCCCGAGGTGATCGACCGGCTCGACTCCGAGGGGCTGCTGCCCGCGATCACCTTCATCTTCAGCCGCGCGGCCTGCGAGGCGGCCGTACAGCAGTGCCTGTACGCGGGCCTCAGGCTCAACGACGAGGCCGCGCGCCTGAAGGTGCGCGAGATCGTCGAGGAGCGCACCGCGTCGATCCCCGACGAAGACCTGCATGTGCTCGGCTACTTCGAGTGGCTGGAAGCCCTGGAGCGGGGCATCGCCGCGCACCACGCGGGCATGCTGCCGACCTTCAAGGAGGTCGTCGAGGAGCTCTTCGTCCGCGGCTTGGTGAAGGCCGTCTTCGCCACCGAGACCCTCGCGCTCGGCATCAACATGCCCGCGCGCTCGGTGGTCCTGGAGAAGCTCGTCAAGTGGAACGGCGAACAGCACGCCGACATCACCCCCGGCGAATACACACAGCTCACGGGGCGTGCGGGACGGCGCGGCATCGACATCGAGGGCCACGCCGTGGTGCTGTGGCAGCGCGGAATGAACCCGGAGGCGCTCGCCGGCCTGGCCGGCACCCGCACGTATCCGCTGCGCTCCAGCTTCCGGCCCTCGTACAACATGGCGGTCAACCTCACCCACCAGTTCGGACGACACCGCTCGCGCGAGCTGCTCGAGACCTCGTTCGCACAGTTCCAGGCGGACAGGTCGGTGGTCGGGATCTCGCGCCAGGTGCAGCGCAACGAGGAGGGGCTCGACGGCTACAAGGAGTCGATGACCTGCCACCTCGGCGACTTCGAGGAGTACGCGCGGCTGCGCCGCGAACTCAAGGACCGGGAGAACGAGCTGGCGAAGCAGGGCGCCGTGCAGCGCCGCGCCGAGGCCGCCGTGGCCCTGGAGAAGCTCAGGCCGGGCGATGTGATCCATGTGCCGACCGGCAAGTTCGCGGGGCTCGCGCTCGTCCTCGACCCGGGGCTGTCCGCGGGGCGCTCCAACGGACACCGCGGCTTCGAAGCACACGACGGGCC
Organism: Streptomyces lothianensis; assembly: GCF_047779955.1. Lineage (NCBI taxonomy): Bacteria > Bacillati > Actinomycetota > Actinomycetes > Kitasatosporales > Streptomycetaceae > Streptomyces > Streptomyces lothianensis. The sequence goes on along the minus strand of NZ_JBLMKT010000023.1, from coordinate 81,505 downwards.
GCGCCCGCTCGTGCTCACCGCCGAACGGCAGGTCAAGCGGCTCGCGTCGATCGACTTCCCGGTGCCCGTCGAGGCGCTCGACCGGATGCGGATCCCCAAGTCGTTCAACGCACGCTCGCCGCAGTCCCGCCGCGATCTCGCCTCCGCGCTGCGCACCAAGGCCGGGCACATCCGGCCCGAGAAGCACCGGCGCGGCCGCGCACCGGCGGCCGACGACCGCGAGATCAGCCGGCTGCGCACCGAACTGCGCGCCCACCCGTGCCACGGCTGCGACGAGCGCGAGGACCACGCCCGCTGGGCCGAGCGCTACCACCGCCTGCTGCGCGACACCAAGCAGCTGGAACGGCGCATCGAGGGGCGTACGAACACGATCGCCCGCACCTTCGACCGCATCGTGGCCCTGCTCACCGAGCTTGACTACCTGCGCGGGGACGAGGTCACCGAGCACGGCAAGCGCCTCGCGCGGCTGTACGGGGAGCTGGATCTGCTGGCCTCGGAATGCCTGCGCGAGCGGGTCTGGGAAGGCCTCAACCCGGCCGAACTCGCCGCGTGCGTCTCCGCCCTGGTCTACGAGGCAAGGCAGAGCGACGACGCCCTCGCGCCCAAGCTGCCCTCGGGCAAGGCGAAGGCGGCGCTCGGCGACATGGTGCGGATCTGGGGGCGCCTCGACGCCCTGGAAGAGGACTTCCGCATCAACCAGACCGAGGGCGTCGGGCAGCGCGAGCCCGATCTGGGCTTCGCCTGGGCCGCGTACATGTGGGCCTCGGACAAGAGCCTCGACGAGGTGCTGCGCGAGGCGGACATGCCGGCCGGTGACTTCGTGCGCTGGTGCAAGCAGGTCATCGATGTGCTCGGCCAGATCGCGGCGGCCGCGCCGCGGGAGAACAGCACGGTGGCGAAGAACGCACGCAAGGCCGTGGACGCGCTGCTGCGTGGGGTGGTGGCCTACTCGTCGGTGGGCTGAGCGACTTTCTGCCGGGAGACCGGCGGACCGCTGTAGGCGGGTGGACTTGTCGGACGTGGCTGGTGCGCCGTTCCCTGCCGGGGGCGGCGCACCGGCTTTTCCACAGGTGTAGGGCCGGGTGAGCGGTGGTCGGGGTGCATTGGTCGTACGAACGCGGGTCCATGATCCCTGAGGGTTGTCCACAGGGGTGGCGGTGTGTCCGAGGCATCCGATTTCATGGTCCGACAGCGGCGCGGTCGAAGAACTGCGCCACCGGGGAGGGGAGTTCGACCATGACCGCGGAGCCCACAGCCGCCGTCGGTGCACAGCCGCAGAACCGGCCTGAGTCGGTGCCGGGACCGCGCGGCGTGCCGCTGCTCGGTAATCTGCCGCAATTCGGCAAGGACCCCCTCGCCTTCTTCGAGCTGCTGCGCGACCGGGGCACCATGGTGGACTGGAGGTTCGGCCGCACCTCCTGCGTGTACCTCTCCGACCCGGCGCACATAGGCGAACTGCTGCGGGAGGTCGAGGGCAGCTTCGACCAGCCCGACCTGGGCATCGCCTTCCGTACCGTCCTCGGCAACGGAGTCACGGTCGCCAAGGGCAAGGACTGGCGGCGCAAGCGCTCCCTCGTACAGCCGTCCGTGCGGCCCAAGCAGGTCAGGTCGTACGCGGGGACGATGGCCTCCTGCGCCATCGACGCGGCCGGGACCTGGTCGGACGGTCAACGGATCGACATCAAGCGGGAGATGGCACGGCTGACCCGCCGCATCGCCGTGTCCACGATCTTCGGCGTGGACACGGAGTCCGACTCCGAGGTGATCGGCGAGGCCATGGACGTGGCGCTCAAGGAGATCGGTGCGGAGTTCAGCGGCCTGGGCGCGGTGTTGCCGGACTGGGTGCCGACGCCGGGGCGCGCCCGCATCAGGAGGGCGGCCGGCGTGATCGACGCGGAGGTGAACCGGATCGTCGACGCGCACCGCGATGCCCCCGACGAGCGGCCCGACCTCGTGAGCCGGCTGCTCACCGCGCGCGACGAGACCGGGACGCGCCTCACGGACGCCGAGATCCGGGACGAGGCCGTCACCCTCTACATAGGCGGCCATGAGACCACCAGCTCGACCCTCGTCTGGGCCTGGTACCTCCTCGCCCGCAATCCGCGGGCGAGGGCCGCGCTGGGCGAGGAGCTCGACCGGGTCCTGGGCGGGCGCGACCCGGGCTTCGAGGACTACGCCGAGCTCGCGTACACGCAGGCCGTGGTGAAGGAGACCCTGCGGCTCTACCCCACGATCTGGCTGCTCACGGGCCTCGCCAGGGAAGGTGCATCGATCGGCGGGCGGTCCATGCCCAAGGGCACCCGCGTATGGACCAGCCAGTGGGCCACGCACCGGGATCCGCGCTGGTACAAGGACGCGGAGGCGTTCCGGCCCGAGCGCTGGAGCGGCGTGGAGGCCGAGGAGATACCCGAGGACGCCTGGTTCCCCTTCGGTGGCGGACCGCGGGTGTGTCTCGGGGCGCGGTTCGCCATGGTGGAGGCGGTGCTGATCCTGGCGGTGATCGCCCGGCGCTTCGAACTCCTGGTGGACCAGGAGGAGATACGCCCGGTGCCGACGCTGACGCTGCAGCCGGACCGGGAGGTCACGGCCGTGGTGCGGGGGCGGAGAGCGTCGGAGGAGTAGGCCTCACTCGGAGCCGGAGCCGGAGCCGGAGCCGGAGCCGGAGCCGGAGCCGGAGCCGGAGCGGGGGCTTGCGTCCGCCCATGCCTGGTGGTCGTCCCAGGCCTGCAGGGTGCGGCGGCTGGTGAAGCGGTGCGCCCGGCCGGTCACCGGATCGGTGAACTCCAGGGACCTGGCGAGCAACTGCAGAGGGCGGGAGAAGTCATCGGCTGTGGACCGGCCGAGCACCTCGGGGTAGACGGGGTCGCCGAGCAGGGGGAGACCGAGCGCGTTCATGTGCACGCGCAGCTGGTGGGTGCGCCCGGTGCGGGGGAGCAGTCGGTAGTGGCCGAGTGGGGTGCCGGTACCGGTGGGCGCCGGGCGGTGGCTCAGCAGCTCGATCCGGGTCTTCGCATTGGGCTCGCCCGGCACCTCGCTCGCCGCGAGCACACCGCGCAGCTTCTCGATCCGGCTGCGCACCGTACGAGGCAGCTCGACCCCCGCATCGTACGGTGCCACCGCCTCGTACTCCTTGCGGACCGCCTTGTCGGCGAACAGCGACTGATACCGCCCGCGTTCCTCGGGCCGCACCACGAACATCACCACCCCGGCGGTCAACCGGTCGAGGCGGTGCGCGGCGCTGAGGTCGGGCAGCGCGAGCTCGGTCCTCAGGCGCGCGAGCGCGGTCTGGGTGATGTGCGAGCCGCGGGGAGTGGTGGCGAGGAAATGGGGTTTGTCCACGACGACCAGGTGGTCGTCCCGGTACAGGACGTCGATCGGCAAGGGGACGGGGTGCTCCGGCGCCTGCTCGCGATGGAACCAGATCAACTGGCCGCCCAGATAGGGGGCATCGGGCCGCAGCGGCCCGTCGGTGGTGACGAACGCGCCTTCGGCCAGCATGTTGTCGATCACCTCGGCCCCCGGGGCGAGCCGCTCGACGAGGTGGTCGCGCACGGTGGCCCAGGTCCCGTCGGCGGGCAGCCGCAGCCGCACGGCGTCGATGCCGTCGCGCTGGGGGAGGGGGGAGCGCGGAGCGCGTGACCTGCGAGTCATGGTGCGTCCAGCCTACGAGGTCGCCGACCGACCGACCGGGCCGGGCGGTGCGGGGTGGTGCGGGCGAATGAGCGAAGGCGCCCGACGGGGGCCGAATCCGTCGGACGACTTCGCGGTCGGGCCGCGGGATCCTCCCGTCTTCGAGCCCATGTAGCCGGACAGGCTCAGGAGCACGAAGAGGATGACCCAGGCCTGGGGGCCGCGTCACGGGACCCACGCGCGGCGCACACGAAGGCACCCCACCGGCGAGGCCGATGGGGTGCGGCTGTGGGGGCGGGCGCCAGAGCGGGCGCCCGGGCGGGCGGCTGGTGTGGGGCGGGGGCGGTGGGTCCGTGTGGGCCTGGGGGCAGGGTCAGGCGGCCGGTGCGGGCGTCTCCTGCTCCGCCTCCACCGCAGCGTTCCAGTCGCGCTTCGAGGCCTGCCAGCCGTCCTCGTTGTGCCCGAGGCGCCAGTAGCCCGAGATCGACAGCTGTTCGCGCGGTACGCCGCGGTCGATCCGCAAGTGGCGGCGGAGCTCCTTGACGAAGCCCGCCTCGCCGTGGACGAAGGCCTGCACCTCGCCCTCGGGGAAGTCGAGAGCTCGCACGGCCTCGATCAGGGCCGTGCCGACCGGGCGGCCGTCGCGGTGCAGATAGGTGATGTGGCCCGCGGTTTTCTGTTCCTCGGAGGCGTCCTCGATCTCCACGTAGACGACCGCCTTGGCGTCTGCGGGCAGTTGTTCCAGAGCCGCCGCGATGGCGGGCAGGGCGCTCTCGTCGCCGGCCAGGAGGTGCCAGTCGGCGCTTGCCGAGGGGGCGTAGGCCCCGCCCGGCCCGAGGAAGCGGATCGTGTCGCCGGGGCGGGCGTCGCGGGCCCAGGGGCCCGCCAGGCCCTGGTCGCCGTGGATCACGAAGTCGACGGTCAGCTCGCGGCGCCGCGGATCCCAGGCGCGCACCGTGTAGGTGCGGGTGACCGGCCACTCGTCGCGGGGCCGCTCGGCGCGGATCGCCTGGATGTCGAAGGGCTCGGGATAGTCCACACCCTCGGGCGTGAAGAGCAGCTTGATGTAGTGGTCGGTGAACTCCCCGGCCTCGAAGCGGGCCAGACCCTCACCGCCCAGCACCACGCGCTGCATGTGCGGGGTGAGCCGCTCGCTGTGGATCACCTCGCCGAGGTGGGTCTGCGGTGCTTTGCGCGCCGGACGTTCCGCCACGGCTGCCTCCCCTGGTTAGCCGACTTAGGTCTGCCTAAGTTAACACCGGTGATCGGAAAAGAGGAGAGGGCCTCGCGACACGCGAGACCCTCCGTGGTGGCGGACCGCCTGGTGCGTGGGCGTCTGTGGCGGCTCAGCCCGCCAGCGTCGTCACCAGCCGCTTGAGCGGAGTGCCGATGCCCCAGCGCTCCGCGAGGTCGTCGAGCGCGGCGGGATCGCGCGGCTCGCTCGGCAGGGCGGGGGTGATGTCCGGGACCGGTGCGTCCGTCGCCACCCGGATCACCTTCGGGGCGACCGCCACATACGGCCGGGACTCGTCCAGCTTCCTGCGCTGCGAGGGCGTCAGCTTGGAGCGCGGGTCGTCGACGGCGGCCATGATGCCGGCCAGGTCCCCGTATGCGGCCAGCAGCTTCGCCGCCGTCTTCTCGCCGATGCCGGGAACGCCCGGCAGCCCGTCGCTCGGATCGCCGCGCAGCAGTGCCAGATCGGCGTAGCCGGGGCCGCCGCTGTCGATCGCGTACTTCTCGCGCAGCCAGGCCTCGTCGGTGACCTGCAGGTTCCCCACGCCCTTGATCGGATAAAGGACCCGGATGCCGCGCTTGTCGTCGACCAGCTGGTAGAGGTCGCGGTCGCCCGTCACGATGTCGACCGGGCCGCGGGCGCGTGCCGTCAGGGTGCCGATGATGTCATCGGCCTCGTAGCCGGGCGCGCCGACGCGGGCGATGCCGAGCGCTTCCAGGACGTCGATGATGACCGGGACCTGCGGGGAGAGGGTGTCGGGGATCTCCTCCTCGTCCGGTCCGGTCTCCGTCTCCTGTGCGACCCGGTGCGCCTTGTACGAGGGGATCAGGTCGACCCGCCACTGCGGGCGCCAGTCGTCGTCCCAGCAGGCGACCAGATCGTCCGGCCGGTGGTCCCTGACCAGGCGGTCGATGAAGTCGATCAGCCCGCGCACGGCATTGACCGGTGTGCCGTCCGGGGCCTTCATCGACTCGGGTACGCCGAAGTAGGCGCGGAAGTAGAGGGAGGCGGTGTCGAGAAGCATGAGCCGTCGGGTTTCCGTCACATCCCGCATCATGCCGCACCCCACCGACAGCGGCCGCGCACCGGGCAAGTGCGACCCCTTGGCCCATAACCGCCATACATCAACAAAATGTGAACCGGATCACTTTCCGTTTGGTCTCGGGGTGGCGGGGCACACGCGAACGCGGAGCAGACTCGTGCCGGATACAACTACTTCCGGCCGGTCGGCGGGAAGATTCCGTCCGGCTCCACGGCCCGCCGGCGGGGGAGGTGGGCCGTCAGACGCACGACAGATGAGGTTTTATGTCCAGGCTCCAGGCGGAGCACCTGTACAAGGTGTTCGGCAGAAGGCCCGATGATGCGGTCGGCAGACTCGAAGCAGGCGCCGACCGCGAGGAACTGCGTGCCGAAGGCACCACGGCAGCGGTGATCGACGCCTCGTTCACCGTGGAGCCGGGGCAGATCTTCGTCGTCATGGGCCTCTCCGGCTCCGGCAAGTCCACGCTCCTGCGGATGCTCAACGGACTCCTCGAGCCCACCTCCGGACGCGTCCTGTTCGACGGCGAGGACATCACCCACATCGACCGGAGGAAGCTCCGCGAGGTCCGCTCCAGGAAGATCAGCATGGTCTTCCAGCACTTCGCGCTCTTCCCGCACCGCAGCGTCCTCGAGAACGCCGCATACGGCCTCGAAGTGCAGGGCGTCGCCAAGGACGAGCGCCTCGGGCGCGCCACCGAGGCCCTCGACCTGTGCGGTCTGAAGGGCTGGGAGAAGTCCTGGCCGGACGAGCTCTCCGGCGGTATGCAGCAGCGCGTGGGCCTGGCCCGGGCGCTCGCCACCGATGCCGACCTGCTGCTCATGGACGAGTCCTTCAGCGCACTCGACCCGCTGATCCGCCGCGATATGCAGGACCAGCTGCTCGAACTGCAGAAGACCCTGAAGAAGACCATCGTCTTCATCACCCACGACCTCAACGAGGCCATGCGCCTGGGCGACCAGATCGCCGTCATGCGGGACGGCCGCATCGTGCAGACCGGCACCGGAGAGGACATCCTGGTCCGTCCGGCCAACGACTACGTGCGCCGTTTCGTCGAGGACGTCGACCGCAGCCGGGTGCTCACCGCCGGTTCGATCATGGAGAAGGCCGCCGCGGGCACCGAGTTCGACGCGGGCGAGGACTCCTTCCGTGCCGAGACCCCGGTCGCCGAGCTGTTCGCCACGCTCGCCGAGGGCACCACCGAGATCCCCGTCACCGACGAGGACGGTGACCTCATCGGTGTCGTCGCCCGCGAGAAGGTCCTCTCGGCGCTCGCCGACGAGGCCAGTCTCGACACCGTGACGGCAGGCGACCCCGCGAGCGCGGAGGTGCAGGACGCCGTGCCCGGCCCGCGCGCGACCGACAAGGCGGTGAAGGCCGGTGCCTAGGCTCGAATTCGGCTCCTGGGTGGAGGACGCGGTCTCCTGGCTGCAGACCCACCTCGCCTGGCTCTTCGACTTCATCAACAGCGTCCTCGAAGGCATGTACGACGGCGTCGACACCGTGCTCGGCGGTGGCGAACCGCTGCTCGTCGCCGGCATCTTCGCCGTGATCGCCTGCTGGCTGCGCGGTCTGCTGCCCGGCGTCCTGGCCTTCGCGGGCTTTGCCCTGATCGATTCCCTCGGCCTGTGGGACGACGCGATGGCCACGCTGTCGCTGGTGATCGTCGCCGCGGTGATCACCGTCGTACTCGCCGTGCCGCTCGGCGTCTGGGCCGCCAGGAACAAGCGCGTCAGCGGCGCGATCCGCCCGGTGCTCGACGTCATGCAGACCATGCCGGCGTTCGTGTACCTGATCCCCGGCGTGATGTTCTTCGGCGTCGGCGTCACCCCCGGCGTCATCGCCACCATCGTCTTCGCGATGCCGCCCGGCGTACGCATGACCGAGCTGGGCATCCGGCAGGTCGACGGCGAGCTGGTCGAGGCCGCCGAGGCCTTCGGCACCAGCCCCAGGCACACCCTCACCCGGGTGCAGCTGCCGCTCGCACTGCCGACGATCATGGCCGGAGTCAACCAGGTCATCATGCTCGCCCTGTCGATGGTCGTCATCGGCGGTATGGCGGGCGCGGGCGGTCTTGGCGAGAAGGTGTACGCCGCGATCACCCAGCTCCAGGTCGGCCTCGCCGCCGAGTCCGGTGTCGCCGTGGTCATCCTGGCCATGTACCTGGACCGCATGACCGGCGCCCTCAACCAGCGGGTCTCGCCGCTCGGCCGCCGCGCCGCCGCCAAGGCCGCGGCCGCCGCGGGCCGTCTGCGGTTCGCGCACTACAAGCCGGGCACCGCCGTCGCCACCGTCGGTGTGGTCGTGCTCGCGCTGATCGCCGGCGGCATGAACCTCGCGGGTTCCGACAAGGACGAAGCCCCGAAGGCCGCCGCCACCGGCATCGGCGAGGGCCGGAAGATCAACCTGGGCTACATCCCCTGGGACGAGGGCATCGCCTCCACGTACCTGTGGAAGGAGCTCCTGGAGCAGCGCGGCTTCGAGACGGACATCAAGCAGCTCGACCCCGGCCCGCTCTACTCCGGCGTCGCCCGCGGCGACATCGACTTCCAGACCGACGCCTGGCTGCCCACCACGCACAAGGACTACTGGGACAAAAACGCCGAGCACCTCGAAGACCTTGGCTCCTGGTACGGCCCGACCTCCCTCGAGCTGTCCGTTCCCTCGTATGTGAAGGGCATCGACTCGCTCGATGATCTGAGGGGGCAGGGCAAGAAGTTCAAGGGGAAGATCATCGGTATCGAGGCGAGTGCCGGGATGATGAAGACCCTGGACGAGAAGGTCCTGAAGGAGTACGGCCTGGAGGGCGAGTACGAGGTCGTCTCCTCGTCGACCTCGTCGATGCTGGCGGAGCTCGACCGGGCCATCAAGAAGAAGGAACCGGTCGTGGTGACGCTGTGGTCGCCGCACTGGGCGTACGGCAAGTACGACCTGAAGAAGCTCAAGGACCCGAAGACCGCCTGGGGCGAGGGCGAGCAGATCCACGCCGTCGCGCACAAGGGCTTCTCGTCGAAGGAGCCGGTGGTCGCCAAGTGGCTGAAGGACTTCGAGCTCACCGAGGAGCAGCTCACCGGTCTGGAGAACGAGATCAAGTCCGCAGGCGAGAACAACGAGCAGCAGGCCGTGAAGACCTGGCTGGGGAAGAACCCGGGCCTGGCCGACAAGCTCGCCCCCGTCCCCGGCGGCAGCGCCAAGAAGCAGGGCAGGGACGCCGGCAAGACGGTGGACCTGGGCTACTTCCCCTGGGACGAGGCCATCGCCTCCACGTACCTCTGGCAGAACATCCTGGAGGACCGCGGCTACAGGACCACGAACAAGCAGCTCGACCCCGGTCCGCTCTACACCGCGCTCGCGCAGGGGCAGATGGATGTCCAGTTCGACTCGTGGCTGCCGACGACGCACAAGCACTACGTCGACCAGTACTCGGACAAGCTCACGGACCTGGGTTCCTGGTACGGCCCGACCTCCCTCGAGCTGTCCGTGCCCTCGTATGTGAAGGGCATCGACTCGCTCGATGATCTGAGGGGGCAGGGCAAGAAGTTCAAGGGGAAGATCATCGGTATCGAGGCGAGTGCCGGGATGATGAAGACCCTGGACGAGAAGGTCCTGAAGGAGTACGGCCTGGAGGGCGAGTACGAGGTCGTCTCCTCGTCGACCGCGTCGATGCTGGCCGAGCTGGACCGCTCGATCAAGAAGAAGGAGCCGGTCGTGGTGACGCTGTGGTCGCCGCACTGGGCGTACGGCAAGTACGACCTGAAGAAGCTCAAGGACCCGAAGCAGGCCTGGGGTAAGGGCGAGCAGATCCACATCGTCGGCAAGAAGGACTTCACCGAGGAGTTCCCGGAGCTCAGCGGCTGGCTGAAGGACTTCCACATGACCGAGGAGCAGCTGGCCTCCCTGGAGGTCGAGATCCAGAACGGCGATCCGGAGGACCAGAAGGCCTCGGCCCGGCGCTGGCTGGACGCCCACCCGGAGCTCCTCGACGAGTTCGCTCCGGTGAAGTGACGGCACCGTCCGGGCGGCGGGCACCCCGGGGCCGAGCCCCGGGGTGCCCGCCGCCCGTCGGCGTCCTGCGGGGTGGGGGCCGCCCGGGGCACGCCTTCTGCGCGCTTGTGCGGGATGCTTGAAGTACCAGCAGATGCATTGACGGGGCACGAAAGCCCGGCCTTGCGTAGGGTGCTGGGAACAGTGATCTGACCGCACGCGAAGCGATGGGGGGCCGGCATGGACGACAAGTTCTCCGGACGGGTCGGCTCGGCCATCCGGCGGCGCCGCAGGGCGCTCGGTCTCACGCTGGCCGCGGTCTCCGCGCGCAGCGGCCTCTCGGTGCCGTTCCTCAGCCAGATCGAGAACGAGCGGGCCCGGCCCAGCAGGGCCTCCCTCGAACGCGTGGCCGACGCCCTCGGCACCACCGCTGTCGAGCTCCTCTCCGCCGCCGATGCGGAACGCGTCGTCGAGGTCGTGCGCGCGGCGCCCGCCGGGGAGGGCACGGACATCCGAGCCCTCGTACCCGGCAAGCACCAGCTGCACGCCCGCGAGTACATCGGCGATCATGACTCGGGCCGCGAATTCCGGCACCGCAACGACGAGTTGATGTACGTGGCCGAAGGCGCCATCGAGGTCGAGGCCGACGGGCGCGCCTACCGGCTCGCCCGCGGCGACACGATGTTCCTGTCCGGGGGAGTGCCGCACCGCTGGCGGGCGGCCGTCCCCGAGACCCGGGTCCTGATGATCGCGGTGGCGGAGCACATCAAGGCCGAGCACGAGTGAATGGCCTATCGCCCCTTGCTTCGCGTGAGGAGCGGGGCGCCTGGTGCCCGCGCCGAGTGGTCGCCTGGTCCGCGAGTCGAGTGGTCGCCTGGTGAGCGAGCCGAGTGCGTCGCGTGCTGCCCGCCCTGAGCGGATCGCCCGTCGCACCCGCATAACCTGGGACGATGAGTACCACCCCGCCCCCGGTGCCCCGCCTCAGCGACCGCGTTCCCGACCTCGGGGCGCTTCAGCTGCTGCTCGCGATCGCCAGGCTCGGCAGCCTCGGCCGTGCGGCCCGGGAGCTCGGCATCACCCAGCCCGCGGCGAGCAGCCGGGTGCGGGCCATGGAGCGGCAGCTCGGGGTCGCCCTCGTCGACCGCTCGCCGCGCGGTTCCCGGCTCACCGACGCCGGGGCGTTGGTCACCGACTGGGCGCGGCGGATCGTGGAGGCCGCGGAGGCCTTCGACGCGGGGGCGCAGGCGCTGCGGGTACGGCGCGACCGGCGGCTGCGGATCGCGGCCAGCATGACGATCGCCGAGTATCTGCTGCCGGGCTGGCTGATCGCGCTGCGCCACCAGCGCCCCGAGACGGCCGTACAACTGCTCGCAGGGAACTCACAGTTCGTGGCCGAGCGGCTGCTCGCGGACGAGGTCGACCTCGGGTTCATGGAGGGGCTGAGCGTGCCGTCCGGCCTGACGGGTGTGGTGATCGCCCGGGACCATCTCGTCGTGGTCGCCGCGCCCACGCACCGCTGGGCGAAGCGGCGGGCGCCGCTCGATCCGGAGGAGCTGGCCCGTACGCCGCTGATCCTGCGGGAACGGGGGTCGGGAACCCGGCAGGTGCTCGATGCGGCGCTCGGCGGGCTCGCCGAGCCGCTGCTCGAACTCGCCTCCACCACGGCGGTGAAGGCGGCGGCGGTGAGCGGCGCGGGGCCTTCGGTGCTCAGTGAGCTGGCAGTGGGGGAGGAGCTGGCGGCGCGGCGGCTGGTACGGGTTCCGGTGGCGGGGGTTTCGCTGGACCGTGCCCTGCGTGCCGTGTGGCGCACCGGGCATCGGCCGGTCGGGCCCGCGCGCGACCTGTTGTCGCTGACGCGGGTGGGCTGACCTGCGGCATCCGAACTTCGTTCGGATCTCCTCAAGTGCCGGAGGAGCTGGAGCTGCCGGAGGGGCTGGAGCTGCCGGAGGGACTGACCGTGGATGCCGCCTCCACCAACCCCCGCATCACCCGCAGATCCGTACCCATCTCCGGATGCCACTGCACGCCCAGCACCCATCCCGGTCCGGGCAGTTCCACGGCCTCCACCGTGCCGTCCTCCGCGTGGGCGGAGGGGATCAGGCCGCGGCCCAGGTGGTCCACCGCCTGGTGATGGTAGGTGGGGACCGTGTCCTCGTCCGGGACGAGGGAGGCGAGGAGGGTGTCGGGGACGGTTTTGACCGCGTGCGCGGCGAAGACCCCGACCGGACCCGTGTGGCCGTCCAGATGCTGTACGAGGGTGCCGCCCAGCGCCACGTTCAGCAGCTGCATCCCGCGGCAGATGCCGAGCAGCGGCGTGCGGGTGGCCAGTGCTGCCTCGATCAGGGACAGTTCCCACGCGTCGCGTCGGCGTGCGGGCGGGCCCGTCCTCGGGTCCGCCTCGGCGCCGTACCGTACGGGCTCCACGTCGGGACCGCCGGCGATCACCACCCCGTCGAGGCGGGCGACCACGGCGGCCGCCCGCGCCGGATCGTCCGGCGGCAGCATCGCCGCGAGTCCGCCCGCCTCCTGGACGAGGCGCGGATAGCCGGCGGGCAGCAGAGCCGCGTCCAGCTCCCAGACACCCCAGCGGGCACCCGACTCCAGATACGTACTGACCCCGACCAGTGGCCTGTTCACCCGTCACCCTCCAGCCTCGCAAGTTGCGAACCCCGACCCGTCACGCTCCACTCTGCCGCTACTCCCGCTGCAGCTCGGCCTCCGCCTCGGCCAGCGCCGCGAACTCCTCCTCCGGTGCCTGCGCCACCAGGTGGTGCCGGCTGTGGATCCCGAAGTACGCGATGGCCACCACGTACACGAGCAGCGCGATGAAGGCCGCGGTCACATCGACCAGGAACGTGGCGACGAGTGCGGAGAGCGCGAGCGTCAGTGCGGTGCCCGAGGTCCAGGTGCCGCCCGGGGTGCGGTAGGGGCGGTCGAGGCCCGGTTCGCGGCGGCGCAGCACGATGTGCGAGAGCGACATCAGGGCGTACGAGATGGTGGCGCCGAAGACCGCGATGTTCAGCATGCGTGCGCCGTCCCCGGTGCTCGCGGCCAGCGCGAAGCCGATCGCGCCGGGCACGAGCAGCCCCAGGTAGGGCGCCTTGCGGCCGCTGGTGAGGGAGAGGAAACGCGGCAGATATCCGGCCCGGGAGAGCGCGAAGAGCTGACGGGAGCCGGCGTAGATCAGGGAGAAGAAGGAGGCCACGAGGCCCGCGAGCCCTGCGTAGTTGATGATGCGGCTGAGCGTGGTGGGTTCCCCGTCCGGCTGCAACGCCTCGACCAGCGGGTTGCCCGCTTCCTGGATGGCCGCCGAGCCGCGCGCGCCGGCCGCGGCGAAGAAGGTGAGCAGGGCGAGGACGACGAGGATCGCCATGGACCAGCGGATCGCCTTCGGCAGCGTACGGGCGGGCTCGCGGGTCTCCTCGGCGGCCAGCGGCACGCCCTCGACACCGAGGAAGAACCACATGCCGAACGGGAACGCGGCCCAGATGCCGAGGAGGCCGAAGGGCAGCCAGGAGCTGGCGCCGAAGGCCTCGGTGTCCACCGCGATGTCGTTGAGCCCGGAGGCGTCGAACTCGGTGAACGCGCCGATCGCGAAGATCAGCAGGGCGGTAACCGCGATGCCCGTGACGACGAAGCTGAAGCGCAGCGCCTCGCCCACGCCCCACAGGTGGATGCCGATGAAGATGACGAAGCAGGCGAGGTACACCGGCCAGCCGGACTCCAGACCGAACAGGCCGAGCGATTCGACGTAGTCCCCGATGAAGATGGAGATCGCGGCGGGCGCGAGAACGTACTCGATGAGGATCGCCGTGCCGGTGAGGAAGCCGCCCCAGGGGCCGAGCGCCCGTCGGGCGAAGCCGTAGCCGCCGCCCGCGGTGGGCAGGATGGCGGAGAGTTCGGCGAGCGAGAAGACCATGCAGACGTACATCAGGCCCATCAGGACCATGGCGATCGCGAGGCCGCCGAAGCCGCCCTCGGCGAGGCCGAAGTTCCAGCCCGAGAAGTCTCCCGAGACGACGTAGGCCACGCCGAGGCCGGTGAGCAGCAGCCAGCCCGCGCTGCCGCGCCGCAGGGCGCGGCGCTTCAGGTAGTCGTCGCCGTGCTCGGGTGGTGGGGTGGTGCCGCTCTCGGTGCGTGCTTGGGTCATCGCAGGGCTCCCCGCTCAGGGCCGGTGGCTTCGGAGATGTCAGGTGGCTCAATGGAGCGAGTGCATACCATTGCGGTGGGTGTGCGCGGAGCGCAAGACCCCTGCGTTACTTTCCGGTGAACACGGGAGCCATGCGCGCTCCCGCGGGCGGACTCGGGCGGTGCCTGCGGGAGGACGCGTGCCTACGCGAGGATGCGTTCCTGCGGCGAGGATGCGTGCCTACGCGAGGAACCCGCGCAAGAGCGCCGCCGTCCCCGCGCAGTGCTCGCGCATCGCGGCCCGCGCCCGCTCCGGATCTCCGTCGAGCACGGCCCGGACGAGCGCCGTGTGCTGCGCCTGCGAATGCTCCAGGTTCCGTACGAGCAGCGGGATGCAGTCGAGCAGGTCGTTGACCTGCGCCCGTACGGCCGCGTAGTGCGCGGTCAGCGAGGGGGAGCCGGACAGCTCGGCCAGGGTGAGGTGCAGCAGGGTGTCGCGGCGGCGGTAGTCGCCGAGCGGGGCGTCATGCGTGGCGGTGAGCGCCGAGCGCAGCTGCTGCTTGTGCTGCTGGGTCAGCGGCCGGCCCGCACACAGCTCCGCCGCCCCGGTCTCCAGGACCTCGCGGAAGCGCAGCACGTCCTCCACGTCCACGTCCGCGAGGCGTCGGCGCAGTTCCTCCTCGCCGGTGGCGTCCGGGCGCGGCAGGACGAAGCTGCCGCCGTAGCGCCCGCGTCGGCTCTCCACCAGGCCCTCGTCCTGCAGGACGCGCAGCACCTCGCGCAGCGTCACCCTGCTGATCCCGAGGGACTCGGCCAGTTCCCGCTCGGCGGGCAGCCGTTCGCCGGGTGCGGCCAGCTCCAGGCGGATGACCTGGAGGATCTGCTCCAGCGCCTCCTCGAAGCCGTTGCCGGCGCGCACCGGGCGCAGGACGCGCGCGAGCCGGTCCATCCGTTCGGCTGTCCCCATCGGCCGTTTCCCCCTTCCCAATGAATGGTCTGAAGCAATACCTTAAGGCACCCCGGAACGCCCAAGGATGGAGTCCCCGTGGCAGACCGCACCGCCCCGCTCGGCGTCGAGGAACTGCGTGCCCTCGTCGCGAGCGGCGAGATCGACACCGTAGTCCTGGCCTTCCCCGATATGCAGGGCCGCCTGCAGGGAAAGCGGTTCGCCGCCGGCTTCTTCCTCGACGAGGTCCTGGAGCACGGCACCGAGGGCTGCAACTATCTGCTCGCGGTCGACACCGAGATGAACACCGTCGACGGATACGCCATGTCGAGCTGGGACCGCGGCTACGGCGACTTCGCGATGCACCCCGATACGAGCACCCTGCGCCGCCTGCCGTGGAACGAGGGCACCGCGCTGCTCATCGCCGACCTCGCCTGGAACGACGGCGGACCGGTCGCCGCCGCGCCCCGGCAGATCCTCCGCCACCAGCTGGAGCGCCTCGCCTGCCTCGGACACACCGCACAGGTGGGCACCGAGCTGGAGTTCATCGTCTTCCGGGACACCTACGAGGAGGCCTGGGACCGCGACTACCGCGATCTGATCCCGGCCAACCAGTACAACATCGACTACTCGGTGCTCGGCACCGGCCGCATCGAACCGCTCCTGCGCCGCATCCGCAACGAGATGAGCGGTGCGGGCCTGACCGTCGAATCCGCCAAGGGCGAATGCAACCCCGGCCAGCACGAGATCGCCTTCCGCTACGACGAGGCCCTCGTCACCTGCGACCAGCACGCCGTCTACAAGACGGGCGCCAAGGAGATCGCCGCGCAGGAGGGCATGGCGCTCACCTTCATGGCCAAGTACAACGAGCGCGAGGGCAACTCCTGCCACATCCACCTCTCGCTCACCGACGCCGAAGACACCAACGCCATGGCCGGGCCCGGCGGCGACGGCATGTCCGATCTCATGCGGCACTTCCTGGCCGGACAACTGGCCGCGCTGCGCGAGTTCTCGCTGCTCTACGCGCCCAACATCAACTCGTACAAGCGTTTCCAGCCGGGCTCCTTCGCGCCGACCGCCGTCGCCTGGGGCCACGACAACCGCACCTGCGCGCTGCGCGTGGTCGGCCACGGGCGCTCCACCCGCTTCGAGAACCGCCTCCCCGGCGGCGACGTCAACCCCCACCTCGCCGTCGCCGGCATGGTCGCCGCCGGTCTGCACGGCATCGAGCAGCGCCTCGAACTCCCCGAGGCCTGCCCCGGAAACGCCTACACCGGCGACTACGAGCATGTGCCGACGACCCTGCGCGAGGCGGCCGAGCTGTGGGAGAACAGCGCGCTCGCCAAGGCAGCCTTCGGCCCGGAGGTCGTCGCGCACTACGCCAACATGGCGCGCGTCGAACTCGCCGCCTTCGACGCCGCCGTCACCGACTGGGAGCTGCGCCGTTCCTTCGAACGGCACTGAGCCGCCCACGTCCACCCGCGACCTTTCGTACACCCTGCGAGGACCGACTTGCCCCACGAGCACCGCGTACTCAACCCCGCGACCGAGGAACTCATCGCGACCGTCCCCGCCACCACCCCCGCCGAGGTCGAGGCGGCCGTCACGCGCGCGGCCCGCGCCCAGGAGGCCTGGGCCGCGCTCGCCCCCGCCGACCGGGCGCGCATCCTGCGCCGCGTGGCCGACGGCATCGACCGGCACCTGGAGGAACTCGCTCTCCTCGAAGTCCGCGAGGCAGGCCACCTTGTGGGCAACGCCCGCTGGGAGGCGGGCAACGCCCGTGACCTCTTCGCCTACGCGGCCGGGGGAGTGGAGCGGCTGACCGGCCGACAGATCCCGGTGCCGGGCGGCGTCGACATCACCTTCCAGGAACCCCTCGGCGTCATCGGCGTCATCGCCCCCTGGAACTTCCCGATGCCGATCGCCGCCTGGGGCACCGCCCCCGCGCTCGCCGCCGGAAACGCGGTCCTCCTCAAGCCCGCCGAGACGACCCCGCTCACGGCGCTCCGACTGGCCGAGATCGCCCTGGAGGCGGGCCTGCCCGAGCACCTCTTCCAAGTCCTCCCGGGCGCGGGGGACGTGGCCGGGAACGCACTGGTGGAACACCCCGGCGTCGCCAAGATCGTGTTCACCGGCTCCACGCGCGTCGGCAAGCAGATCATGGCCAAGTGCGCCGAGCAGGTGAAACGCCTCACCCTGGAACTCGGCGGCAAGAGCCCCAACCTCGTCTTCGCCGACGCCGACATCGAGGCGGCGGCGCACGCGGCCCCCATGTCCTTCCTCGACAACTCCGGCCAGGACTGCTGCGCCCGCACCCGCATCCTCGTCCAGCGTCCGGTCTACGAGCGGTTCCTCGACCTGCTCGCACCGGCCGTCGAAGGCGTGCGCGTCGGCGATCCCTCGGACCGGAAGACCCAGATGGGACCGCTGATCTCCCGCGCCCAGGTGGACCGCGTACGCGGCTACGTCCCCGACGGGGCGACCCTCGCCGCCGGGACCGCCATCCGCGGCACAGCGCCGGACGGGCCCGGCTTCTGGTTCCCGCCGACCGTCCTCACGGATGTGGACCCCGCGGACCCGGTCTGCGTCGAGGAGGTCTTCGGCCCGGTCGCCGTCGTCCTGCCCTTCGAGGACGAGGCCGAGGCCGTACGCCTGGCCAACGCCACCCCGTACGGCCTCGCCGGCTCCCTGTGGACCCGCGACGTGGGCCGCGCCCTGCGGGTCTCCGGCGCGGTCAGGGCGGGCAACCTGTCCGTCAACTCGCACTCCGCGGTGCGCCACTGGACCCCGTTCGGCGGCTACGGGCAGTCGGGACTCGGCCGCGAACTCGGCCCCGATGCCCTCACCGCCTTCACCGAAACCAAGAACGTCTTCCTGAGCACGGAGGCCTGATCCGCATGACCGACCAGACCATCTGCCGCCGCCTCGTCGGCCGCACCGCCGTCATCACCGGAGCAGGCAGCGGCATCGGCCTCGCCACCGCCCGCCGCCTCGCCTCCGAAGGCGCGCACGTCGTGTGCGGCGACATCGACGAGACGGCGGGCAAGGCGGCCGCCGAGGAGGCCGGCGGCGCCTTCGTACGCGTCGACGTCACCGATGCCGAGCAGGTCGAGGCGCTCTTCGAGGCCGCCTACGACACCTACGGCTCGGTCGACATCGCCTTCAACAACGCCGGGATCTCCCCGCCCGACGACGACTCCATCCTCGACACCGGGCTCGAGGCCTGGAAGCGCGTCCAGGAGGTCAACCTCACCTCCGTGTACCTGTGCTGCAAGGCGGCCATCCCGTACATGCGACGCCAGGGCCGGGGCTCCATCATCAACACGGCCTCCTTCGTGGCCCGCATGGGCGCCGCCACCTCACAGATCTCGTACACGGCCTCCAAGGGCGGCGTCCTCGCCATGTCCCGGGAGCTGGGCGTGCAGTTCGCCCGCGAGGGCATCCGGGTCAACGCGCTCTGCCCCGGCCCCGTCAACACCCCGCTCCTGCAGGAGCTGTTCGCCAAGGACCCCGAGCGGGCGGCGCGGCGCCTCGTGCACATCCCGCTCGGCAGGTTCGCCGAGGCCGAGGAGATCGCCGCCGCTGTGGCCTTCCTCGCGAGTGACGACTCCTCGTTCGTGAACGCCACGGACTTCCTCGTGGACGGCGGGATCGCGGGCGCATATGTGACACCCGTGTGAGATGTCCGCTTCCGTACGGAGGGCGCGCGGCGTCCCCACTCAGGACGCGCGGCGTCCGTACTCAGGAAGCGCGTCCCTACTCAGGACGCGCGGCGTCCGTACTCAGGACGCTCGGCGCCCGCGAATGGCGGACGCGCGCCCTCCGCAGGGAAGGCCGGGAACCCGGTGTACCAGGCATGACACCACCGCCTAGGGTGGCCGGATGAGCATGCCCCCGACGCCTGCCGGCTGGTATCAGGACCCCGAGGCGCCGTCCCACGAACGCTGGTGGGACGGCACCGCGTGGACCCCGCACTCCCGCGTCGCCCAGCCCCGGGCGGGCCACGGCCTGGCACCAGCGGACCCCGCGCAGCAGACGGGGCAGCAGGCTGCTGGGCAGTTCGGTCCGCCTGCCGTAGTTGGACCTGCCGGATCTGCCGGACCTCTCGGCCCGGCGGGACCCGGCGTGCCGGGCGGCTCAGGCGGCGGTCCGGGCGGCGGCTCAGGAGGCGGCCCGGGCGGGCGCGCCAAGATCGTGGCGCTCGCGGTGGCCGGTGTCGTACTCGTCGCATCCATCGTGACCGGAGTCGTGGTCCTCGGCGGCGACGACGAGCCCGACCCCGGCGCCACGGCCCGCACCAGTCCGACCGCCGAGGTCGACTCGCCGGGCGGCGGACCCGAGCCCGCCGGGACCGAGAGCGCGGGCGCGACCGAGCCCGCCGGGGACGACGGCAAGCTCCTCGTGGACCAGCTCAACGGCATCACCCTGCCGATTCCCGAGGGCTGGGAGCGGCCGGAGCGCACGGTCGAGAAGGACCCCATGATCACCACCGAGGGCACCTACACCTGCCCCGGTGACGGTGGCTTCTGCCACCGCGGCAGGGTTTCCACGCACACCGTGCGGGCGGGTGCGGGCAGCGACCCCGAAGTGGCCGCCAAGACCGACATCTCCGAGGCCGCGGAGCGCGCCTACGACCGCGATGCGATCGACCGCCGCCCGTACAACGGCGTCACCTCGCACTCCGAGCTCAAGTCGGAGCGGGTCGTGGTCGCGGGCTCCACGGGGTATCTGGTCCGCTGGCGCGTCAGGACCGAGGCGGGCAGCGGCGGGTACGTGCAGTCCGTCGTCTTCCCGAGGGCCGAGAGCGAGACCCTGATCGTCGTCCGTTTCGCCTTCGACGCCTCCGACGGCCCGTCGCTGTCCCTGATGGACGACATCACCGGCGGTATCCGCCGCATCGGCGACAAGGGTTCGACGAACGGGGGCGTGGGCTCGACGATCGAGCCGTAGCCCGCGCCGTCCGCGGCCCGCTCGTCAAGCTCTCGTGCCCCGCCCCGTCACAGGAAGGTGTGGCCCTCCCCGCGGTACGTCGGCACCGTCGCCGTGATCCGGTCGCCCTCGATCAAGCGCAGCGAGTCGAAACGCTCGCACAGCTCCCCGGCCTTGGCGTGGCGGAACCACACCTTGTCCCCGATCCGCAGATCGTCCGCGGCCGCGCCGAGCAGCGGGGTCTGCACCTCGCCCGCGCCCTCCTGCGGGTCGTAGCGCAGGCCCTCCGGCAGATACGGGACGGGCGAGCGGTCCTTGCCCGCCACCCCGGACGCGGGATAGCCGCCCCCGAGCACCGTGACGATCCCGACCCCGGGCCTGCGCACCACGGGCTGCGCGAACAGCGCCGCCGGGCGGGCGCGGAACGACGTGTAGTTGTCGAACAGCCGAGGCACGTACAGACCCGAGCCGGCCGCGATCTCCGTGACCGCGTCCTCCGCCGCCGTGTGCTGCACGCTCCCCGTGCCCCCGCCGTTGACGAACTCCAGCTCCGGCGCCACGGCCCGGACCGCCCGCACGGCCTCGGCCCGCCGCACGGCCAGCTCGCGCCGCGCCGCGCTCTGCATCGCGCGGATCGCCCGCGAGCGCACCGGCCGCCCCTGCAGCGCGTCCCCGACCCCGGCGATATGGCCCTCGTACGCCATGATCCCGACCAGCCGGAACCCGGGCGTACGCGCCACCGTCCTGGCCAGTTCGGCGAGTTGGTCGGGGGAGTGCAGCGGCGAGCGGCGTGCCCCGATGCGCACCCGGCCGCCCAGGAGCTTGAGCGCGGTGTCCAGCTCCAGACAGACGCGGATCTCCTCGCGGCCGCCATCGCGCGCCGCGTCGATCAGCCGCAGCTGCGCGGGATCGTCGACCATCACGGTCACGGCCGCGGCCAGCTTGGGATCGGCGGTCAGCTCGGCGAAACCGGCGCGGTCCGCGGACGGGTACGCGAGCAGCACGTCCCCGAAACCGGACCGGGCGAGCCACAGCGACTCCGCCAGGGTGAACGACATGATCCCGGCGAAACCATCCCTGGCCAGGACCCGTTCCAGCAGCGCACGGCAGCGTACGGACTTGCTCGCCACACGGACCGGCTTGCCGCCGGCCCTCCTTGCGAGGTCGTCGGCATTGGCGTCGAAGGCCTCCAGATCGACGATCGCGACGGGGGCGTCCAGCTCCGCGGTGGCCCGGTCGTAGCGGGTGCGGTCCGCCGCGTCGGGGCGGTACTGCACGGAGCGCCTCGCCGCGCGGCGGATGTCGGATGACGGGTGGGCTGTCATGGCCGAAGCCTGCCAGACACGATTACCCCGCGGTAGGGGGACGAAGCAGACAGATCCCCCTGACCTGCGGACTGGTTCCCACGGGCCCCGCGCGAGACCGTAGAGTGAGGCGAGGAAGGTGCAACGGGCCTGTCTCCGCAGGTGATCGACACCAATGCAGGGTGATCGGTGACATCGGGGTGTGCAGGCGAACCGGCTGCGGTGGCCACGGCCCACACGGGGCGGTGCGGTCCGGGGGCCGGAGAGTTCGGCGAACGGGGGGTGGATGAGTACCGAAGCGAAGCGCGCCGACATCCCCCCGCGTCCCTCGTCCCCACCCCCGCCACTGCCCTCGACCCGCCTCCCGGACCGTGCCCCCATGGGAGCGGCGGAGCCGCACCCGAACCCTCCGAGGGACAGCGAGCCGCCGGCCAACGGCATCCCCGCACCCCAGGCCGCACCGGGCGCATCGGGCGCGTCGGGCGGCCGTACGGCGGTCCCCGGCATCCCCGCGCCGTACGCCCCCGAGCGCGCCCCGGCCGTGCAGCCGCCCGCCCCGCCGCATGGGGAGTCCGTGCCGGGCGGCCCGGCAGCGAGCCCGGAGGGCCGCGCGCCGCAGGCACCCGGCCCCCGGACCGGACCCGGCCCCGAAACCCCCGCCGAGACCACCACCCGCCTGCGCCCGGTGACGGACGGACCGCCGCGGACCGAGGCACCCTCATCACCTCCCCGGGCCGAGGCGCCCTTGCCGCCTCCCGCCGTGCTGCCGCCGCATTTCGACCCCGCCGGCCCCTTCGCCGTGCCCACCGCCCCCACCGCGCGGCTGTGGCCGCCGGTCCGCCGCAGCCGTGGCCGGGTCGTCGCCGCGGCCGCCTGCCTGGTGCTCGGCCTCGGGCTCATCGCCGGCGCGGTGACCGGGACCTGGCTGACCGGGGAGTCCGGCGCCGCCTCCGGTGAGGCGGGCGTGTTCGCGGCCGCCGCGGAGGCCTGGCACAGCCAACCCGTCGACACCCTCTTCCCGACCACCGTCGTCGGCGTCGGCACCGGACCCGGCGGCGCAGACCGGCGCTGGACCCGGCTCGGCGTCGCCCCCGACAGCGACTGCGCGAAGGGCCTGAGCCCCCGGTTGACCGAGATCCTCGGCGAGTTCGGCTGCGAACGACTCATCCGCGCCACGTACACGGACGCCACGCACACCCACGTCACCACGGTCGGCATGGTGTTCACCCAGGCCGACATGGAGGCGATGAACTCCCTGCGGACCCGCTTCCGGAAGGAGAAGCTGGCGACGCGCGCCGACCTGATGCCCCGCACCTACCCGGTCAAGGGCACGGCCGCCGCCGACTTCGGGCCCGACCAGCGGGCCAGTTGGACCCTGTCCGTACGCGACGACGCACCCGTCGTCGTCTTCGCGGTCTCCGGCTTCGCGGACGGCCGCGCGATCGACGCCCCCGAGCCCGCCGCCGAGGCGATGACCGAGGGCGCCACCAGCACCCCCGCCCAGGCCGGACTCGGCCACGCGGCGCAGGGCCTCTCCGACCGCATCGGGTACGCGCTGCGCCAGCGGGCCGTCAAGGCCATGAGAGATGCCTCGTGATACCGCCGACCCGCACCGTGACGAAGCCGCGCACCAGCGCCGCCGGGAAACGAGAAAGCACAGGGAAGCCGCGAGCCGCCGCAGGTCATCCGCGAGCCGGTGCCGCGAAGCTGCGCGCCATCGGCGCCCTGCTCCTCGCCTGCGCACTCGTCCTCCTGCCGGTCACGGCCGCACACGCCGACACCATCCGCGCCCAGCAGTGGGCCCTCGACGCGCTCGACGCCCAGGAGGCCTGGGCCACCACCAAGGGCCGGGGCGTCACCGTCGCGGTCCTCGACACCGGCGTGGACGCCACCCATCCCGACCTCAAGGACAACGTCCTCACCGGCAAGGACATGATCGGCTTCGGCGCGCGGCGCGGCGAGGAGGCCTGGGCCCGGCACGGCACCAACATGGCCGGCATCATCGCCGGCCACGGGCACGGACCGGGCCGTACGGACGGAGTCCTCGGGATCGCCCCCGAGGCCGAGATCCTTCCGGTCCGGGTGATCCTCGAAGAGGACGACAAGTCCCGTAAGGCGGCGCGCGACACACGTGGTACGGCGCTCGCGGACGGCATCCGCTGGGCCGCCGACCACGGCGCCGACGTGATCAACCTCTCGCTCGGCGACGACAGCGAATCCGCCCACCCCGACGCGGGCGAGGACGCCGCCGTCCAGTACGCGCTCGGCAAGGGCGTGGTCGTCGTCGCCTCCGCGGGCAACGGCGGCGAGAAGGGCGACCGCATCTCGTACCCGGCGGCCTATCCCGGCGTCATCGCCGTCACGGCCGTCGACCGCTACGGAGCCCGCGCCTCGTTCTCCACCCGCCGCTGGTACGCCACGGTCAGCGCGCCCGGCGACGACATCGTCATGGCGGGCCCCGACCGCGAGTACTACAAGGGCTGGGGCACCTCGGCCGCCGCCGCGTTCGCCTCCGGTGCCGTCGCCCTGATCCGCGCCGCACACCCGGACCTCACCCCCGCCCAGATCAAACAACTCATCGAGGAGACCGCCCGGGACGCCCCGGCCGGCGGCCGCGACGACTCCTTCGGCCACGGTCTGATCGACCCCGTCGCGGCGATCGAGGCCGGCGGGTCGGTCAAGCCCGAGAAGGCCCGGGCCCACCCGCGGAAGTACTTCGGTCCCGGCCCCGCCGAGGCGGACTCCGGCCCGGACACCGCCGGCTGGCTCGGCCTCGGCGCGGCCGCCACAGGTGCGGCCTTCCTGCTCGCGGCCACCCTTCTGTGGCGCCGCGGTACGCCCCGGTAGGGTCGGTGCGTGGCGAAGAAGAACATCCCGGACTCCGGGTACGCGAACGACGACGGCTCCGCCGCCCCCGAACTGAGCGCCGCGCTCGGTGCCTGGGCGAAGGACCGTACGCCCGAGAGCGAGAGCCGTGTGCTCGGCGCGCTCATGGACGCCCGGCTGCTGGTGCCCGTCGTCGCCGTCCTCGGCGAGGTCGAGCCCGCAACCGCCGCCGCGAACGGGCTCAAGCGCGAGAAGAACAGCGACATGGCCGTGCCCACGCTCAAGGCCGGCAACCGCACCGCGCTCCCCGCGTTCACCTCCACCCATGCCCTCGCCCTGTGGGACCCGGAGGCCCGGCCGGTCGCCGTACCCATGCGGCAGGCGCTGAGCGCGGCCGCGCACGAGAAGGCCGACACGATCGTCCTCGACCTGGCCGGGCCCGTCCCGTACGAGCTGCCGCGCCGTGCCCTGTACGCGCTCGCTGAGGGCCGTACCAGCACGGATCCGCTGACGGACCCAGCCGTCACCGGGGCGGTACGCGCCGTCGTCGCCGCGGAGCCCGCAGTCCTACGGGCGCACCTCGGCGCGGCCGCGCAGTCCGACGGCACCCTGGCCCTGGTCCTCGACCCCACCGCCGCCCCCGCGCAGGTGGCCCAGCGCATCGCGCGCGCACTCGCACACGACGAAACTCTCCGCGCCCGCCTGATCCGAGGTCTCGACCTGGCACTGCTGCCGCCCGAGGCGGCACCGCCCGCGGGAGAGCCGCTGTACCTGCGCCAGGGGCCGCCAGGGGATGTCCGACGGGATTGATCCGCCGGAGACCTCTGGCCCCTACCCGGTTGTGGGCCCGGGCACGACCACCCAACCCCGGCCCGTAGGCTGAGAGGCATGACTGACGCAACCCCCGCCGGACAGACCTCCCCCGACTTCGACACCATGGCCCGAGACATCGCAGAGGTCCCGGCCGTCGAAGTCATCGTCACGGTGGCGGTGAACCTGATGAGCGCCGCCGCAGTGAAGGCGGGCCTGACCGAGGACGGCGCCGAGCACAAGGACCTCGACGAGGCCCGCAAGCTGATCCACGCCCTGGCCGGCCTTCTGGACGCCAGCGCCACGGAGATCAGCTCCTTCCACGCGGCCCCGCTCCGCGACGGCCTGAAGTCGCTGCAGCTCGCCTTCCGCGAGGCCTCCCTCGTCGCGGACGAGCCGGGCCAGGGCCCCGGCGAGAAGTACACCGGCCCGGTCTTCGGCTGAACCGCCCCGGCCCCGGCCGCCCACGGCCCAGGTCGAGAGCCCAGGCCGAGGGCCCGGCCCTCGGGCCCGGCCCCCGGGCCCGGCCCGAGGGCCCAGGCCGTTAGCAGCACCCCCGAACCTCTGCTAACCTTGTGTAACGACCGGCCGGACACCCCTGCTGCAAGCAAGGAGCCCGGCCCACAAGTGGAGGCTCCGATCTCCCACCTGGCTGCCCGTAAGGGTGGCGGGTCACCGGTCCGACGGACACCTCGCGTGTTCCCGTCGCCCTGCGCCCCGTGTACATCGCGGTGGTGCTCCGGTTTGGAGCCCCGCCTGTGATCGTCCGGGGCATTTTTCATGTACCGGCGCGGTTAGGTCTCACAACACAGACGTTACGTGGCGGTCCGCCAGACCGTCGCGTGGTGCTACCGAGGAGGATCCATCAGCGCCGAGCCCCGCATCAACGACCGGATTCGCGTTCCCGAAGTGCGACTTGTCGGTCCCAGCGGCGAGCAGGTCGGGATTGTTCCGCTTGCCAAGGCCCTTGAGCTCGCTCAGGAGTACGACCTCGACCTGGTCGAGGTGGCGGCGAACGCCCGTCCGCCCGTCTGCAAGCTCATGGACTACGGCAAGTTCAAGTACGAGTCGGCCATGAAGGCCCGTGAGGCGCGCAAGAACCAGGCGCACACGGTCATCAAGGAGATGAAGCTCCGGCCGAAGATCGACCCGCACGACTACGACACGAAAAAGGGTCACGTCGTCCGGTTCCTCAAGCAGGGCGACAAGGTCAAGATCACGATCATGTTCCGTGGTCGCGAGCAGTCCCGGCCGGAGCTCGGCTACCGACTGCTGCAGCGTCTCGCGGAGGACGTCCAGGACCTCGGCTTCATCGAGTCGAATCCGAAGCAGGACGGCCGAAACATGATCATGGTTCTCGGTCCGCACAAGAAGAAGACCGAGGCCATGGCCGAGGCCCGCGAAGCACAGGCCGCCCGCAAGGCGGAGGCGCCGACGAGCGAGAGCCGTCGTGACCGTGCCGCAGCGGACGCCGAGGAGCCTGCCGAGGCCTGATCCGGGGCGCACACCCCGGATCGCCAACCGATACAACTGACGCTCCCGCCTGCCGGTTTCATGCCGGGGGGAGCGCCACTGACGAGGAGAGAACGGCGCTATGCCGAAGAACAAGTCGCACAGCGGTGCCAGCAAGCGCTTCAAGGTCACCGGCTCCGGCAAGGTGCTCCGTGAGCGCGCCGGCAAGCGCCACCTGCTCGAGCACAAGTCGTCGCGCCTGACGCGTCGCCTCACCGGCAACGCCGAGATGGCCCCGGGCGACGCCAAGAAGATCAAGAAGCTTCTCGGCAAGTGACGTCACGGCCCCCGCTGTGACATCGGCGGCCCTGCCGCCGGCGGGGGCCGGGCGCCTGGACCGGGACCTATTCGAACTCGGGCCGTGTGAAGACAACCACGGCCCCGCTACAAGGAGTTAACAAGTGGCACGCGTCAAGCGCGCGGTAAACGCGCACAAGAAGCGTCGGGCGATCCTCGAGCAGGCCTCTGGCTACCGCGGTCAGCGTTCGCGCCTGTACCGCAAGGCCAAGGAGCAGGTCACCCACTCGCTGGTCTACAACTACAACGACCGCAAGAAGCGCAAGGGCGACTTCCGTCAGCTGTGGATCCAGCGCATCAACGCCGCTGCCCGCGCGAACGGGATCACCTACAACCGCTTCATCCAGGGTCTGAAGGCCGCGAACATCGAGGTCGACCGCAAGATCCTGGCGGAGCTCGCGGTCAACGACGCGAACGCGTTCGCCGCGCTGGTCGAGGTCGCGCAGAAGGCCCTTCCGGCCGATGTCAACGCGCCCAAGGCCGCGGCCTGAGTGTTGCGCTTCTGAGCGCCCCTGATCGGACCCGCGGACCGTTTCGGTCCGCGGGTCCGATTGCGTTTTCGGGGCACGTTTCTGCCCCTGGTCCGTTGTCTGCCGACTGCGGCTCCGTCGTGGCCGGGCGCGCCCACCCGGCGGAGCCGCACATGTATACAGTCCCCCGCCCCTGCTCGGCCCGCTTCGCGCGCCCCACTTCGCGCAGTTCCCGCGCCCCTGACCTGAGTGCCTAAGGTTGATTTCATGGTTTCCGCTCCTGAGCTGATCTCGCCCAAGTCCTCCCGTGTCGCCGCCGCGCGGCGGCTCGGGAAGCGGAACTTCCGGACGAAGGAGCGGCTGTTTCTGGCCGAGGGGCCGCAGGCCGTGCGGGAAGCGGCCGGGCACGGCGTCAAGGGGGAGGCGACGCTCGTCGAGCTGTTCGCGACCGCCGAGGCCGCCGAGCGGTACGCGGAGATCATCACGGTGGCGCGGAAGGCCGGTGCCCGGGTGCATCTGGCCGACGAGGCCGTGATCGCGGATATCTCGACCACCGTCACACCCCAGGGGCTCGTCGGGGTCTGCCGGTTCCTGGACACGCCGTTCGTGGAGATTCTCGCCGCGCGGCCCAAGCTCGTCGCCGTACTGGCGCATGTGCGTGATCCCGGGAACGCCGGGACCGTGCTGCGGTGCGCCGACGCAGCCGGTGCGGATGCCGTCGTGCTGACGGACGCGTCGGTGGACCTCTACAACCCGAAGGCCGTACGGGCCTCGGTCGGCTCGCACTTCCATCTGCCCGTCGCCGTCGGGGTGCCGGTCGAGGAGGCCGTGCGCGGGCTACAGGACGCCGGGGTGCGGATCCTCGCCGCGGACGGGGCCGGCGAGGACGATCTCGACGACGAGCTGGACAAGGGCACCATGGGCGGGCCCACCGCCTGGGTCTTCGGCAACGAGGCCTGGGGCCTGCCCGAGGAGACCCGTGCGCTCGCCGACGCGGTGGTCCGCGTGCCCATCCACGGCAAGGCGGAGAGCCTCAACCTCGCCACGGCCGCCGCGGTCTGCCTGTACGCCTCGGCGCGCGCCCAGCGCGACCGTGCGCGCAGGGGCTGAGCCGGATCCTTCCCGAAGTTCTCCGCTTCACCGGTACACGGGGCACCCCCACCGTCACCCTCAGCTAGTAGTGTGCAGGCCCTAGGGGGCCCTCCCCCGAGGACCCGGCTGTGCTGGGACAGGGGGCAACCCCCTGGGGCCAGTCGAGAGGCGGGATACGGGGATATGACTGTCGGTATCAGGGGACAGGCCGGAGCGCACCGCGCCGTGCCGCAGCCCGCCGGGCCCCGTACCGGCGCACCGCTCGCCGAGCTCGGGCTGCACCCCGACGACCTGCCCGACGGTCTGGTCGTCGCCGACGAGAAAGGGCGGGTCGTCTGCTTCAACGCGGCGGCCGCAAGGATCACCGCGATATGCGCCGACGACACCCTCGGACAGTCCATCGAGGACGCCCTGCCGCTGGAGGACCTCGAAGGCCGGCGCTGGTGGCAGCTCACCGATCCCTACGGCGGTCTCGCGATCCGGACCGGCCAGCCCGAGCGCAATCTGCTGCTTCCCGGCGGCCGCGAAGTGCTCGTCTCCGCCCGTTACGTACGGGCGTGGCCCACCGGACCGCTGCACCGGCTCGTCGTCAGCATCCGGGACACCGAGGCCCGGCGGCGCACCGAACGCAACCACGCCGAGCTCATAGCCACCGTCGCCCATGAACTGCGCTCGCCGCTGACCTCGGTGAAGGGTTTCACAGCGACGCTGCTCGCCAAATGGGAGCGGTTCACCGACGACCAGAAGAAACTCATGCTGGAGACGGTCGACGCCGATGCCAACCGGGTCACCCGGCTGATCGCCGAGCTGCTCGACATCTCGCGGATCGACTCCGGGCGCCTGGAACTGCGGCGCCAGCCCGTCGATCTGCCCGCGGCCGTGGGCCGCCACATCCAGTCGCACATCGCCGCCGGGCAGGTGCCGGACCGGTTCCTCGTACGCCTGCAGCAGCCGCTGCCCGCACTGTGGGCGGATCCCGACAAGATCGACCAGGTGCTCGGCAACCTCCTGGAAAATGCCGTGCGCCACGGGGAAGGGACTGTCACGATCGACGTGGCACCCCAGAGTGGCCCCCTGGAAGGAACGGCAGTCACCGTGAGCGACGAAGGCCCCGGCATCCCCGAGGAGTCGATGGGCCGTGTCTTCACCCGCTTCTGGCGGGGAAGCAAGCGCGGCGGCACCGGCCTGGGCCTCTACATCGTCAAGGGCATCGTCGAGGCGCACGGCGGCACGATCACCGTCGGCCGTGGACCCTCCGGTGGCGCCGAGTTCCGATTTACGTTGCCCGTGGGCACCCCGGCGTATCTGCTCTAGGCAGCAAGGCCCTTCCCACGGGCGTCACCCGCACCGTCCGCCCACGGGCGTCACCTGCACCATCCGCCCACGGGCGTCACCTGGACGCCCCCACCACGGGCGTCATCCGCCACCCTGGCACCCCG
The DNA here is from genome assembly GCF_047779955.1 of Streptomyces lothianensis. Lineage (NCBI taxonomy): Bacteria > Bacillati > Actinomycetota > Actinomycetes > Kitasatosporales > Streptomycetaceae > Streptomyces > Streptomyces lothianensis. The sequence goes on along the minus strand of NZ_JBLMKT010000023.1, from coordinate 51,865 downwards.
TTAGACTCGACCCTTGGCGCATTTGTGTCTGCGTGGTCGCGGTCCGCGGTCCCGGGAGAGACCAGCCAGCCAATCGGAAGCACGGGAAGAGATGTCGGCACCGAATAAGTCGTACGACCCTGTTGAGGTCGAAGCCCTGAAACCGGAAGAGATCGAGCGCATGCGGGACGAGGCGCTCGCCGCCTTCGCGGCCGCGGGCGACCTCGACGCGCTCCAGGAGGCCAAGGTCGCCCATACCGGCGGCACCTCGCCCCTCGCGCTCGCCAACCGCGAGATCGGTGCGCTGCCCCCGCACGCCAAGGCGGAGGCCGGCAAGCGCATCGGCCAGGCGCGCGGCGCGGTCAGCAAGGCGCTCGCCGCCCGGCAGGCCGAGCTGGAGGCCGAGCGCGACGCCCGCGTACTCGTCGAGGAGGCCGTGGACGTCACGCTGCCCTACGACCGGGTACCGTCCGGCGCCCGGCACCCGCTGACCACCATGATGGAGCGCGTCGCCGACGTCTTCGTGTCCATGGGATACGAGATCGCCGAGGGCCCCGAGGCCGAAGCCGAGTGGTTCAACTTCGACGCGCTCAACTTCGTGCCCGACCACCCGGCGCGCCAGACGCAGGACACCTTCTTCGTCGAGGGTACCCGCGCGGACGGCAAGCCGACCGTCGACGACGAGTCCGGCATCGTCCTTCGCACCCACACCTCGCCGGTACAGGCCCGCGCGCTGCTCGGCCGCGATCTGCCGGTGTACATCGTCTGCCCCGGCCGCGTGTACCGCACCGACGAGCTGGACGCCACGCACACCCCGGTCTTCCACCAGATCGAGCTGCTCGCCATCGACGAGGGCCTGACCATGTCGGACCTCAAGGGCACCCTCGACCACATGGTCCAGGCGCTCTTCGGCTCCGACATGAAGACGCGGCTGCGCCCCAACTACTTCCCGTTCACCGAGCCGTCCGCCGAGATGGACATGCTCTGCTATGTGTGTCGCGGCGCGTCGGTGGGCAATGCCGCCAAGCCCTGCCGCACCTGCTCCAGCGAGGGCTGGATCGAGCTCGGCGGCTGCGGCATGGTCAACCCGCGGGTGCTCGTCGCCTGCGGTGTGGACCCCGAGAAGTACAGCGGATTCGCCTTCGGGTTCGGCATCGAGCGGATGCTGATGTTCCGCCACAACGTCGAAGACATGCGAGACATGGTCGAGGGTGACGTCCGGTTCACCCGGCCGTTCGGGATGGAGATCTGATGCGGGTCCCGCTTTCCTGGCTGCGGGAGTACGTCGACCTGCCGGGCGACGCCACCGGCCGGGACGTACAGGAGAAGCTGATCGGTGTCGGCCTCGAGGTCGAGACCGTCGAGCAGCTCGGCGCGGGCCTCACCGGCCCGCTCGTGGTCGGCAAGGTCCTCACCATCGAGGAGCTGACCGAGTTCAAGAAGCCCATCCGCTTCTGCACGGTCGACGTCGGCACGGCCAACGGCACCGGCGAGCCGCAGGAGATCGTCTGCGGCGCGCGCAACTTCGCCGAGGGCGACAAGGTCGTCGTGGCCCTGCCCGGCGCCGTGCTGCCCGGCGACTTCCGGATCGCCGAGCGCAAGACGTACGGCAAGATGTCGCGCGGCATGATCTGCTCCAGCGACGAGCTGGACATGGGCGACGACGGCACCAAGGGCATCATCGTCCTGCCGCGCGAACACGAGGTCGGCACGGACGCCACCAAGCTGCTCGAGCTGTACGACGAGGTCCTGGACATCGCCGTCACGCCCGACCGCGGCTACTGCCTGTCCATGCGCGGCGTGGCCCGCGAGGCCGCCACCGCGTACGGTCTCCCGCTGCGCGATCCGGCACTGCTCGACGTGCCCGGGCCGAACTCCTCCGGCCACCCCGTGCAGATCGCCGACCCGCGCGGCTGCGACCGCTTCACCGCGCGAACGGTGGTCGGCCTGCAGCCCGAGGCCCGTTCCCCGATCTGGCTGCAGCGCAGGCTGCAGAAGGCCGGGATGCGCCCGGTCTCGCTCGCGGTCGACGTCGCCAACTACGTGATGCTGGAGCTCGGCCAGCCCCTGCACACCTACGACCGGAGCCTCATCGAGGGTCCGATCGGGGTGCGCCGCGCCGAGGCCGGCGAGAAGCTCACCACCCTCGACGGTGTCGAGCGCGTCCTGGACGCCGAGGATCTGGTGATCACCGACAACCGCGGGCCGATCGGTCTCGCGGGCGTCATGGGCGGCGCCAACACCGAGATCGCCGATGCCGAGCTCGACCCCGAGACGGGCCTCGCCGAGGGCACCCGGGACGTGGTCGTCGAGGCCGCGCACTTCGACGCGCTGTCGATCGCGCGCACCGCGCGCCGGCACAAGCTCTCCTCCGAGGCCTCCAAGCGCTTCGAGCGCGGCGTCGACCCGAAGGCCGCCTCCGCCGCGGCCCAGCGGACCGTCGACCTGCTCGTGCTGCTCGCGGGCGGCACCGCCGACCCCGGCGTCACCGAGGCCATCGCGCCGTTCGCCCCGCACACCATCACCATCCCGGCCAACCACCCGGACAAGGTGGCGGGTGTCGACTACGGCCGCGAGACCGTCGTACGGCGCCTCCAGGAGGTCGGCTGCGACGTGTACGGGCAGGACGAGCTCGTCGTCACCGTGCCGTCCTGGCGGCCCGACCTGACCGACCCGAACGACCTGGCCGAAGAGGTCATCCGGCTCGAGGGCTACGAGAACCTGCCCTCGACCCTGCCCAAGCCCCCTGCGGGCCGCGGCCTGACTGACCGCCAGCGGCTGCACCGCCGCGTCGGCCGGGCGCTCGCCGGCGCCGGGTACGTCGAGGCGCTCAGCTACCCCTTCATCGGCGAGCAGGTCTTCGACCAGCTGCAGCTGGAGCAGGACGACCCGGCCCGCCGCGTCGTCAAGCTGGTCAACCCGCTGTCCGACGAAGAGCCCGCGCTCCGGACGACGCTGCTCCCCGGCCTGCTCCACGCGCTGCGGCGCAACGACGGGCGCGGCAGCCACGACCTGGCGCTCTTCGAGACCGGGCTCGTCTTCCGGGCGGGCGACGGCGTCGGCACGGTGGACCGGCTCCCGGTCGACCGCCGGCCCACCGACGAGGAGCTGGCCGGGCTCGACGCCCAGCTGCCCGTACAACCGCGGCACGCGGCGGTCGTCCTCGCGGGCTCCCGCGAGCAGGCCGGCTGGTGGGGCAAGGGCCGCCCGGCGACCTGGGCGGACGCCATCGAGGCCGCGCGGAGCATCGCCGCCGAGGCGGGCGTGGAACTGCTCGTCGAGCAGGGCCAGTACGGTCCGTGGCACCCGGGCCGCTGCGCCCGGCTCTCCGTCCTGGCCGACGGGGACAAGACCGTGGTCGGCCACGCCGGTGAGCTGCACCCGCGGGTGGTCAAGGCCTTCGGCCTGCCTGCCCGCACCTGCGCCATGGAGCTGAACCTCGACGGCGTGGAGCGGGCCGTGGACGGCATGCTCCAGGCGCCGCGTATCTCCACCTTCCCGGTGGCCACGCAGGATGTCGCGCTCACCGTCGACCGCGAGGTGCCGGCTGCCGAGGTCGAGCGGGTGCTCCGCTCGGGCGCCGGTGCACTCCTCGAGGACATCCGCCTGTTCGACGTCTACACCGGCGACCAGGTCGGCGAGGGCAAGAAGTCGCTCGCATACGCGCTGCGCTTCCGCGCCGGCGACCGCACCCTGACCGTCGACGAGGCCTCGGCCGCCCGCGATGCGGCGGTGGCCGCGGCCGCGGAGCAGGTCGGGGCGGTGCTGCGGGGCGCGTGAGGTCCGTGCGCCCGGCACGGCGCGTGAAGGCCGTGGGCCGGGCGCGTGAACGGCGCTCGGCGGCAGCGTAGAACCCCTGGTGAGGGGCGCACTTGGAACATCAAGTGCGCCCCTCGCTCGTTCGGGTGAGAAGCGGGGAGTCCCTGGCCCGGCCGGGCCGCCCCACGGACAGAATCGATCCGGCCCGTACGCCGATGCCGTCACGTCCGGTGACCCGGTTTGCGCAGCTTCTCAGGGAGGCCGTCGGCGATGATCCGCATCACCGCCCGGGCGCCGTTCCGCGCGCGCCCGGGACAACGCGCCGCCGCATCGCAGCCGAGCCGGATCCGCCGGATGACCGCCCTCGCCCTGCCCACCCTGTGGGGCGGCGCCGCCATCCTCTACAAACTTGCCTGCCCGTTCGCCCAGCAGAACGGGCTCGCGGCGCGGATCGCCACCAGCGCCGTCTTCTTCACCGTCGGCACCGGACTGGTCATCGGTGCGCGCCGGGCCCTGGTCCGGGAACTCGCCCAGCTGCGCGAGGTCGCCGGCGCCGCCCAGCGGGTGCTGCTGCGCCCGCCGCCACCCCGCCTCGACGGGCTGGCCCTCGCCGCCGGACAACTCTGCGCTCACCGCTCCGCCAGCATCGGTGGCGATCTGTACGAGGCGATCGCCACCGATCACGGCGTACGGATCGTCATGGGCGACGTACGCGGGCACGGGCTCGCCGCCATCGGTACCGTCGCCGCCCTGCTCGGCTCCTTCCGGGAGGCCGCGCACGACGAGGCCGAACTCACCTCCGTACTGCGACGCCTTGAGCGGACGATGCAGCGTCATCTGAGCGAACGCGCCCGGTCCGAGCACCCCGCCGCCTGCGCCGGCGAACCCGAACGCCCGACCGCCGAGGAATTCGTCACCGTCCTGCTCCTGGAGATCCGTCCCGACGGCACGGTCCACGCCCTCAACTGCGGCCATCCCTGGCCCTTCCGGCTGGGCGGCGCCGCGAGCCTTCCGTCCGCCGCCCGGGGCCCGGCCCACCCCGAGGGCCCGCCCGCCGAACGCATCGCCACCGGCGAACCGCTGCCGCCGCTCGGGCCCTTCCCGCTCCCGGAGGAACTGCCCGTACAGCACTGCGGGCGGCTGCTCGGCGGCGAGACGCTGGTCCTGTACACCGACGGCGTCGAGGACGCACGGGATCCCAAGGGACGCTTCTTCCCGTTGGAGGCCGTGCTCGCCGGGCACCGGGGTGCCCCGGGTGAGGTCATCGAAGGCGTGCGCGAGGCGCTGCTGCGCCACACCGGCGGCCGGTTCACGGACGACATGGCCCTGCTCGCCGTACGCAACGAGCGCAGCAGGGTGCCACGCCGGCCGGGCGAACCGGTGGGGCGCGGGACACGGGCGGTCACCTGACCGACGGGCCGCGGCCCACGGCCACGAGTCCGCGGCCCACGGTCACGGGTCCGCGGCCCACGGTCACGGGTCCGCGGGCCGCCGCCCGCGGCCACCGGGGCCACGGGCTGCCACCCGCGGCCACCGGGTCCACGGGCTGCCACCCGCGTACCGTCCGGCCGTGTGCTCCGGTGAGGCCGACCGAAGCACACGTCCGCGCACTCCTCCCGCTCGAAGGGGAGCCGTCCACCGGTCCGGCCTGCGCCGCCCGCCTCGCCGCGGAGAGTTCGGCAGGTCGGCGAGGCGGGCGACGCGGATGGGCCGCCGTACATACGAGGGGGAGCCGGCGGCCCGGCCGCCTCTGGTGAAACCAGAAGTGCGTCCGGTCCAGGGGGTCCGGACGCATATATCCAAGCGAGTACGGCACCGGTACGGCAGGGTGCACGGCCCGTCGCCGCGGGCACTTGATTCGCACCCCGTGTGAAAGCCGCTCCACTAGCCTGGGCCGCACCGAGCCACCCGGAGGGCCCGATGCAGCCCAACACCCTGCTCGACGCGATCCTCGACGAGGCCGGAGTCTCGCACGCCGGTCTTGCCGCCCATGTCAACCAGGCCGGCAAGGCCCGCGGACTCGCGCTGCGCTACGAACACACCGCCGTAGCCCGCTGGCTGAAGGGCCAGCGCCCGCGCGGCCAGGTGCCCGACCTGATCTGCGAGGTGCTCGCCGCCCGGCTGCAGCGCCCCGTGACACTCGACGACATCGGCCTGGGCGTTCCCGGACACCAGGCCTCCGCGGCCGCCACCTCCCTGTCCGGCTTCGTGGAACGGGCCACCGCCCTGTGGCGATCCGACATGCAGCAGCGCCCGCATGTCCTCGGCGCGGCCGCCGTCACCGGGACACCCGCCGTGATGCCGGTCTGGGAGTGGGAGAACCCGCCGGAGGACGTGGACGTCTCCCGCGGTGGACGGCATCCGGTGAGCAGGTCCGATATGGAGATGCTCAGTTCGGCACGCACGCACTACGAGCAGATGTACCGCAAGACGGGAGGCGTCGCGACCCGCGCGCGCATCGTCGGCTTCCTCAACTCCGAGGCCGCCCCGCTGTTGCGCGGCAGCTACACCGATGCGCTGGGACGCCAACTGCACCGGGCCACCGGCGGCCTGGTGGCCATCGCCGGGATCTGCGCCTACGACTCCGACGCCCACGGCCTGGCACAGCGCTACTTCCACCAGGCGCTGCGGCTCGCGAAGGCGAGCGGGGACCGGGGCCTCGGAGCCTATGTGATCGCGCTGCTCGTCAACCAGTCGCTGTTCATCCGCGAATACCGGCAGGCCGTCGCCTTCGCGGAAGCCGCGCTGCGGGCCGCGGGACGGCAGATCACCCCCGCGCTCGCCGCCGACCTCTACGCGATGCAGGCCAAGGCCTACGCCCACCTCGGGGACGGCAGCAGCGCGCTGTTCTGCATCCGGCGGGCGGAGTCCGCGGCCGAGCGGATCCACCCGGGCCACGAACCCGCCGAGACCGGCTACGTACAGCCGGGCCTGGTCAACGTCCAGGTGGCGGAGGCACTGCTCAGCCTCGGCGATCTGGCGGGGGCCCGGATGCACTCGGCCGCCGCCGTGGACACCCCGACCCATGACCGGGGGCGGGTGCACCGGCTCGCGGTGCTCAGCCAGATCGAACTGCGGCGCGGGGAGGCGGAGGCGGCGGTGGCCACGGCCGTCGAGATGGCCGAGCAGGCGAGGGGAATGGAGTCACAGCGGTTACGCGACCGGCTGCGAGCCGTGCGCGAGCACCTGGTGCGCAGTGGATGTTCCGGCACCGAGGAAGCTGCCGCACTCATCGACGGGGCGCTGCGCGTACCGCTGTGAGCGCGACCGCCCGCATGGGGTCCGGCTTTCGGACAGGGTCTGGCGGGTGCGTGCGATATTGCCATCTATCTCGGCGGAAGGTGGCAGAACCGTGCAGTGGACGAACCTATGCGAAAGCACTGTGTACAAGAACCGCTGGTTCCAGGTGAATCTGGCCGATGTCGAGCTGCCCGACGGGCGGCATCTCGACCACTTCCTGATCCGTATGCGTCCGGTGGCCGTCGCCACGGTCATCAACGAGGCCAACGAGGTCCTGCTGCTGTGGCGGCACCGTTTCATCACCGGCAGCTGGGGCTGGGAGCTCGCTGCCGGTGTGGTCGAGGACGGCGAGGACATCGCGCTCGCGGCCGCGCGTGAGCTGGAGGAGGAGACCGGGTGGCGGCCCGGTCCCCTCCAGCATCTGCTCAGCGTGGAGCCCTCCAACGGCCTCACCGACGCCCGGCACCACATCTTCTGGTCGGACGAAGGGACGTATACCGGCCATCCGGTGGACGATTTCGAGTCGTCCCGCCGTGAGTGGATACCGCTCAAACTCGTCCCCGACATGGTGGCGCGGGGGGAGGTGCCGGCCGCCAACATGGCGGCCGCACTGCTGATGCTGCATCACTTGCGGCTCGGCTGACCCGTACTACCGGCCGAGCGCCTGCCATACGGCCACGGCTGTGGCGCCGACCGCGGCCACGGTCGTGACGGCCGTCAGCGGCCAGCGGTTGTGTTCGAGTGCGGCGATCCGGGTGGCGAGATCGTCGAGTTCCTTGCTGCTCTGTTCGTCGCGCTGGGTCAGCAGCGCCAGATGCCCCTCGATGCGGGCGAGCCCTACATCGAGGTTCCGGCGCAACTCTGCGTGGTCGTCGTGGATGCCGTGGATGCCGTGGATCACGGGATGCTCGGGGTCGGGGGTCACAGGTCCGCTCCCTCCTCGGCTGTACGTGGCTGGAACTTGTCCGTGCGCAGCCATCCCTGTCCTGCGCACGGACAGTCAACCGTCCAGGTGAGGGGGTGCGGGAGTGTGTGCGCCAGGCATATGCGGGCCCACGGAACACACGGGTGCGAACCCTTCGGACCCGGCGCCCGCAGACCCCGTCATACCCCGGCCTCGGCGGGTGATTCTGGCCGGAACGATACGGAGCGTGGCCGAATCGCTCCCCGGCCAGTCATCCGCCGGTCCGGCAGCCGATCAGTACGCGTAGAAGCCCGAGCCCGTCTTCCGGCCGAGGCGGCCCGCGTCGACCATCCGCTGCAGGAGCGGGGGAGCGGCGTACAGCGGTTCCTTGTATTCCGCGTACATCGAATCGGCCACCGAGTGGACCGTGTCCAGACCGATCAGATCGGCCAGGCGCAGCGGGCCCATGGGGTGGGCGCAGCCCATCTCCATGCCGTTGTCGATGTCCTCGCGGCTGGCGATCCCGGATTCGAACATCCGGATCGCGGAGAGCAGATACGGGATGAGCAGCGCGTTGACCACGAAGCCGGAGCGGTCCTGCGCCCGGATGGAGTGCTTGCCGAGCACCTTTTCGACCGCGACCTGCGCCCGGGCGATCGTGCCCTCGGAGGTGGTCAGTGCGGGGATCAGCTCCACGAGCTGCTGCACCGGGGCCGGGTTGAAGAAGTGGATCCCGATCACCTGGTCGGGCCGCGAGGTCGCCACGGCCAGCTTCACCAGCGGGATGGACGAGGTGTTGGAGGCGAGGATCGCGTCCGGGCGGGTCACGACCTGGTCGAGGACCTGGAAGATCTCCGTCTTCACCGCCTCGTTCTCCACCACGGCCTCGATGACCAGGTCACGGTCGGCGAACTCGCCGAGATCCGTGGTGAAGGTCAGCCGCGAGAGGGTCGCATCCCTCTCCTCCTCGCTGATCTTGCCGCGCTCGGCGGCCTTGGCGAGGGAGTTGTGCAGCCGGGTGCGCCCGATCTCCAGCGCCTCCCCGGTGGTCTCGGCGACCATGACGTCCAGGCCGGCGCGGGCACAGACCTCTGCGATCCCGGCCCCCATCTGGCCGCAGCCGACTACTCCTACGCGTGCGATGTCAGCGATTGACGAGGTCTCCGACACATCGTCCCTTTCGTGCTCCGGATCGGCAGGTCTGTGACGGATGTCCGTCCCGGCGTCCGTCCGGATGTCCGGCGCCTGCCCCGACGCACCGACGTTACTCCGCGTGCACTGGTGCACGGGGGGCCGGGGCGGCATGCTGTGGCACGTTCCACGGGACAACGGGTACGGTTCGGATTTTCCCGGCAGGCAGGGTGAAACGGGGCAAGGAGTGGCAAGCGGTGCGTATGACGCGCAGAGATTTCACGCTGGCCGGTGCCGCGGCCCTGCTGGCGGCGACCGCGGGAGACTCCGTCGCCACCGAGCAGCGCCGCCGGGCGCCGCGCAACACCGAGTTCCGCGGCATGTGGATCGCCACCGTCGGCAACCGGGACTGGCCCTCCGCGAGCGGCCTGTCCGCCAATGCCCAGCGGGCCGAGCTACTGGCCCAGCTCGACGAGGCGGTGCACCGGAGGCTCACCGCCGTGATCCTCCAGGTGCGCCCCACCGCGGATGCCCTGTGGCCCTCCGGGCACGAGCCGTGGTCCGCGTACCTCGGCGGAGCCCAGGGCAAGGACCCCGGCTGGGACCCGCTGGGTACCGCCGTCGCGGAGGCGCACCGGCGCGGCCTCGAACTGCACGCCTGGTTCAACCCGTACCGCGTCGCGAACCACACCGACCCGTCCCGGCTGACCGCCGGGCATCCGGCGCGCAGGCATCCCGAGTGGCTCGTCCCGTACGCCGGGAGGCTCTACTACAACCCCGGGCTGCCCGAGGTCCGCGCCTTCGTGCAGAAGGCGATGCTCGACGCAGTGGAGAAGTACCCCGTCGACGCCGTGCACTGGGACGACTACTTCTATCCGTACCCGGTCGCCGGTGAGGTCTTCGACGATGACGCGGCCTTCGAGCGCCACGGCACCGGCTTCGCCGACCGGGCGGCCTGGCGCCGGGACAACACCGACCGGCTCGTACGGGAGATGGCCGCCGCGATCCCCGGGGTGCGCGCAGGGGTGCGGTTCGGGATCAGCCCGTTCGGCGTCTGGCGCAACAGAGCGACGGATCCGCGGGGCTCGGACACCTCCGCGGGCGTGGAGACGTACGACCATCTGCACGCGGACGTACGCACCTGGGTGCGGCGCGGGTGGATCGACTACGTCGTGCCCCAGCTGTACTGGAACATCGGCTTCCCGGCCGCCGACTACGCGCGGCTCGTGCCGTGGTGGGCGGACCTGGTCGAGGGCACGGACGTGGACCTGTACGCGGGCGAGGCCCTCTACAAGGTGGCAGACCCCGCACAGCCCGCGGCCTGGCAGGACCCGGCCGAACTGTCCCGGCACCTGACGTACGCCGCCGACTTCCCGCAGGTGCGCGGGCATGTCTTCTTCGCGGCACGGGAAATGGCCGCCGATCCGATCGCAGCCGTGACACGCATGGTGGCCGAGCACTACCCGCGGGGCTGAGCACACGGGCCTCACGGGGAGGGGGCTCAGCCGTGGAATCAGTCCGGTCCGGCCCGGTGCGGTCCGGCCCGGTGCGGTTCGGTCGGGTCCGGTCCGGTGTGGTTCGGTCAGGTTCGGTTCAGTCGGACTGCGGGTGGCGTACGACGGAGTCCGGGCCCGGGGAGACCAGCGTCTCGTGGCCGTCCTCGAAGCGGACGCGGAACGGCGGATCGCCGTCCGGGCCGAGCACCTCGATGACCTCTGCCTCCCGGTCGTGCTGACCGACGATCCTGCCGTGCACCAGCAGCTTGTCGCCCACGGTTGCATGCATGAGGGGTGACCTCCTCGGCTGTTGTGCAGGTGGGGCTCCGTGGCCGCAATTCTACGGCGGAGGGTGTCGGGCGGGCACCCTGTGCGGGCTCAGTCGCGTGCCCGCTGGGTCACCGCGATGCAGATCAGGACGGCCACCGCGGTCAGCGGCGCGGCGAGTGTCATCCGCTCGCCGAGCAGCGAGACGGACCACACCAGGGTGAGCAGCGGCTGGGCGAGCTGCAGCTGGCTCGCCTTGGGGATGCCGATCGCCGCCATGCCGCGGTACCAGACGACCAGGCCCAGGAACTGCGAGCCCGCCGCCACCCAGAGGAGACCTGTCACCGCCTTCGCCGTCAGTACCCAGGGCTCGTACGCGAGGGCCACGGCCGCGAGCGGCACCGCGAGCGGCAGACAGCCCACGAGGGCCCAGCCGATGACCTGCCAGCCGGGCATCACCTTGGCGAGCCGCCCGCCCTCGGTGTATCCGGCGGCGCAGATCAGCAGGGCGCCGAAGAGATAGAGATCGGCGATGCTCAGCGCCCCGCCGCTCTGCTGCACGGTGAACGCGATCACCGCCACCGCGCCGACGCAGGCGGCCGTCCAGAAGGTGCGCGAGGGCCGCGCCCCCGTGCGCAGCGCGGAAAGGGCTGCCGTGGTGAGCGGAAGGAGACCGACGACGACCGCGGCGTGCGCGGTGGTGGAGGTCTGCAGGGCGAGGGTGGTGAGCAGCGGGAAGCCGACCACCGTGCCCGCGGCGACCATCGCCAGCGAGGGCCAGTGCCTGCGGTCCGGCGGGCTGATCCGCAGCACCAGCAGGCAGCCGCCCGCGATCAGCCCGGCGAGCACCATCCGTACGGCGACGAGCGACCAGGGGCCGAAACCGTCGAGGCCCCACGCGGTGGACGGGAAGGTGAGGGAGAACGCGGTGACGCCGGCCGCGGCCAGGAGGATGCCGGTGCGGGTGCTGTCCCGGCCCGCGCCCGGGGTGCCGGGGCTCGGTGTGCCTGTGCCCGGAGCGGCAGGGCTCGCTCTGCCCCCGCTCCGGGCGTCCGGGCTCGGAACGCCGGGACCCGGTGTGCCGGTGGTGTCGACCGCTATCGTGCTTGGGCGGGTAGCGCTATTCTCTGCTCTCATGCAAGAGCGTAGCAGTGTGGGTGAATTGGCGAGCAGCCTGCGCGGGGAGCTTCATCGCTACTCTCCGGGTGGAAAGCTTCCCTCGAGCCGGGCACTCGTCGAGCGCTTCCGGGTGAGTCCCGTGACCGTCTCCAGGGCGCTGGCCCAACTCGCGGCGGAGGGCCTCGTGGTGACGCGCCCGGGTGCGGGCGCCTTCCGTGCCGAGGCGCGGACCGCTCCTCAGGCGACGGGTGACACCTCCTGGCAGGAGGTCGCCCTCAGTGCCCAGGCCGCCGCCGAGCCGCGCACCGTCGACGCCTCCGGGGTGCTTGCCTGTCTGGCGCAGCCGCCCACCGGGGTCATCGAGTTCAACAGCGGCTATCTGCACCCCTCGCTCCAGCCCGAGCAGGCCCTCGCCGCCGCGCTCGGCCGCGCCGGGCGCAGGCCGGGCGCCTGGGGGCGGCCGCCCATGGACGGGCTGCCCGAGCTGCGCGAATGGTTCGCACGCGGCTGCGGCGGGGCCGTCACGGCCTCCGATGTCCTGATCACCTCCGGCGGCCAGACCGCGCTCACCACCGCCATGCGGGCGCTCGCCGCCCCCGGCACCCCGGTGCTCGTCGAATCGCCCACCTATCCCGGGCTCCTCGCCGTCGCCCGCGCCGCCGGGCTCCGCCCGGTGCCGGTGCCGGTGGACACCGACGGGGTGCGGCCCGAGCTGCTCGCCGCCGCCTTCCGGGCCACCGGCGCGCAGGTGTTCATCTGCCAGCCGCTCTTCCAGAACCCCACCGGCGCGGTGCTCTCCACGGCCCGGAGGGCCGAAGTCGTCCGCATCGCCAGGGAGTTCGGTGCCTTCGTCATCGAGGACGACTTCGTGCGCCGCCTCGCCCACGACGACTGCGGCCCGCTGCCGCCGCCGATGATCGCCTCCGATCCCGACGGGGTCGTGGTCCATGTCTGCTCCCTCACCAAGGCCACCTCGCCGTCCCTGCGCGTCGCCGCGCTCGTGGCCCGCGGGCCGGTCCTCGAGCGGCTGCGCGCCATCCAGATCGTCGACCACTTCTTCGTGCCGCGCCCCCTGCAGGAGGCGACCCTCGAACTCGTCGGCGCACCCGCCTGGAACCGCCATCTGCGTTCGGTCGCCGCCCAGTTGCGGGCCCGCCGCGACCGCATGGCCACGGCACTCCTGCGTGAACTGCCCGACCTCGCCCTCCCGTTCGTGCCCTCGGGCGGCTACCACCTGTGGCTCCGCCTGCCGGAGGGCACCGGCGCGGCCGCCGAATCCGCCCTGGCCTCCGCCGCACTGCGCGCGGGCGTCGCGATCAACGCGGGCCGGCCCTACTTCTGCGCCGAACCCCCCGCGGCCCACCTGCGGTTGAGCTTCGCGGGGCTCGCGGGCGAGTCGGAGATCACCGAAGGGGTGCGACGGCTGCGTACGGCCTGTGAGGAGGTGCTCGGCCTGTGAGGAGGTGCTCGGCCTGTGAGGAGGTGCACCGGGAGGACATGCGCGGCCCGCCTGCAGGCGGGCGGCCTGTGACATATCCCCTGGCCAGGTCCGGTCCCCGGATGCGAGCCTCGTCGCCATGACCGCGTACGTGATCTCCACCGACCCCGCCCGCCTCGACCACGCGAAGATCCACCACTGGCTCTCCACCGATGCCTACTGGGCACTCGGGCGCAGCCGGGAGAAGCAGGACGGTGCCATCGCCGGATCGCTGAACTTCGGTGCCTACGACCCGTTTTCCGGCGAGCAGGTGGCGTATGCCCGGGTCGTCACGGATCACGCGACCTTCGCCTGGCTCTGCGATGTGTACGTGGATCGCGCCGTACGCGGCAAGGGTGTCGGAGGCACCCTGGTCGGCGCCGTACGCGAGGAGCTCGAACCCTGTGGACTGCGGCGCATCATGCTCGCGACGCAGGACGCGCACGGGGTGTACGCGAAGCAGGGCTTCGAACCGCTCGCACACCCCGAGCGGTGGATGACACTCGGTCTGCAGTAGTCAGGTCCGCGCCGACAGGACTCTTGACCTGCGCAGTGAAGGGTTCCAACATCGCCGCATGCATGTTCGGCTCACGCTGATCGCCGCCGCACGCAGCTCCTCGCTGCTCGCCGAGCGTTTCGACGACGACCGGCCGCTCGACCAGGCCGGCTGGTACGAGCTGCAGCATGCCGCGCACACCCTCGCGCCGTACGGCAGCGCCGAGCTGCGCTACTGCTCGCCCACCCCGCGCAGCCGCGCGACCGGCGACGCGCTCGGCTTCTCCCCGATGGCCCAGCCGATGCTCAGCGACTGCGACATGGGTCGCTGGCGCGGCCGGACGCTGGCCGAGGTGACCGCGCGCGAACCGGCGGCCGTGGACGCCTGGCTCGGCAATCCGCGCTCGGCGCCGCACGGCGGCGAGTCCCTGCTCGCCTTCATCTCACGGGTCGGCCACTGGCTGGACACCCGGCCGGTCGGCGACGGCGCGAGCATCGTCGCCGTCGCCGAGCCGGGGGTCGTCCGCGCGGCCGTGGTCTACGCACTGAAGGCCCCGCCGGCCACGTACTGGAGCATCGACGTGCCCCCGCTCTCCACCGCGACCGTCACCGGCCGGACCGGGCGCTGGAGCCTCCGCCTGGCCGGTCGGGCGGCCTGACCGGCTTCCCGGGCCGTCGAGCCTGTGACCTCCCCGCGCCCGCGGGCCTGACCCGCTCCTTTCGAAGCACGGCGTGGGGCAGATCACGCGAGCGTCGGGAGGCAGGCCGTCGGAGGACCTTTCGGAAGAGGGGGCCGGAAGAGATATCTTGATGTCGAGTAATCTCGACCGACGACGCAAGCAGACGACGCACGCAGACGTGGAGCGGAGCACCCGGTGACTGACTCGACCATCATCTACACGCACACAGACGAGGCCCCGGCCCTGGCGACCCATTCGCTCCTGCCGGTGATCGAGGCCTACGCCTCGACGGCCGGTGTGCGCGTCGAGACCCGTGACATCTCGCTGGCCGGGCGGATCATCTCGCAGTTCCCCGAGTACCTCGAGGAGGGCCAGCGCATCGCCGACGCCCTCGCCGAGCTCGGTGAACTCGCCAAGACGCCCGAGGCCAACATCATCAAGCTGCCGAACATCTCGGCCTCGATCCCGCAGCTGAAGGCCGCCATCGCCGAGCTGCAGGGCCAGGGCTACGCGCTCCCCGCGTACCCCGACGACCCGAAGACCGACGAGGAGCGCGAGATCCGCGCCCGCTACGACAAGGTCAAGGGCTCGGCCGTCAACCCGGTCCTGCGCGAGGGCAACTCCGACCGCCGCGCCCCCGCCTCGGTCAAGAACTACGCGAAGAACCACCCGCACCGCATGGGCGCCTGGACCCCCGAGTCCAAGACCAACGTGGCCACGATGGGTGAGAACGACTTCGCCTCCACCGAGAAGTCCACCGTCATCACCGAGGCCGGCGCCCTGCGCATCGAGCACGTGGCCGCCGACGGCACCACGACCGTGCTGCGCGAGTCCGTACCGGTCCTGGCCGGCGAGGTCGTCGACGCCTCCGTGATGCGCGTCGCCGCGCTGCGCACCTTCCTCGACGCGCAGGTCGCCCGCGCCAAGGCCGAGAGCGTGCTGTTCTCCGTGCACCTCAAGGCCACGATGATGAAGGTCTCCGACCCGATCGTCTTCGGCCATGTGGTGCGCGCCTTCTTCCCGAAGACCTTCGCCGCGTACGGCGAGAAGCTGGCCGCTGCCGGCCTGTCGCCCAACGACGGCCTGGGCACCATCCTGAAGGGTGTCGAGGCACTGCCCGAGGCCGCGGAGATCAAGGCCTCCTTCGATGCCGAGATCGCCGAGGGCCCCGAGCTCGCGATGGTCGACTCCGACAACGGCATCACCAACCTGCACGTGCCCTCCGACGTCATCGTCGACGCCTCGATGCCGGCCATGATCCGCACCTCCGGCCACATGTGGGGCCCGGACGGCCAGGAGGCCGACACCCTCGCGGTGCTGCCGGACTCCAGCTACTCCGGCGTCTACCAGGTCGTCATCGACGACTGCCGCGCCAACGGTGCCTTCGACCCGTCGACCATGGGCTCCGTGCCGAACGTCGGCCTCATGGCGCAGAAGGCCGAGGAGTACGGCTCCCACGACAAGACCTTCGAGATCGCCGCGGCCGGCACCGTCCGCCTCGTCGACACCGCGGGCAACGTCGTCCTGGAGCAGGAGGTCGCCGAGGGCGACATCTTCCGCGCCTGCCAGACCAAGGACGCGCCGATCCAGGACTGGGTCAAGCTCGCCGTCACGCGCGCCCGCGCCACCGGCGACCCGGCCGTGTTCTGGCTGGACGCCAACCGCGCGCACGACGCCGTGCTGATCGAGAAGGTCACCAAGTACCTGGCCGAGCACGACACCACGGGCCTGCAGATCGAGATCAAGTCGCCGGTCGAGGCGACGGCGTTCTCCCTCGAGCGCATCCGCCGCGGCGAGAACACCATCTCGGTCACCGGCAACGTGCTCCGTGACTACCTCACCGACCTCTTCCCGATCCTGGAGCTGGGCACCAGCGCCAAGATGCTCTCCGTCGTCCCGCTGATGAACGGCGGCGGACTCTTCGAGACGGGCGCCGGCGGCTCGGCCCCGAAGCACGTGCAGCAGCTGGTCAAGGAGAACTACCTGCGCTGGGACTCGCTCGGTGAGTTCCTCGCGCTCGCGGTCTCCTTCGAGCACCTGGCCACGACCACGGGCAACGCCCGCGCCCAGGTCCTCGCGGACACGCTGGACCGTGCCACGGCCACGTTCCTGGAGGCCGACAAGTCGCCGACGCGCCGTGTCGGCGGCATCGACAACCGCGGCTCGCACTTCTACCTGGCGCTGTACTGGGCCCAGGAGCTGGCCAAGCAGACCGCGGACGCCGAGCTGTCGAAGGCCTTCGCGCCGCTGGCCGAGTCGCTCGCGGCGAACGAGCAGAAGATCGTCGACGAGCTGATCGCCGTGCAGGGCAGCCCGGCCGACATCGGCGGCTACTACCAGCCGGATGCCGCCAAGGCCTCCGCTGTGATGCGTCCTTCGGCGACGCTCAACGAGGCGCTGGGGACGCTGGCTTAATCCCCGCTTGCAGCACAGCCGCCCCGGCCGGAGTCCGCTTCCGGCCGGGGCGGTCCGCTTTCGGCCCGCCGTAGCGACTTGAGACGAAGCGGCTTGAGACGAGAGCGCGTTGCCGCTCCGCTCATCCGGCCGGCCACCCCGGTCGGCCCGATGAAGGGAGTGGCTTGAGCCGAGCGGCGGGCGCAGGCCTTGAAGGCATCACCAGGGGCTGGAGTCGGCGTGGGGTCTCCGCTGAGCCTTTCGCCACTCCTCGCCGCCATGCGCGGCGGCCAGCAGAAGGGCGGACCACACAAAGAGGAGAACCGCACCGGCACCGGACAGCATGGGCATCAGGGTCTGCATCACCTCGGCGAAGTCTGCCGACCGGTGGTAGCCCTGATCGATGATGTTGCTCTCCGCGTCACTCCGCATGCCTGTGCCGCCGCCGCTGGCCACGACCCAAAGGACGACCCACGCCCAGAGCGAGCCCGCGGTTGCCCGCAGCCATCGTGGCGTGTGCAGGAGAAACCAGACGAGATCTGTACGGTTGGCGAGCAGGCCGGCTCGGCAGCAGCGGACGAGCGCAGCCAGGGCCAAGCCGTCGAGGCCGAACGCCACAGCACGGGATATCGCGCTTCCCGTCAGCAGGACCCAGACCAGGACCAGCGCGGACACGCCGGCCATCAGCAGGGACAGCCGGATGCGGTTCATCAACTGGTCCGGCACCGCCTACCCCCGGCGGCGGGGCTTACCGCGACGTGCGCCGGACGGTGAACCGCCGGACCGTGTGCCGCCCTTGCCCGAGCCGGTGCGGCGCGAGGCGGAGGCGCCCTTGGCCGCACCTTTGACGGAGTTCGGCTTGCCCGTGCCGTTGCCTGTGCCCTTGCCCTTGCCCTTGCCCTTGGCTCCGCGCCCGGTCCGCCCCCGCGCCGCCTCCACCTCGGCCGGTGACTGCCCGCGCGAGCTGTTCGCCGTTCGCCCCCGGACGATGCCGATGAACTGCTCGACCAGATCGGAGGTCTCTCCCTCAGGCCACACCAGCGCCATCCGTGACTCGGGCGCATCACCGAGCGGCCGATACGTGAGGTCCTTGCGGTGGTGCAGTCGCGCGAGCGACTGCGGCACGATCAGCACGCCGATACCCGCCGCCACCAGCTCGATGGCGTCCCCGGTCGTGGCCGGACGTTCCAGCGCGGGTTTGCCCGGCAGCTGCTCCCAGCCGAGGGTGTCGTCCTGCGGGTGCAGCACGATCTCGTCGGCCAGGTCCGTGAGCGTCACCTCGTCGGCGGCCGTGAGCAGGTGATCCTTGGGTACGACGACGACCGTGGTCTCCGTGTACAACGGGATCGCGTTGAACCGCGTCCGGTCCACCGGCATGCGCAGCAGCCCCGCGTCGGCGCCACCCGAGCCCACAAGGCCGGCCGCCTCGCCGGGCTCCACGGCCACCAGGGTCAGCGGGATGGACGGCAGACGCTCCCGCCAGATCCGTACCCACTTGGCAGGAGTCGCGCCCGGCACATAGGCGAGGCGGAAGTCCGCCGGCTGGTCCGGGTCTGTCACCTGGGGTTTCGCCTCGCTGGTCACTCCGCAAGACTACCCGGCGCCGTCCGTTCCCCGCCCCGGGCCAGTCCGCCCGTGGTCGGCCGTACTCTGCGCCCTCGCTACCCTTGATCCCATGACGCAGCACCAGAACACCCAGACCATGAAGCCCGCGACCGCGGCCAAGAAGCTGGGTGTGTACCTTCCGGCCACCCCCGCCGAGTTCCAGGAGGGCGTGGTCTCGCGCGCCGAGCTGAACGCCCTGCAGGCCGAGCCCCCGCAGTGGCTCGCGGACCTGCGCAGGAATGGCCCGCACCCGCGTCCCGTCGTCGCCGCCAGGCTCGGTGTCTCCATCGCGGGCCTCGCCCGCGGCGGGGTCACGGAGGCCCTCACGACCGAGCAGATCGATGCTCTCAAGCGGGACATGCCGGAGTGGCTGCGCACGGAGCGCGCCACCCAGGCCAAGGTCCGCGAGGAATCCGCCCGCCTCAAGGAGAAGAAGGCCGCCAAGGCAGCCGCCGAGGCCCAGGACCGCTGAACCCCCGGTAGAGCGGCCAACCTTCGACGAGGCTCAGCCCTTCCGCGAGGCTCCGTCCGCCCGTACGGCGAGCCCTGAGCACCGGCCTTCCCCCTCGCGTCCTACCCCCCGTACCTAACCTTCCCGTACCTACCCCCCGGTACCTACCCCCCGTACCTGCCCCGGCGCCCCTGCCCGGGCGCCCCTGCCCGGGCGGGGGGGCACGGTCACCGACCGGCGTTCCAGCCCGGCACGTCCGGCAGCACCGTCTCGGCGACACGGAACAGGGCTTCGTCGCTCGGCAGACCGCCGTCGTTGCGCCACACGGTCACGTCGTACGAGCCCCCGCTGTCCCGGGCGTCCCGCGCCACGCTCACCGTGCGTGCGGTGACGCCCGGGCCGGACTGCACGTCCCCTCCGTCGAGCCGGAATCCGATCCGGATCGTCTGCTGCGAGTGCACGACCGCAGGGCGGCCCAGTATTTTCCGCTGTCGTGCGTCGGTGTACAGCGCCGAGGCCGCCCCGGTCACCCGGAAGTCGCTGTGGTCCACGCTCAGCTCCACGGTGTACGTCTCGAACTCGACCCGCGCCGTCGGAATCACGACCTGATCCCGTCCCTGTCCCATGGAGTGCTCGCTGCCGTAGGCATGTTTGGCCATCTCGTCAGGAGTGCCGAGCAGTCGAGCGAGATCGGGACGGTTCAGGCTCTCGCAGAGCCGGTCGCCGTTCACCCTCGCCCTGTCCGATTTCGTCGGCTCCCGCTCGTCCGCCGCATCGGAGCAGACGGCAGGGCGCCGCTCATGCCGGACGGGCGAGGACGTCTGCTCCTGCGCCCACAGGGCGAAGCCGACCCCGGGCACCAGGAGCAGCCCCGCGACCACCTGCTTCCACGTACTCGGCTCCTTCGCCCGCACCCCGTGACCACTGCTCATGTCCCCCACCTGTCGCTCTCCCCAGAGTCGTGCCGGGACACTAGCCCGTGATCGACAACCGAGCCAAGCGGGATCCGCGCAGGCCGGGTGACGTTCGGTGGCCGACGGTGGCCGAAATGGCCCCTGTGACTGAGCGCTCCAGTTGGCAGCATTCGCCACATCTGACGCTCAGCGTCTGCTGTCCGGCTCCCTCAGAGTTTGCCTTCTATGAGAACCGTGCGATGCCCCCCAAGCGCGCGGGAGAGACCTTCGAGGAACCCAGGGCTGAAGTCGGGCCAGTCCCAGAACTCGAAACCGAGATACCCGAAGGCGAAGTAGTCGTCCGACCAGGTCCACGCAGTCAGGTCACCAGGACGTCGACAACGCGGGCAGGCGACTGCCGCGCGGCCTGTGTCGCTCCAGTCGCTGATGGCCTCGCCGAAGGGTTCCCACGCACCCTCGATCTCCTCCAGCCGGTCGGTGTGGAAATCCGCCCGCCCGGCACAATGAGGGCACACCGCGAACCTGGGTTCGCCCTGACCGCAATTGAATACGGTGCGGCTGGTCTCGATCCTGAGTCCGTCGCTGGGCTCCCAGTCCTGCTGACCGACCGCCTTGGCCCAAGAGGGACCGGGAGGATGTCCCGACGGCGCCCCGAGAACACAGTCGGTGAGCTCAGCCCGAACTATCCCCTCCCTGACCAGCCAGTCGAGTCCGCTGCCTGCCATGGTGTGGGCGTCCGCCTGCGTGGCGTCGAGGTCGACGACGGTCTGGAAATAGTTCCCCATGAGGCAACAGTAGAAGCAACCACCGACAGCACGTCACTGAGCCCACTCATGGGATGCGGCAGAGCAAGGTGCCCTTACTACCGGCAGATGAAGCCGCCTCTCGACGCCTACGCCGCCCTTCACCCGAGCCGTCGACGCTGCCCGCTCAAGTCGCCAACTCGCACGCTCACTCGCCGACTGAAGCGCTCAGTCACAGCCCCGGGGACCGTTGCCCGAAGCGCTTTGCATAAGACTACGGATGGACGTATAGTCATGCCATCGAGAGGGAGGCAAGCATGGTGGTACGTGCCGCAGTGGCCGGAGCGAGTGGGTATGCGGGCGGGGAGTTGCTGCGTCTGCTGCTTGCTCATCCCGGGGTCGAGGTCGGTGCGCTGACCGGGCACTCCAATGCCGGCCAGCGCCTCGGCGCGCTGCAGCCTCATCTGCTGCCCCTCGTCGGCCGTGTCCTCGAACCGACCACGGTCGAGGTGCTCGCAGGGCATGACGTGGTCTTTCTCGCGCTGCCGCACGGACAGTCCGCCGCTGTCGCCGAGCAGCTCGGCGAGGACACCCTCGTGATCGACATGGGCGCCGACTTCCGGCTGAAGGACGCGGGGGAGTGGGAGAAGTTCTACGGCTCACCGCACGCCGGGACCTGGCCCTACGGGCTGCCCGAGCTGCCCGGTGGGCGGGAGGTGCTGGCGGGCAGCAGGCGCGTCGCCGTTCCCGGCTGCTATCCGACCGCCGTCTCGCTCGCCCTCGCCCCTGCGTACGCGGGCGGCCTCGCCGAGAACGATGCCGTGATCGTCGCCGCGACCGGCACCTCGGGTGCGGGCAAGGCCCTCAAGCCGCATCTGCTCGGCTCCGAGGTCATGGGGTCGATGTCGCCGTACGGAGTGGGCGGCGGGCACCGGCACACGCCCGAGATGGTGCAGAACCTCAGCGCGGCCGCCGGCGAGAACGTCAGCGTCTCGTTCACGCCGACCCTCGCCCCGATGGCCCGCGGCATCCTCGCCACCTGCAACGTCAGGGCCAAGCCGGGCGTGCCGGCCGATTCCGTAAGGGCGGCGTACGAGAAGGCGTACGCGGACGAGCCGTTCGTGCATGTGCTGCCCGAAGGGCAGTGGCCCGCCACCGCCTCCGTGTACGGGTCGAACGCCGTGCAGATCCAGGTCGCGTATGACGAGAGCGCCCAGCGCATCGTCGCCATCAGCGCGATCGACAACCTCACCAAGGGCACCGCGGGCGGTGCCGTTCAGTCCATGAACATCGCCCTGGGGATCGAAGAGACCACAGGGCTCACCACGATCGGAGTCGCGCCGTGAGTGTGACGGCAGCCAAGGGATTCCAGGCCGCGGGGATTGCCGCCGGGATCAAGGAGAACGGGAACCCCGACCTCGCGCTCGTCGTCAACCGCGGCCCTCGCCTGGCCGCCGCCGGCGTCTTCACCTCCAACCGCGTCAAGGCCGCCCCGGTCCTGTGGTCCGAGCAGGTGCTCAAGGGCGGTCAGGTCTCGGCCGTCGTCCTCAACTCCGGTGGCGCCAACGCCTGTACGGGGCCGAAGGGCTTCCAGGACACGCACGCCACCGCCGAGAAGACCGCCGAGGTGCTCGGGCACAACGCCGGTGAGGTCGCCGTGTGTTCGACCGGGCTCATCGGCGTGACCCTGCCGATGGACAAGCTGCTGCCGGGGGTGGAGACCGCCGCCGCCGCACTCTCCGAGCACGGCGGCGAGAAGGCCGCCATCGCCATCAAGACCACGGACAGCGTGCACAAGACCGCCGTGGCCGGCCGGGACGGCTGGACCGTCGGCGGGATGGCGAAGGGCGCCGGCATGCTCGCGCCCGGCCTCGCCACCATGCTCGTCGTCCTCACGACCGATGCGGCGCTCGACAGTGACGTACTCGACAAGGCGCTGCGTGACGCCACCCGGCTGACCTTCGACCGGGTGGACTCCGACGGCTGCATGTCCACCAACGACACCGTCCTCCTCATGGCCTCCGGCGCCGCCGAAGTGACCCCGGAGTACGCGGAGTTCGCCGCCGCCGTACGGGAGGTCTGCGACGATCTCGGGCAGCAGCTGATCCGGGACGCGGAGGGCGCCAGCAAGGACATCAAGGTCGAGGTCGTCAATGCCGCGAGCGAGGCGGACGCCGTCGAGGTCGGACGGTCCATCGCCCGCAACAACCTCCTCAAGTGCGCCGTCCACGGCGAGGACCCCAACTGGGGCCGGGTGCTCTCCGCGATCGGTACCACGCAGGCGGAATTCGAGCCGGACCGGCTGAACGTCGCCATCAACGGCGTCTGGGTCTGCAAGAACGGCGGCGTCGGCGAGGACCGCGACAACGTCGACATGCGCTACCGCGAGGTGCACATCGTCGCCGACCTCGCGGCCGGCGGCGAGACCGCCACGATCTGGACCAACGACCTGACCGCCGACTACGTCCACGAGAACAGCGCATACTCGTCATGAACCAGCCCACCGCGCGCAAGCACACCGCGCTCCCCAAGGCCCAGACCCTCATCGAGGCGCTGCCCTGGCTGACCCGCCACCGCGGCAAGACGGTGGTCATCAAGTTCGGCGGAAACGCCATGGTGGACGAGGAACTGAAGGCCGCCTTCGCCCAGGACGTCGTCTTCCTGCACCACGCCGGTCTCAAGCCGGTCGTCGTGCACGGCGGCGGTCCGCAGATCAGCAAGGCCCTCGACCGGCACGGGATCGTCAGCGAGTTCAAGGCGGGCCTCAGGGTCACCACCGAGGACGCCATGGACGTCGTACGGATGGTCCTCGCCGGACAGGTGCAGCGCGAACTGGTCGGGCTGCTCAACCGGCACGGGCCGCTCGCCGTCGGCCTGACCGGCGAGGACGCGCACACCATGACCGCGACCAAGCACCAGCCGCGGGTCGACGGCGAACTCGTCGACATCGGGCGCGTCGGCGAGATCACCGAGATCGACACCGGCGCGATCGAAGCCCTGCTCGCCGACGACCGTATCCCGGTCGTCTCCTCGATCGCCCGCTCCCAGGACGACGGTGACAAGGGGCATGTCTACAACGTCAATGCTGATACGGCGGCTGCGGCACTCGCTGCTGCGCTGGATGCCGAGACCCTGATGGTCCTGACCGACGTCGAGGGCCTCTACGAGGACTGGCCGAACTCCGACGAGGTCATCAGCAAAATCAGCGCCTCCGCACTGGAAAAGCTCCTCCCCGAGCTGGCGAGTGGCATGGTGCCCAAGATGGAGGGCTGCCTGCACGCCGTACGCAACGGAGTGCACACCGCCCGTGTGATCGACGGACGTGTGCAGCACTCCATCCTGCTCGAGATCTTCACCGACGAAGGCATCGGCACGATGGTCGTGCCCGACGAGGCCGAGGGGGCCACGACATGAGCAACGCCGCATTCGCCGAGCGGTGGCAGAACACCCTGATGAACAACTACGGCACCCCGCGCATGACCCTCGTCCGCGGCGAGGGCCTCAAGGTCTGGGACGCCGACGGCACCGAGTACCTCGACTTCGTAGGCGGCATCGCGGTGAACGCGCTCGGTCACGCCCACCCCGCGGTGGTCCGCGCGGTCGGCGAGCAGGTCGCCACCCTCGGCCAGATCTCCAACCTGTTCATCTCCGAACCGGCCGTCGCCCTCGCCGAACACCTGCTCCGCCGCTTCGGCCGCGAGGGCCGGGTGTTCTTCTGCAACTCCGGTACGGAGGCGAACGAGGCGGCCTTCAAACTCGGGCGGCTCACCGGACGCAGCCACATGGTCGCGACCGACGGCGGCTTCCACGGGCGCACCATGGGCGCGCTCGCGCTCACCGGACAGCCCGGCAAACAGGCGCCGTTCGCACCCCTGCCCGGCGAGGTCACGCACGTCCCGTACGGGGACGCGGAGGCGCTGCGGGCGGCCGTGACCACCGAGACCGCCTTCGTCATCATCGAGCCGATCCAGGGCGAGAACGGCGTCGTCGTACCGCCGCCCGGCTACCTCGAAGCCGCACGCGAGATCACCCGGGCCACCGGGACGCTGCTCGTGCTCGACGAGGTGCAGACCGGGATCGGGCGGACCGGGCAGTGGTTCGAGCACCTCGCGCACCACGGCGTCGAGCCCGATGTCGTCACCCTCGCCAAGGGGCTCGGCGGCGGGCTCCCGCTCGGCGCGGTCGTCGCCTTCGGCGAGACGGCCGAGCTGCTGCGGCCCGGCCAGCACGGGACGACCTTCGGCGGCAACCCCGTCGCCTGCGCCGCCGGACTCGCCGTCCTCGAGACCATCGAGTCCGAAGGACTGCTCGACAACGTCAAGGCCGCAAGTGCCAGGCTGTGGGCCGGAACGGAGAACTCCGGACATCCCCTGATCAGCCACGTCCGGGGCGCCGGGCTGCTGCTGGGTATGGTGCTCACCGAGCCGCTCGCGCCCCAGGTGCAGCAGGCGGCTCAGGACGCCGGGATCCTGGTGAACGCGCCCGCGCCCGATGTGATCCGCCTGATGCCGGCGCTCACCATCGGCGACGCCGAGGTGGAAGCGTTCCTCCAGGCACTGCCCGGCATCCTCGACCAGGCGCATGCGGCCGGCCGGGCCGACGGAGAGTGACGCGGGAATGAGACGACGACGATGAGTCAGGCGCAGGAGAACGAGCAGGGCGGGCCGTCGGTGCCGCAGACGCGGACCGCCCGGCACCGGCGGATCGTGGACATCCTCAACCGGATGCCCGTGCGCTCGCAGAGCCAGCTGGCGAAGCTGCTCGCGGATGACGGGCTGACCGTCACGCAGGCGACGCTCTCGCGGGACCTCGACGAGCTGGGGGCGGTGAAGATCCGCAACACCGGAGGTGAGCTGATCTACGCGGTGCCGAGTGAGGGCGGGTTCCGTACGCCGCAGGCTCCTCTTGGCGAGTCCGCCAAGGAGGAGCGGATGCGGCGGCTCGCGGGGGAGCTGCTGATCTCGGCGGAGGCGTCCGCCAACCTCGTCGTCCTGCGCACACCGCCCGGTGCGGCGCAGTTTCTGGCCTCGGCCATCGATCAGGCCGAGCTGCATCCGATTCTCGGGACGATCGCGGGGGATGACACGGTGATGCTGATCAGCCGTGATCCCTCGGGCGGCCAGGCACTGGCCGACCACCTGCTGAAGCTGGCCCAGCGGGGCTAGCGCCTGCTTGTTCCGTCTGCGGGGCCCGCTTGTTCTGTCCACGGAGCCTGCTTGTTCTGTCCACGGCCGGTCCGCGGTTCTCCGCGGGCCGGCCGTTTTCGGCGTGTGTGCGGGCCGGCTCGATTGACGAATCATGCAGGGCGCTGCATACTCATGCATACCAGAAATGCACTCCCCGAGGAGCAAGCGCAGTGAGCAGCAACAACAGCGGTGGTGACGTCCGGCTCTGGGGTGGACGCTTCGCCGACGGGCCTGCCGAGGCCCTGGCGAAGCTCTCCGCCTCCGTCCACTTCGACATGCGGCTCGCGCCGTACGACATCGCCGGTTCGCGTGCCCACGCCCGCGTCCTGCACAAGGCCGGGCTGCTCACCGCAGACGAGCTGGAGCGCATGATCGGCGGGCTCGACCAGCTCGAACAGGACGTGGCGAGCGGCGAGTTCACCGCCATGATCGCGGACGAGGACTGTCACACCGCGCTGGAGCGCGGCCTCCTTGAGCGCCTCGGTGCGGAGCTCGGCGGCAAGCTGCGGGCCGGTCGCTCCCGTAACGACCAGGTGGCCACGCTCTTCCGGATGTACCTGCGCGACCACGCCCGCATCATCGGCTCCCTGCTCGCCGAGCTCCAGGCGGCCCTGGTAGGCCTCGCCGAGGCGCACCCGGACGTCGCCATGCCCGGCCGGACCCACCTCCAGCACGCCCAGCCGGTGCTCTTCGCCCACCACGTGCTGGCGCATGTGCAGTCCCTGTCCCGGGATGCCGAACGGCTGCGGCAGTGGGACGAGCGGACGGCGGTCTCGCCCTACGGCTCCGGCGCGCTCGCCGGGTCCTCGCTCGGGCTCGACCCGGAGGCCGTCGCGCGGGACCTGGGCTTCGAGCACGGCAGCGCGGGCAACTCCATCGACGGTACGGCCTCGCGCGACTTCGTCGCGGAGTTCGCCTTCATCACCGCGATGATCGGGGTGAACCTCTCCCGGATCGCCGAGGAGGTCATCATCTGGAACACGAAGGAGTTCTCCTTCGTGACCCTGCACGACGCGTTCTCCACCGGCTCCTCGATCATGCCGCAGAAGAAGAACCCGGACATCGCGGAGCTCGCGCGCGGCAAATCCGGGCGGCTCATCGGCAATCTGACCGGGCTGCTTGCCACGCTCAAGGCGCTGCCGCTCGCGTACAACCGTGATCTGCAGGAGGACAAGGAGCCGGTCTTCGACTCCTGCGACCAGCTGGAGATCCTGCTGCCGGCCTTCACGGGCATGATGGCGACGCTCACCGTCCACCGGGAGCGGATGGAGGAGCTGGCTCCGGCCGGGTTCTCGCTCGCCACGGATGTGGCCGAGTGGCTGGTCAAGCAGGGGGTGCCGTTCCGGGTGGCGCATGAGGTGGCGGGGGAGTGCGTCAAGCTCGCGGAGTCCGAGGGCAAGGAGCTGGACGAGCTCACGGACGAGCAGTTCGCCAAGATCTCGGCTCATCTGACGCCCGAGGTCCGAACGGTCCTCACCGTGCCCGGCGCGCTTGCCTCCCGCGGTGGGCGCGGAGGCACGGCGCCGTCGGCGGTTGCGGTCCAGCTGTCCGAGGTCAAGCAGGACCTGGCGGTCCAGCGCGCCTGGGCTGACGCGAAGAAATAGGCCTTGCGCCGTAGGGGCCCGGTCGCCATCGCGGTGACCGGGCCCCTACGGCGTTCGAGGAGACGGGAGCGTCCTGAATGAGACATCGATGTCTCACTTGGGGTACAGTCGTCTCATGGCAGTCGACCGTGAGCACATCCTCCGAAGCGCCGCCGCGCTCCTGACCCGCAAGCCCACCGCCACCACCGACGAGGTGGCCAAGGCGGCAGGCATCAGCCGCGCCACCCTGCACCGCCAGTTCGCGGGCCGGGACGCGCTGGTCAGGGCCCTGGAGGAGCTGTGCCTCGGCCAGCTCGAGGCCGCCCTCGACGCGGCCCGGCTCGACGAGGGCGAAGCCACCGGCGCCGTACGCCGCCTCATCGCCGAGGTCGAACCGGTCGCCGGCTTCCTCGCCTTCCTCGTCACCGAGAACCAGCTCTTCGAGTCCGGCGGGATGAACGAGGGCTGGCGCCGCCTCGACGCCCGCATCGAGGCCCTGTTCCGCCGCGGCCAGGAGGCCGGCGAGTTCCGGATCGACCTGTCCGCCCCCTGGCTGACCGAGGCCCTGTATGGCCTCTTCGGCTCCGGCGCCTGGGCCGTGCAGGACGGCCGGGTCGCCGCCAAGGATTTCCAGTTCATGATCGCCGAGCTGTTGCTCGGCGGCGTACGACGGAGTGCATAGCCATGACCACCATCCACCCCGAGACCTCGGCCGGGAAGGCGGCCGCCCCGGTTCCTCAGCCCGGCCGCTGGCTGGCGATGGCCGTCCTGGCCCTGGCCGTGCTGCTTGTCGGCATCGATGCCACGGTGCTCGGCATCGCCACCCCGTACATCAGCGAGGATCTGCGCCCCAGCGGCACCCAGCTGCTGTGGATCGGTGACGTCTACTCGTTCGTGATCGCCGGTCTGCTGGTCTCCATGGGCAGCCTCGGCGACCGGATCGGCCGCAAGAAGCTGCTGCTCGTCGGCTCCGTCGCCTTCGGCGCGGTGTCCGTGCTCAACGCGTACGCCACCAGCCCCGAGCTGATGATCCTGGCCCGCGCCCTGCTCGGTGTCGCCGGCGCCACCCTGATGCCCTCGACCCTCGCGCTGATCCGCAACATCTTCCACGACCCGCGCGAGCGCTCCCTGGCCATCGGCATCTGGGGCGCGATGGCCTCGGCGGGCACGGCGGTCGGCCCGGTCGTCGGCGGCTTCCTGCTCGAACACTTCTGGTGGGGCTCGGTCTTTTTGATCAACCTGCCGGTGATGGCCGTCCTGGTGCTCGTCGGCATCAAGCTGCTGCCCGAGTCGAAGAACCCGGCGCCAGGACCGTGGGACCTGCCCAGCGTCGCACTGTCCCTCGTGGGCATGGTCGCCGTCGTCTACGCGATCAAGGAGGCGGCAGCCCACGGGTTCGATCTCACCGTCCTCGCCGCCGCCGTACTCGGTGCGGCCGCGCTGATCGGGTTCGTGCGCAGGCAGCGCGGCCTGGCTGCGCCGCTGCTCGACGTGGATCTGTTCCGCCACCGCGGCTTCTCCGGCGCCGTACTGGCCGATCTGCTGACCATCCTCGGACTCTCCGGGCTCGTCTTCTTCCTCTCCCAGTTCCTGCAACTGGTCCAGGGGCGCGGGCCGCTGGAGGCCGGGCTCGCCGAACTGCCCGCCGCACTGGGCGCGGTGACGGCCGGTCTGATCGCCGGGCGGGTCGCACGCCGGTTCACGGTGCGCGCCGTGGTCGCCGGCGGGCTCGCGGCCGTCGGCGGTGCGCTCGGCTTCCTGGCGCTGCTCGACCGTACGACGGGCTATCCGCTGCTCGGCGGGGTGCTCCTCGTCGTCGGCGTCGGCGCCGGTTTCGCCTTCACCGTCACGGCGGACGTGATCCTCTCCAGCGTGCCCAAGGAGCAGGCCGGTGCCGCCTCCGCGGTCTCGGAGACGGCCTACGAACTCGGCGCCGCGCTCGGAATCGCCCTCCTCGGCTCGATCGTCACCGGCATCTACCGCGGCTTCCCTGCCCCGGCCGGGGTACCGGCCGAGGTGGGCGACGCCGCCCGTGAATCGCTGGGCGGCGCCTGGGAGGCGGCGGTCGCACTGCCCGCCGAACAGGGCACGGCGCTGCTGGCCACCGCACAGGACGCCTTCGTGGACGGACTGCGGATGGCTTCGGGCGTCGGCTCCGCGGTGCTGCTCGCCGCGGCCGTCGCCGCCTGGTTCCTGCTGCGCGGGCAGGAGCTGGCGGACGACGTGGAGCATTGACGGGCGCCGCAACGGACCGGGGGCGCGCTGCCACACGGCAGCGCGCCCCCGAACGTCCAGGTCCCGAAAGATCGAACCAGCCGAAAGGCCCGAACGAGCCGATGGCTCAGGCGGCCTTCGCCTTCGTCGCATACATGTCCACGTACTCCTGCCCGGACAGCGCGAGCACCTCGGACATCACCGAGTCCGTCACGGCCCGCAGCACATAGCGGTCGCGGTCCATGCCCTCGTAGCGCGAGAACTCCATCGGCTCACCGAAGCGCACCGTCACCTTGCCCGGCCGCGGCACACCCGAGCCCCCGGGCTGGATCTTGTCGGTGCCGATGATCGCGAACGGCACCACGGGCGCGCCGGTCATCAGCGTCAGGCGCGCGATGCCCGTGCGGCCCCGGTACAGACGGCCGTCGGGGGAGCGGGTGCCCTCCGGGTAGATCGAGAAGATCTTGCCCTCCTCGAGGATCCGACGGCCGGTCATCAGCGCGGCCACACCGCCGCGGCCGCCGTCGCGGTCGACGGGGATCATGCCGGTGCCGGTGAAGAACCAGGCCATCGCCCGGCCCTTGAGGCCCTTGCCGGTCACGTACTCGTCCTTGCCGATGAAGAAGCACTGCCGCTTGAGACAGAGCGGCATGATCATCGAGTCGATGAACGTGAGGTGGTTGCCCGCGAGGATCACGGGCCCCTCGCCCGGGATGTTCTCCGCACCCTCCACCCGTGGGCGGAACATCAGGCGCAGGACCGGGCCGAGTACTGCCTTGATGAGGGTGAAGCGGGACAACGAGTCCTCCGGTGTCAAAGGCTGGCGGGTTGGTCCGAGTGGGTGTCGTGCGGGTTGTCCGTGCAGGTGAGGACGATACTCGCGGATCCGCCGTCGGTGCACGTCGGGTTCATCACGTGGATACGGAGTGTTGACACGGCTTTGCGCTGAGTTCGTGGTCCGTTGGCTTCAGGGGCTCCCCTCGGTCACATCCCTCCCCCTAGCATCGATCACTCGCGTTGACAGGTGCGGGACATCACATCCAGACGGTTACCACTCCTCACCGGGCACGTACAGCCGACCGATCCGGCGCGTACGGTCCTGTGCGACGACGGAAGGACCCCTATGACGCAGGGCAGGGCGAACGGTCAGCAGCGCAGCTCAGGACCGGGCCGGCGCGCGGTGCTCGCCACCGCGATGCTCGGCGCGGGCGGTGCGGCACTGGGCGCCGCACCCGCGGCCGCGGCCGCCGGGCGCCACGGGCGCGGCCGGGGCAACGGCCGCGGCTACCGGGCGCTTCCCGTGCCGACCGTGATCGCGCACCGCGGCGCATGCGGCTACCGGCCCGAGCACACCCTCGGCGCCTACCAGCTCGCGCTCGACATGGGCGCTCATGTCATCGAGCAGGACGTGGTGCCGACCAAGGACGGCCACCTCGTCTGCCGGCACGAGAACGACATCACGGGTACGACGGATGTCGCCGACCACCCCGAGTTCGCCGACCGCAGGACGACGAAGAGCATCGACGGGTCCTCGCACACCGGCTGGTTCACCGAGGACTTCACGCTCGCCGAGCTGAAGACGCTGCGCGCCGAGGAGCGCCTGCCCGGCAACCGCCAGGAGAACACCCTCTACGACGGCCGCTGGGAGATCCCCACCCTGGAGGAGGTGCTCCAGTGGGCCGAGCGCGAGGGCCGGGGCCGGGGCCACGAGGTTTGGCTGCACATCGAGACCAAGCACCCCACGTACTTCCGCGGCATCGGTCTCGGCCTGGAGGAGCGGCTGGCGAAGCTGCTCCGCACGTACGGCCGGCACAAGCGGCACTCGCCGAACTTCCTGCAGTCCTTCGAGCCGAGCAGCATCGAGCGCCTGAGCAAGCTGGTGGACGCCCCGCTCGTGGTGCTGCTCTGGACGGCCGACTCGCGCCCGTGGGACTTCGAGGTGGCCGGTGACCCGCGCACGGTCGCGGATCTCGTCACGCCCGAAGGGCTGCGCTGGATCGCCTCGTACGCGCAGGGCATCGGCCCGACCCTCGACCTGATCGTTCCGCGCGACGCGGAGGGCCGGCTGACCGAGGAGACCACGCTGGTGCGCGATGCGCACGCCCAGGAGCTGATCCTGCACCCGTATACGATGCGCAACGAGAACACGTTCCTGCCCGCCGACTTCCGTCGCGGCTCCGAGGCCAACGACTACGGGGACGTCTTCGGCGCCTACCGGCTCTGGTTCAAGACCGGCATCGACGGGATCTTCACTGACAACCCGGACACAGGGCTGCTCGCGGCCGCCGACTTCCGTCAAAGCTGACCGTCCCCTCGGTCTCCTGTCGGGACCGACCGCTTTCTGGCTCCGGCGGCAGGGACCGATCGTCCTCCTCGGTCCGGCAGCCGGGCCCGACCGTCAACCGTCGGGCCAGGAGCGCCTCTTGCGGGTGATCCCGTGCCGTCCCGGCAACCTTCCGCCGGGGCGGCACGGTCCTGCGGCATATGAACGATCTCGTACATTCTCTGGGGCCGCTCCTGAGTGCCGAAGCCGCAGCGGAGGCCCCGTCCGGCACCGAGCCCTCGGACCTCGAACAGGCCGTCTGGCTGCGGCTGCTCGAAGTCGTCCACGAGCACGGACCGCCGCCCGCCCCCGCCGCCTGGCTGCGCGCCGCCGTCCGCGGCGAGGCCCGCAGGCTGCGCCGCAGGGCGCGCCGCGAAGGCGGGTACGAGGCAGAACCCGCGGCCGCCGCCGAAGCCTGTCCCGAACGGATCGTGCTGCGCGCCGAACACGGCCGCAGGGTCCGGGCGGCCGTCAGCCGGCTGCCCGGACCCTGCCCCCGGGTGCTCGGGGCCATGCTGGCCCGTGAGGACCTCACCTACCGTGAGATCGCAGGGGCGTTGGGTATCTCACAGGGAAGTCTGGGGCCACAACGTTCCCGTTGCCTGGCATGTCTGCGCAGAATCCTCGCAGCGGAGGTTGCGGCACCCCACCGCAGGGGAAAGGTGCGCTAGGCCCTGTCCTCAAACTTCCGCCTGCCGCGCGGCCGCCCTTCGGCCGACGACGCAAGTTTGAAGACCGGACCTGGCAACCGGCGGACAGGTGAGCGGGAGGCGTGCACACATGGGCATGAGCGTGACCATCTCTGCGGCGACCGAGCAGGACGCCGAGCAGATCCTCAAACTGCAGTACCTCTGCTATCAGAGCGAGGCGGAGCTCTACGGGGACTACTCGATCGAACCGCTCACCCAGTCGCTCGACTCGATCAGGGCGGAAGTCACCGAGGCGACGGTCCTGGTGGCCCGGCTCGGCGCCGAGGTGGTCGCCTCGGTGCGCGGCACCGTGGACGGCGACGGCACGGCACGCATCAACAAGCTGATCGTGCACCCGCGGATGCAGCGCCACGGGCTCGGCGGCCGCCTGCTCGTCGCCGTCGAGGAGCGCCTCGGCGCGGCCGGCGGGGTCAAGCGCTTCCAGCTGTTCACGGGCCACCGCTCGGAGAACAACCTGATGCTCTACCGCAAGCACGGGTACGCAGCCGTGTCGACGGAGACGGTCAGCGAGAAGCTGACCCTGGTGACCCTCGCCAAGGAGGCGGCACCGACGGCGTATGCGGCGAGCGCCTGAGCATCTGCCGGACCGGCCGGACGGATCGCGCGGACGCGGCCGGACGGATCGCGCGGATGCGGCCCTCCGGGTCAGTCGGATGCGGCCGTACGGGAACGGCGCAGCCACATGATCGCGGTGAGCGGCAGCAGCACCGGGATGAACAGATAGCCCATCCCGAAGTCCGACCACACCGTGGCATCGGGGAACGCCGAGGGATCCACCAGTGTCCAGGTCCCCACCACGGCCACGCCCACCAGTTCGGCGGCGCAGCAGGCAAGCGCCGCCTTGCGGGCCGTCTCTCCGCCGCGGACCAGGGTGTACGTGATGAAGGCGTACACGAGCGCGGCGAGCGCCGAGAGCGAATAGGCGAGCGGGGCGCGGTCGAACTCGGTGGAGATCTGGTACGCCGACCGCGAGACCGCGCCGACCACCATCACGCCGTACAGCCAGACCAGGAGCATCCCGGGCCCGCCGATCAGCCGGGTGCGCCGCGGCCCGGTGCCCGGTGTGCGATCCGTCATATCCGCCTCCCCGGATGCCGTCATCTCAGCCACTCCAGATGTCGTAGAGCCGCACCTCGAGCACGGTGAGCACCACGGCGGCCGCGGCCACCGTGGCCGAGCCCCAGCGGCTCCGCTCGGCCAGCGACATGAACGCCGCCGCCGGGATCGCGCAGGCCGAACCGATCAGATACGCGACGAACAGCGTGGTGCCCTGCGCCGGGTCCTCGCCGCGCGCCAACTGCACGATGCCCACGATCAGTTGGACGAGCGTGAGCAGGGTGACGATGGCCATGCCGATGAAGTGCCAGTCTTTGGTGGGCTGGTCACGGAAGGCGGCATGGCCGCACCAGGCGGCGAGGGCGAGCGCGGCCGCGCCGGTCGCGATCGTCAGGGCGTCGAGCATGCTGGGAGCCTATTACGGGGCGAAAAGTACCCGGCCGCCGGGCCGGGCCCCTGCCCCGCGCGGCGGCGGATCCCGGGTCGGGTGTCCGCGGTGGGGACTGATCTGTCCGGAATGCGGACAGCCGTGATCGGCTCGTAGGTATGTCTGCTTTACTGGGGCCCATGACCACGACGAGCAGCCGCACCCTTGCGACCGAGGCGATGATGACGCCCGGTGCTCGTCGCATGTGTCGAATGCGCGCCTTCTAGAGGGCCCCCGCACCACGACTTCTCTCGCGCCCCGAAGCGAGCCCGCCGATCCGCGTTCCGGCCCCAGGCCGCAGGACGGATCCGGCCCCCCGGCGTACCTCCCGCCGCAGCACGGCCTCTGCCGTGACCGACGGTGGTGCCCGACTGCCGAAGTCTCACGATTCCTCCAGGTTCATCCGGATTCATCGAGCACCTGCCGCATCTCCCCGAACCTCCGCGAATCATCAGAAGAAGTAATGCCCCGTGCCCGGCACACCCCTGCGCCGCGCACTCGACAGTGACGGAACCCCCCAGTGATCACCACTTCCGGTCTGACCAAGACCTACCGCTCACGCGGTCGTGAAGTAACCGC
The DNA here is from genome assembly GCF_047779955.1 of Streptomyces lothianensis. Lineage (NCBI taxonomy): Bacteria > Bacillati > Actinomycetota > Actinomycetes > Kitasatosporales > Streptomycetaceae > Streptomyces > Streptomyces lothianensis. The sequence goes on along the minus strand of NZ_JBLMKT010000023.1, from coordinate 17,133 downwards.
CCTCGACGGAGTGGACCTCCACGTACGCGAGGGCGAGGTGTACGGCGTCATAGGCCAGTCCGGTGCCGGAAAGTCCTCCCTGATCCGCTGCGTCAACCTCCTGGAGAAGCCCACCTCCGGCACGGTGACCGTGGACGGCGTCGACCTCACCGCGCTCGTCGGACGCGGACCGCGCGCCGGCAAGGAGCTGCGCGAGGCCCGCAGCCGGATCGGCATGGTCTTCCAGCACTTCAACCTGCTGTCCTCGCGCACCGTGCAGGGCAACGTCGAAGTGCCCCTCGAGATCCTCGGCGTCCCCGGTAGGGAGCGCTCACGCAAGGCGCTCGAACTCCTCGACCTCGTCGGCCTCGCCGACAAGGCCAGGAACTACCCGAGCCAGCTCTCCGGCGGCCAGAAGCAGCGCGTCGGCATCGCCCGCGCCCTGGCCGGCGATCCCAAGGTGCTGCTCTCCGACGAGGCCACCAGCGCCCTCGACCCCGAGACCACCCGCTCGATCCTCCAGCTGATCCGCGACCTGAACCGCCAACTCGGCCTCACGGTCCTCCTGATCACGCACGAGATGGACGTCGTCAAGTCCGTCTGCGACTCCGCCGCGCTCATGGAACGCGGCCGGATCGTCGAATCGGGCACGGTCGCCGAACTGCTGGCCACCCCCGGCTCCCAGCTCGCCGACGCGCTCTTCCCGGTCAGCGGCGAGGCGGCCGACGCCGACCGCACCGTCATCGACGTCACCTTCCACGGCGAGGCCGCCACCCAGCCGGTCATCTCCCAGCTCTCCCGTACGTACAACATCGACATATCGATCCTCGGCGCGGCAATGGACACCGTCGGCGGCAGGCAGATCGGCCGGATGCGGATCGAACTGCCCGGGCACTACGAGGAGAACGTCGTCCCGATCGGCTTCCTGCGTGAACAGGGCCTCCAGGTGGAGCTCGCCGGCGAGGCGGCGGCCCCGCAGTCGGCCGCCGGGAGCACCACCGGCGCGCTGCTGCTCGAGGAAGGGGCCGCCAAGTGACCTGGAACGAGATGCAGCCGCTCCTGGAGACCGCCTCCTGGGAAACCCTGCGCATGGTCGGCTGGTCCACGCTGATCGCGATCGCCGGTGGTCTGCCGCTCGGTGTCCTCCTGGTCCTCACCGACCGCGGCGGACTGCTGCAGAACACCGCCGTGAACAAGGTCGTCGGCCAGATCGTGAACATCGGCCGCTCGATGCCGTTCATCATCCTGATGGTCGCCCTGATGCCGCTCACCCGGTCCATCACCGGCACCACCATCGGCGTCGAGGCCGCGATCGTGCCGCTCGCGATCGGCGCCATCCCGTTCTTCGCGCGTCTCGTCGAGACCTCCGTACGCGAGGTCGACCACGGACTCGTCGAGGCCGTGCAGTCGATGGGCGGCAACACCTGGGCCGTCGTGCGCAAGGTCCTCGTCCCCGAGGCGCTGCCCTCACTGATCTCCGGCGCCACCACCACCGTCGTCGCCCTCATCGGCTACTCGGCGATGGCCGGCGCGGTCGGCGGCGGCGGACTCGGCAACATCGCCATCACCTACGGCTACCAGCGCTTCGAGACCGGCCTCATGTGGGTGACCATCGTGATCCTCGCCCTCGTGATCTCCGTGATCCAGTTCGCCGGCGACTACGCCGCGCGCGCCGCCTCCCGACGCGGCCGCGGTTCCACCGCCCCCAGGCTCCGTCTGCTCCGTAACGCCCCCGCGCCCGTCGAAGTGACCGCCCCGGCACCCGTCGCGGCCGCCGAGCCGACCAAGGCCTCCTGAACCACACCTCACCGCAACGCCCCCGGCCACCTCGCGCCGGGTCGCACCACCCATTGGAGAAAGGCACTTTTCGTGCGTAACACTGCCAAGATCACCACCGCCGTCCTCGCCACCGGAGCCCTCACCCTCGGCCTCGCGGCCTGCGGCTCCGAGGACGGATCGGGCACGGCCGACGCCGACGGCCCGCTGATCGTCGCCGCGAGCCCCACCCCGCACGCCGACATCCTCAACTACGTCAAGGACAACCTGGCGAAGAAGGAGGGGCTCGACCTGGAGGTCAAGGAGTTCACGGACTACGTCCAGCCGAACATCGCGACCCAGGACGGCTCCGTCGGCGCCAACTTCTTCCAGCACAAGCCGTACCTCGACGACTTCAACAAGAAGAACGGCACCGACCTGGTCTGGGTGAACGACGTCCACCTGGAGCCGCTCGGCCTCTACTCGAAGAAGGTGAAGAACGCGGACGAGCTGGCGGACGGTGCGACCCTCGCGCTGCCCAACGACACCACCAACGAGGGCCGCGCGCTCAAGCTGCTCGACGCCCACGGCATCATCGAGCTCAAGGCCGACGCCGGACTCGACGCGACGCCCGCGGACATCGCCGAGAACCCCAGGAACCTCAAGTTCAAGGAGATCGAGGCGGCCCAGCTGCCCCGCTCGCTCGCCGATGTGGACGCCGCGGTCATCAACGGCAACTACGCCGTCGAGGCCGGCCTGAGCCCGGAGTCCGACGCCCTCGTCAGCGAGACGGCCAAGGGGAACCCGTACGCGAACGGCCTCGTGGTCAAGAAGGGCCAGGAGGACGACCCGCGCGTCAAGAAGCTCGCGAAGCTTCTCAACTCGGACGAGGTCCGCAAGTACCTCGACGACACGTTCGACGGCGCGGTCGAGTCCGCCTTCTGAGGCCCCTGGCACCAAGGGATCTGACACCGCGTCGAGGTCTTTACCACAGGGCCCGCACCTCCAAGGTGCGGGCCCTGTGGTGCAGTTATGTGCTCCGATGCTGCATGCTGGGCTCTTCAGCGGCATGACCGGCCTGATGCTGAGCACCTTTCAGCAGCCTGTAGTGACGGAGCGGCGCGATGACCACGGCTCACCCGATGTTCCCCGACATCTCCATCAGCACGGAGCGCCTCGTGCTGCGCACCCTCGAGGACGCCGACGCCCCCGGCCTCGCCGAGATGATGAACGACGAGATGGTCGGCGCCTGGACCGCCGTACCGCAGCCGTACGCCGAGGCCGACGCGGCCCGGTGGATCAGCGAGTACGCCCCCACCCAGCGCGCGGCAGGCCGCGGGATCGACCTCGCCGTCACCGAGTTCCTCACCCAGCGGCTCGTCGGCATCGTCCAGCTCGCGAAGACCAACTGGCGGGTCCGGTCCACCGAACTCTCGTACATCATCGCGCCCTGGGCCCGTGGCGAGGGCTACGCGGCCGAGGCCTCCCTCGCCACCGCGCAGTGGCTCTTCCGTGACCAGGGCATGGAGCGCATCGAACTGCGCACGGCCGCCGACAACACGGCCTCCCAGCAGGTCGCCCAGAAGATCGGCTGCATCAGCGAAGGTGTGCTCCGTGGCGCCTGCATAGCGCGTACGAGAGGTGAGGACGGCACCTGGAGCGACTTCCGCACCGACTACATCGTGTGGAGCCTGCTGCCCGAGGACCTCGAAGGCCTCACCGACCAGCTCGCCGACGCCTCCGGATACTCGGCGTACTCGGAGTGGAACTGACCCGGAACGGACCCGGAGCTGATCCGGAACCGGCCCTTCCCTGACCTGACCTGACCTGACCTGACCTGGCCCGGCTCCGACCCGGACCTGATCCGGTTCCGGCCCGGACCTGATCCGCCGCACACGGTCCCGCAGCCCGCTCACCAGGTACGCTCACCGGTGCCTCGACGAACCCCGAGTACCGCAGGAGACTGACGACCATGGCCGACCGCGTCACGGTGATCGGCTGGGACGGCTCCCCGCTGACCGACGCGGCCCGCTCCGCACTCGGTGCCGCCACCCTCGTGGCCGGCGCCGCCCACCATCTCGCACTGCCCGAGATCCCCGCGGGCGCCGAGCGGATCCGCCTCGGCAGCGTCTCCCTCGCCGGACGGCGGATCGCACGCCACCGCGGTACGGCCGTGGTGCTCGCGGACGGCGATCCGGGATTCTTCGGCGTCGTACGGACCCTGCGCGCCCCCGCGTTCGGACTCGAGGTCGAGGTGGTGCCCGCGGTCTCCTCCGTCGCCCAGGCCTTCGCGCGCGCCGGGATGCCCTGGGACGACGCCCAGGTCGTCGTCGCCCACCGCCGCACCCTGCGCCGCGCCGTCAACGTCTGCCGTGCCCACACCAAGGTCGCCGTCCTCACCTCGCCCGGTGCCGGACCCGCCGAACTCGGGCTGCTGCTCGGGCCGGTCCAGCGCACGTTCGTGATCTGCGAGGAGCTCGGCACCGCCCGCGAGCAGGTCTCCGTCGTCACCTCCGACAAGGCGGCCGACCACACCTGGCGCGATCCCAACGTCGTGATCGTCATCGGCGGCCCGGTCACCGCCGACACCGGCTGGATCGCGGGCCGCGAACCGGCCGGCGCACCGCGCGGGTGGGCGCTGCCCGCCCCCGCGTTCGGTGACGGGCTCGGCGGCGGGCCGGTCGGCAGGCTCGGCGAGGGGGAGAGCGAACGGGTACGCGCGATCCAGCTCGCCCGGCTCGGGCCCCGCGTGGGCGACCTCGTCTGGGACATCGGCAGCGGCGCCGGGGTCTTCGCCGCCGAGGCCGCACGCTTCGGTGCCGCGGTCATCGCCGTCGACCGCGACCCGGAGGCCTGCGCCCGCGCCGAGTCCCTGGCCCGCCGCTTCCGCGTCCAGCTGCAGACCGTGCACGGCACGGCCCCCCACGTACTGGAGGACCTGCCGGAACCCGATGTCGTACGGGTCGGGGGCGGCGGAGCCGCGGTGGTCTCCGCGGTCGCCGACCGTCGCCCCGAACGCATCGTCACCCACGCCGCCACCCGCGACGAGGCCGAACTCGTCGGCCGGGACCTGACAGAACACGGCTATGCGGTCGAGTGCTCGCTCCTGCAGTCCGTGGAGCTCGACACCCGCGCCTGGACCGAGCGCGAGCGCGCCGTGGCCTTCGTCATCACGGCCGAACGCCCGAGCGGGAACGGGGACTGAACCGGGACTGAAGGCGGGACCGAGGGCCGATTTCCGGCCCTCGGGGAGCGAGGCCGGTCAGGGCTGCTCAGGAGGCGTCCCAAAACCGCCCCGCGACCTTGGGGTGCCGCCGCTCGCGGTAGGCTGGCCGATCGTTGTACTGCTCCCGGCTGTTCGTCGCTTCATACGTCAATGTCCGGAAAACGCGCCCGGTTTGGGGTGCGTGTGGTACGGCGGGACCGGAGGACGCGCGACGTGGCGCAGTCCACAGCGGGCTGTGGTGGATCTGCTCGTCACGAGGGTGGTCCGGCCGCGACAATGCCTTGGGCGCCGATGCCTTTGGCGCTTTGTCGACGAGTCGTACGTGCCGCGCGGCGTGCACGCTCGTTCTTGTTCTCGGGCGGGTGCTTCACCGCCCGGGCAGCCGGCCGAAGGAGAAGTACGACCGATGGGCGAGGGGTACGCATGACCGACACCGGCCAGGTCCCGGGCGAGGGACTGCCTCAGGACGCGGGCACGGTGGGCAGGCCAGGGGTTCCCGCTCCGGGTGCGCACACCTTCCCCGAAGCCTCCGGCGGCGCTGCCGACGAGGACGATCTGCTGCTCATGCCCGGTGCGCAGGGTGCCTGGACGGAGGAACGTCCGGCGCAGGAACCCGAGGGGTATGTGGCGGAGCCCGGTACTCCTGAGGCCTCCGGCGCGCCCGGTGCGTCCGGTGTGTCCGGAGTTCCCGGTACCCCCGGTCCCCCCGGCCCTTCCGGTGCCGCCGCTGCTCCCGGGGCGCACGGCGCTCCCGTGTACGGATCGGCCGACGGCCAGGCGCCGGACGCCCGGCCGCAGGGCGGCCCGCAGGCTCCGGCAGCCGCGCAGTCCACGGGCGGGCAGGGCTTCGCCCCCGCCGCGGGAGGCGGGGCGGCGCAGACGAACGCCGCCAAGGAGACCCCGGCCCGCCGCCCGCTGCACCTCGGCCCGCCCGCGCCGGGCGCCCCCGCGATGCCCAGCCCGGTGCGGTCCCTGGCCGACCGAGGACCGGCCGGCCCCCCGCCGGAGCGCCGCAGCGGTCCGCCCACCAGCGGCCCCGAATACCTCGACGTACCGCGCGCGGTTGACCCGGCCGTACCCGGCGCGGACCCGGCCGCCTCGCTGCCCGGCCCGCAGCTCGGCGAGATCCCGGCGCAGGCCGCAACCCCCTGGCCGCAGGCCCCACAGCCGCAGCCCGCAGAAACGGTCGTCCCGCAGGGCCGCCCGGCCGGTGCCACGCCGGCCACCCCCGACGTGGAGGCGTTCCGCGCCGCGCAGGCGGCGGCGGGCCTCCAGGCGGCTCCCGTCCCGCAGGGCGCGGAACTCCTCGGGGTGCCCGAGCCGGCGCACGCCGGTGCGGGCGCGTTCCCCGCGGCCGGACTGCCCGGCGATGCCGGACAGGCGTACGCGGGGCAGATGGCCGAGGCTTCCCAGGCGCCGGCGCCCGAGGCCGCTCGGCTGCCGGTGCCCGGTGAGGGCGCGGAGCCCGCGGCGGGGCCGCAGGCGCACCTCGGTCCGGTGCAGTACGCGGGCGGTGAGCAGACCGGTGGTCCCGGCCTGCCAGGTGGCGGTGCTGCTGTGGGTGAGGTTGCCCCCGAAGCCGTCGGTGTCGATCCGGCGTCGGGTGCCGCGACCTCCGACGCATCCGGGCCGTCCGGTCCCGGCGAGGCGGCTGCCACAGGTGCCGAGGCGGGCGAGCCGCTGCCGGCCGGGCTCAACCCGCAGGACCCGGGGCCCATCGGCGAGTTCGTTCCCGTGGACGGCGTCCTCCCGTCCACGCCGCACCTCGCGCCCACGCCGCCCCAGCCGCTGCAGGTGCCGGAGGATCTCGTCGTACCGGCCGAGGAATCGGCCGTACGGGCGGAGAGCCCGTCCGGGCCGGAGCAGGAAGCTGCCGCGCACGTGCAGCAGGGCGCTGCCCAGGAGCAGCAGGCCGGGGCCCAGGCAGAGGTCCCGGCAGAGGTCCCGGCACAGGACACCGCCGCCCAGGCGCCGGAGCCCGCCGCGCCGAACCCGCAGAGCCCGGTGCCGGATGCGCAGGCCGCCGCGACCGATCCGCAGGCCGTTGCGGCCGGTCCGCAGGCCGCAGCGCCTGATCCGATGTCCGCCGCATCGGCGCCCGCGGCCGCCGGTCCGGCGCCCGAGGCCACCGTGCAGGCTGCGGCAACCGACGTACCCGCGCAGGATTCCGCCGCGCCGGCAGCGGACGCGTCCGTGGCCGCTCCGGACGCCGCTGTGGCGGCGCAGGAGCAGCCGGAGGCGGAGCTTGTGGCCGCACCCGCATCCGCTCCGGCCGGGGAGGCGGTCGCTCCGTCCGAGCCCGACCAGGCCACGGCCGCCCCCGCTGCGCAGGACCAGGCGCCCTCCGTCCCTACCACGCAGGACCAGGCGCCCGCCTCGCCCCCGGCCGCCGAGCCCGGCCCGGACGTCGCCACATCCGTACCGGCTCCTCGCGAGGGCGAGCTGGAGACGGCCGCGGAGGCGACCGAGTCGAGTCAGCAGCAGACGCAGGAGCAGGAAGGTGCCGAGGACCCGGCAGCCGGGACCGCCCCGGAGTCCGGGGCCGAGCCGCAGGCCGTAGTCGACCCGCAGACCACGGGACAGTCCGCGCCCACGGACCACACCGCCGAGGCGCAGCTCGTAACCGACCCGCAGGCCGCCCCGGATCCGCAGGCCACCCCCGGACAGCCCGTCACCGAAGAACCGACGGCCGAGCCGCAGGCGGCCGGGGAGGCCGTCGTCATGGAATCCGTCGTCGAGCCGGAGCCCGGTAGCGAGCCCACTGCCACGCCGGAAGCCGTCGTGGCGGCGAACGCCGCCGCCGAGCCCGCCCCGGCGGACATCGCCGCCGAGTCCGCCGCCCCGGCGACCCAGCCCGCGCCCGCCACCCAGTCCACCGCGCCCACCCAGCCCGCATCGACCCCGGACACGGCACCGGGCGCCGAAGGCGAGCAGGCCGTGGACGCGGGCGCCCAGGCTGGCCCGTCCGGCGAACCGGGAGGCGCGGGGGCCGGCCGGACCGCCGAGCCCGCTGCCGCCGAGCCCGCAGTGACCGAGCCCGCATCCACCGAGGACGCAACCATCCCCACCGCACCCCAGGACGACGCCCCCGAACTCCTCCACTTCCCCGCGGAACTGGACTCCCCCGAGAACATGGACGTCCCGGAGCAGCCCGAAGCCCCACAAGCCGAAGCCCCGCAGGCCCCCGAGGGCCCGGCGGCCCCCGGCTACGCCGAGGCGGAGCGCGAGGCCGTGCTGCGCGTCATGCGCGAGCGGCGCGACATCCGCAACGGTTTCCGCAGCGACCCCATCCCGCACGAGGTCCTGCTCCGCGTCCTCGAAGCGGCCCACACGGCGCCCTCCGTCGGCCACTCGCAGCCCTGGGACTTCGTCGTCATCCGCTCCGCCGAGACCCGGCGCACGATGCACGAGCTCGCCATGCGCCAGCGCGAGGCCTACGCCAAGTCGCTGCCCAAGGGCCGGGCCAAGCAGTTCAAGGAACTGAAGATCGAGGCCATCCTCGAGACCCCGGTGAACATCGTCGTCACCGCCGACGGCACCCGCGGCGGCCGCCACACCCTCGGCCGGCACACCCAGCCGCAGATGGCCCCGTACTCCTCTGCGCTCGCCGTCGAGAACCTGTGGCTCGCGGCCCGTGCCGAAGGCCTCGGCGTCGGCTGGGTCAGCTTCTTCGACGAGCGCGAGATGGTCCGTACGCTCGGCCTGCCCGAGCACCTGGACATCGTGGCGTACCTCTGCGTCGGATACGTGGACGAGTTCCCTGCCGAGCCCGAGCTGATGCAGGCGGGCTGGTCCAAGCGCCGCCCGCTGTCCTGGGTCGTGCACGAGGAGACGTACGGCCGCCGGGCGCTGCCCGGCGAGGAGCCGCACGACCTGCTCGCCGAGACCATCACCAACATCCGCCCGCTGGACGCCAAGGCGCTCGGCGAGGCCTGGGAGCGGCAGAAGCGGATGACGAAGCCCGCCGGGGCGCTCGGCATGCTGGAGATCATCTCCGCGCAGCTCTCGGGGCTGTCCCGGATGTGCCCGCCGCCGATCCCGGAGCCCGCGGCCGTCGCGATCTTCGCGGGCGACCACGGGGTGCACGCCCAGGGCGTGACGCCGTGGCCGCAGGAGGTCACCGGCCAGATGGTCGCGAACTTCCTGGGCGGCGGCGCGGTCTGCAACGCCTTCGCCAACCAGGTCGGCGCCGAGGTCTGTGTGATCGACGTGGGTGTCGCCTCCGAACTGCCGGCGACGCCGGGCCTGCTGCCCCGCAAGATCCGAGCGGGCACCTCCGACATGACCACCGGCCCCGCGCTGAGCCGCGAAGAGGTCAAGGCGGCCATCGAGGTAGGCATCGAGACGGCCCGTGACCTGGTCGCGGCCGGCAACAAGGCGCTGCTCACCGGCGAGATGGGCATCGCCAACACCACCGCGTCGGCGGCCCTGATCTCCGTGTTCACCGGCGCCGACCCGGCCGAGGTCACCGGGCGTGGCACGGGCATCAACGACGAGACGCTGGCCCGCAAGACCGATGTCGTACGCCGCGCCCTGGAACTGCACCAGCCGGACCCGGCCGACCCCATCGGTGTCCTCGCGGCCATCGGCGGCCTCGAACACGCCGCCATCGTCGGCCTGCTGCTGGGCGGCGCATCGCTGCGCACACCGGTGATCCTCGACGGGGTGAGCGCCGGCGCGGCGGCCCTGGTGGCCCGCGCCATCGCCCCCGAGGTACTCGCGGCCTGCATCGCGGGCCACCGCAGTGCGGAGCCCGGCCATGTGGCCGCCCTGAACAAGCTGGGCCTGCGCCCCCTGGTCGACCTCGACCTGCGCCTCGGCGAGGGCACGGGCGCGCTGCTCGCGCTCCCGGTGGTCCAGTCCGCCGCGCGTGCCATGCACGAGGTCGCGACGTTCGACTCGGCCGGCGTCACCGAGAAGTAGCGCCCGGGGTGGTCCGGGCCGTGCCCGGACCACCCTCCCGCGCGGTTCGCCGTAACCTGATTCCGCACCACCCACCCCACGTCAGAGCTGCTCCACCGCCGCAGCGGCTCACCCAGCCCTCCGCACGAGGAGCCGCAGAAACCCATGGCCGAACACCCCGCGTACCCCGTAGGCCTCCGCCTCGGCGGCCGCCGCGTCGTCGTCCTCGGCGGCGGCCAGGTCGCCCAGCGCCGCCTCCCGGCCCTCATCGCGGCCGGGGCGGACATCACCCTGATCGCCCCGGAGGCGAGCCCCTCCGTCGAGGCGATGGCGGACGGCGGCGAGATCCGCTGGGTGCGCCGACCGTACGAGAGCGGCGACCTCACCGACGCCTGGTACGCCCTGATCGCCAGCAGCGACCCCGCCGCCAACGAGGCCGCGAGCGCCGAGGCCGAGAGCCGCCGCGTCTGGTGCGTACGCTCCGACGACGCCTCCGCCGCCACCGCCTGGACCCCCGCGACCGGCCGCAGCGAGGGCGTGACCGTCGCGGTCCTCACCACCGACCGCCCCGACCCGCGCCGCACCGCCGCCATCCGCGACGCCGTCGTCGAGGGCCTGCGCGACGGCACGCTCGTGGCACCCCACCAGCGCACCAGGACCCCGGGCGTGGCGCTCGTGGGCGGCGGGCCCGGCGACCCCGACCTGATCACCGTCCGCGGCCGTCGGCTGCTCGCCGAGGCGGACGTGGTGATCGCCGACCGGCTCGGCCCGCGCGATCTGCTCGCCGAACTCCCGCCGCACGTCGAGGTGATCGACGCCGCGAAGATCCCGTACGGCCGTTTCATGGCCCAGGAGGCCATCAACAACGCGCTGATCGAGCACGCCAAGGCGGGCAAGTCCGTCGTACGGCTCAAGGGCGGCGACCCGTTCGTCTTCGGGCGCGGCATGGAGGAGGCGCTCGCGCTCGCCGCCGAGGGCATCCCGTACACGGTGGTCCCCGGCATCTCCAGCTCGATCTCGGTGCCCGGCGCCGCCGGCATCCCGGTCACCCACCGGGGCGTGGCCCACGAGTTCACGGTCGTCAGCGGCCATGTCGCGCCCGACGACGAGCGCTCCCTCGTGAACTGGGAGGCGCTCGCCCAGGGCACCGGCACCCTCGTCGTCCTGATGGGCGTCGACAAGATCGGAAAGATCGCCGAGACCCTGATCGCTGGCGGCCGCGCCCCCGCCACCCCCGTGGCCCTCGTCCAGGAGGGCACGACCGCCGCCCAGCGTCGCGTGGACGCCACGCTGGAGAGCGTCGCCGAGACCGTGCAGCGCGAGGAGGTCCGCCCGCCGGCCGTCATCGTCATCGGCGAGGTCGTCTCGGTCGGCGCGGGGACCCTCCCGCCGGGCCGAGTCGGGTAACCAGCGGTAACGGACTTTCCCCCACCCCGTTGGCACCGCTCCGAGGACAAGGCAGTATCACCCTGTGGCCGATCTCATCACAGTCGACGACCCCGACGACCCGCGCCTGCGCGACTACACGGGACTCACCGACGTAGAACTCAGGCGCAGGCGCGAGCCGGCCGAAGGGCTCTTCATCGCCGAGGGCGAGAAGGTGATCCGGCGTGCCAAGGACGCGGGTTACGAGATGCGCTCGATGCTGCTCTCCGCGAAGTGGGTCGACGTCATGCGCGACGTCATCGACGAACTGCCCGCGCCCGTCTACGCGGTGAGCCCCGACCTCGCCGAACGCGTCACCGGCTACCACGTCCACCGCGGAGCCCTCGCCTCGATGCAGCGCAAGCCGCTGCCGACCCCGGAGGACCTCCTCACGACGGCCCGCCGTGTGGTGGTCATGGAGGCCGTCAACGACCACACCAACATCGGCGCGATCTTCCGCTCCGCCGCCGCCCTCGGAATGGACGCGGTGCTGCTCTCGCCGGACTGCGCGGACCCGCTGTACCGCCGGTCGGTCAAGGTGTCGATGGGCGCGGTCTTCTCCGTCCCTTACGCGCGCCTCGAATCATGGCCGAAGTCCCTGGAGACCGTACGGGAGGCGGGCTTCAAACTCCTCGCCCTCACACCGGACGAGAAGGCCGCCGCGCTCGACGACATGGCGCCGCACCGCATGGACCGGGTCGGCCTGATGCTCGGCGCGGAGGGCGATGGCCTCTCCACGCAGGCGCTGGTGGCGGCCGACGAATGGGTCCGTATCCCGATGGCGCACGGCGTCGACTCCCTCAACGTGGGAGCGGCCGCGGCGGTGGCGTTCTACGCGGTCACGGCAGGGCGGCCGCAGCACTGACCCGGCGCCACCCCGCTCCGGCCGGTGCCCGGCGTGGTGCGGTGGGATGCTGGATGTGACGGTGCACTGGCCCGATCGGGGTGACTGTCATGATCGACCTCGAGTCCCGGCTGTCCGGCCTGCCTGAATCCCGCGGAGACCCACCCTGGCCGGGACACGAGTACGCCAGGGGCTGGGGCGTGTTCGGCCTGCCGTTCTCCTCCGGGCACGTGCTTGCGCTGCGGGTCTTTCCGGAGAGCTCCTTCGGCCCGTACCGCACCTTGTGGCACCGCACCCCCGACGGCCGTTGGTCCATCCACGTCGACGGTCCGCGCCTGGACGCCGCCTGTCCCCGGTATTTCGGGCCGGCCTGCGAGCACACCGGATTCGCCCGTATCCATGTCACCTGGACCGGCCCCGCCTCGCTACGGGTGACGACGGACTCGCCGTCCCTCGACTGGTCCCTCACCGCGTACTCCACGCCCGTGCTCACCGCGATGAACGCGGTGAGCACGCTGCTCCCCCTGGCGAGCTGGCGCCCGAGAGCGTTGGTGCGCGGCCGGGAACTGATGGCCCGTGCGCTCGGCCTTGGCAGAGTGCAGATGGCCGGTGTGATGCCCAGCGGGCACAACGGCATCCTGATGCCCGCGCGGATGTACTGCATCTCCGAGGCCCGCGCCGTCCTCGACGGCACCGACCTCGGGCACCCGGTCCGGCTGCACCGCAACCCCGACATCGGCGGGGTACCGCTGCCCGCCCGCGGAATCCTGGCCATCGGCCAGGGGGCCTGGCGGATCCAGGACCCCGCCGAGTACGAACGCATCCGGGCCGAGACCGTCCGGAAGGACACGCCCTAGCCGCGGGCAGCCGTGGACCCGCACCGCAAGCTCCACTGCACGCGCGCCACCGAGCACACGCACACCGGGATCAGCCCGATGTGCCGGGCCCCTCGACCACAACGGCGACCCCCGTCACCTGCCGCAACCCCTGAGCAGGCCCCTGACACCCTTGCGCCGCCGCGATCCCCAGTGCGACCAGCAACGTCACCACCACGAACACAAAAAGCCGCTGCCGCAGCAGCCGAGGATTCGCCGGCACCCGCCGCCCCGTCCCCGTCGTACGGGGTGCAGCCCGCCCCGCCCCACTGCGCGGCGCAGGCCGCCGCCCGGTCCCGGGTCGCGAGGCCCGAGACGTCGGCGCCGGTGCCGACGACCGCCGAACCGGAGGCCGGCCGGAGCCGGATCCGGACCCGGACGGCGGGGGAGTGGCCCCACCCCGCCGCCGCTCGGTGCCGGTGGACCGCCCCCGCGAAGCCGACTGCGGCAGCGTCCGCCCCTCCACCCGAGCCGTCGGCCGCTCGGCATCCCGCCGCGGCACCGGCGGCCGGCTGTCCGTCGGCGCCTGAGCCTCCCGCGCCGCGATCTCCTTCAGCCGCAGCGACAACTGCAGCGTGCTCGGCCGCTCCTCCGGATCCTTCGCCAGACAGGCCCGCACGAGCGGCGCCAACGCGTCCGGCACCCCCTGCAACTGCGCCTCCTCGTGCACGACGCGGTACAGCATCACCTCGGAACTGCCGTGCCCGAAAGGGGAGTCGCCCATCGAGGCGTAGGCGAGCGTCGCACCGAGCGAGAACACGTCCGTCGCCGCCGTGACGGCCTGCCCGCGCACCTGCTCGGGCGCGAGGAAACCGGGTGAGCCCACGGCCGTACCGACGTGCGTCAGCGTGGACGCACCCGTCGCCCAGGCGATACCGAAGTCGATGATCCGCGGTCCCTTGGGCGACAGGAGGATGTTGGAGGGCTTCAGGTCACGGTGCACGACCCCCGCCTCATGCACGGCGACCAGGCCTTCGGAGAGCGCCGAGCCCACCGCGGCCACTTCGGCCGCCGTGAGCGGCCCCTCTTCGGCGACCCTGTCGTGCAGCGAGGGCCCGGGCACGTACTGCGTGGCGAACCACGGCCGGTCCGCCTCCAGGTCCGCCGCCACCAGCCGCGCCGTACAGCCGCCGCGGATCCTGCGCGCGGCGGACACCTCGCGGGCGAAGCGCGAGCGGAACTCCTGGTCCTCCGCCAGATCCGGCCGGATCACCTTGAGTGCGACGCGCTGGCCGCGCCGGTCCGAGCCGAGGTAGACGACGCCCATCCCGCCGGCACCGAGCCTGCGGTGAAGCCGGAACGAGCCGACGACCCGCGGATCCTCGCGCCGGAGCCGCATCATCGCCATGTCCATCCCCGCTGCCGGCTGTCCTCTTGAATGACGAGCCACAGCTTACGTTTCCGCGCTCCTCGGCGTGCAGAGGCCGCGCCTTCGGCGGCCGATCGATTGTCAGTGCCGGGTGGGAGACTTGAAGCATGGTCAGAAGGCGCGCGGACCGGGTCCGTTCACGCGCCCCGACCGGCCAACGGGCTGTCGCAGAAGGGGGATTGGGCATATGAAGGGTGACCGAGTCGAGATAGTCGTGGACGCGGGGGACACGACGAGGACGTACGAGGTGGTGGCGAGCCGCGCGGGCCGCCGGGTGGAAACGGCGGTGCGCAGGGGAGTGGTCGAAGTGAGTGAAGTCACGAGAAGCGGCTCCGTGGTGCGTACGGCGCGGTTCATGGCCACCCGCGTGCTTGCCCTGGTCGAACAGCCGGTCCCGCGGGAGCAGGCCGCAGAGGCCGCAGAGGCCGCAGAGGCCACGGAGAAGAAGCGGCCCCTCCGGGAAGACCCCAAGTCCTGAGTCCCTGTCTCCACCCAGGGGAGTACACACGGGGCGTGGGGGTCCTCCTGCAGGAGGCCCGGCAATCGGTACGAGGGCATGACGACCGGGATGCCCCGCGCCCGTAGATTTGAGGTCAAGCGGCGGGTGCAGCACTCGTCCCCCGAGGTCAGACACCCGCCGCTGCCAGAAACGACAGGAGAGGGACCATGGCGGACACGGCAGCGCGGACGATGATCCGCACGCGGGGACGCAGGGCGTACGCCGCGTTCGGCGGCAGCCGCACCGGCCGGCGTCATCCGCTGGTGGCCACGGCCATGGTTCTTCCCCTGGCGGCCCTGCTCGTCGTCGTCTTCGGCGGCTGGGAAGCAGTGGTCACACAAGCGTCGTCCGTGGGCGTGATGCTGGGGCGCTGAGCGGCGCGCCAGGCCCGGAAGAGCGGTCCGGGCGGGGACACACGGCCATAACCCCGTGGGGACGGGGGTGCGGCGGACGGCACGAAGGGGCCCGCGCAGCTGGGGAGCTGCGCGGGCTGCTTTTGTGCCTGAACCGGCGCCGCTCTCGCGGGCCCCACTCCCGCCGTCGGGGTTCTCGAGTGATGGTTGCGGTGTGTACGGCCGGGGCTTTGGCGGACCTGTACGGCTGAGGTGGGGTGGGGGCGTCCGGGATGAACCGGGACCGGTGGGAAAGACGAGGGCGTACGCTCTCGGCTCGGGTACGTACGACCTTTGGGGGAGCCGTGTCGGCTGTGCTGAGCCGGGCGCTTGCAGCCGTGGCCCGGGAGGCGGCACATGCCGTGCCGGGGAACTGCGGCTGCCGTACGCCCGTGCTCGCCGAGCGCGCCGACGGCACCGTGGTGCGGCACGGAGACCTCGTGGCCAAGTCGCACCCCGCCGACACGGACCGTGCCCGGCTCGCCACCCGGCTTGCCGTCGCCGCCCACCCCGCGCTCGCCGGCATCCTCCTCCCGCCGATTCCCGCACCCCGCACGGAACTCGACGGCCGCCCCCTCACTGCCTGGCCGTACGGCACCCCCGTCGACCCGGAGCGCCCCGAACACGCCCCCTGGGAAGCGGCCGGTGACCTGCTGGCCCGCCTGCACCGCATCCCCCTCGCCGTACTCCCGGCGCCCCTGCCGCCGATGCGCGGCCCGGCGAAGGCAGCCCGCGCCCTGTCCCGTATGCGTGCGGCAGAACAGCGCGGAGCCACGGCCGACCACCCCGCGGCGGCGCACCGCGAGACCGCGTTCCACCACCCCGCGGCGGCGGTCGTGGAACGCGCCTGGACCACCCTCCCGCCCTGGGCCCGCGCCGAAGCGCCGCCGTCCGACCCCGAGGCGCCGCCGTCCGACCCCGAGGCGCCGCTGGTACAGCCCGGAACCCCACCGATCGGCGCCGAAGCACCACCGACCCACACCACCGCGCTCTGCCACGGTGATCTCCACCTCGGCCAGCTCGTCCGGCGCGAGGGGCGGTGGCTGCTCATCGACATCGACGACCTCGGCACCGGCGACCCCGCCTGGGACCTGGCCCGCCCCGCGGCCTGGTACGCGGCCGGGCTGCTCCCGCCCGGGGACTGGGCCCGCTTCCTCGGCGCCTACCGGGCAGCAGGCGGTCCTGCGGTCCCCGCCGAAGGCGACCCGTGGACCGCCCTCGATGTCCCGGCCCGGGCCCTCACCGTCCAGACCGCCGCCCTCGCCCTCGCGAAGGCCGCGGGTGAGGGCCGTGCGCTCGACGAGGTGGAGGAGACGATGGTGCAGTCCTGTGACCGTATCGCCGCGCTACCCGTCGAGTTGGGCCGCGGATCCGCGAAGTAGTCTGCGGGGAACCGAAGCCGGGCATCGATCCGGATGAACCGTCACCCTCGGCGAGGAGTTGAGCCCACGATGCAGTGCCCCAAGTGCCATGCACCGATGCACACGTACAACCGCAACGGCGTTCAGATCGAGCAGTGCAGCGGCTGCCGCGGCATCTTCCTCGACTATGGTGAGCTCGAGGCGCTGACCCGTCTCGAGGCCCAGTGGTCGCAGCAGGCTCCGCCGCCGGCGCCCGCCCCGCAGGCCTACCCGGCGGCTCCGCCGGCCCCGGCGGCGCCCGCCCCGGCCTGGGGCGCCCCGCAGCAGGGCCACCACGGCCACTACCGCCACCACCGCCAGAAGGGCTTCGGCCGGATGCTGTTCTCCTCCTGATCCCGATGGGGTGAGCACGAAGAAGCCCCCGGCCGATGTGGCCGGGGGCTTCCCGCTGGTGCGCGATACTGGGATTGAACCAGTGACCTCTTCCGTGTCAGGGAAGCGCTCTC
>NZ_JBLMKT010000093.1:0-7393 GCF_047779955.1 Streptomyces lothianensis | reverse complement strand
CGACACCCTCACCACCCCCAAACCCACCTCCACCTTCAACCTCTTCGCCGCCTGACACCTCGTCAGGGGCGTTCGGTGATCCGTTCCCTGCGGGGCGTCGCCAGACGGACGTAGTCCCCTACGTCCAACGCCACCGACAGGGCCAGGTCCGCCGCGTTGAAGTAGATCTCCTCGTGGGCGAGGAGGGCGGGATCGACCATCAGCTCCAGCGCCGGGTCGAAGGCGAACGGCACGATGGAGCCGCTGACGCAGCCCGACAGCCGCTCGGCCGTGGCCCGGTCCGCGAACGACACCTGCCGCGCGCCGCACAGCTCCTGGATGCGGGCGAGGTCGACGCGCCGGTCGCCGGGGACGACGGCCAGGACATAACGGGAGCTCTTGCCGGCCAGTCTGGCGCGCGTGACGATGCACTTGGCCGCCTGCTCCAGCGGATGTCCGCGCAGCGCGCTGGCCACGTCGGTACGGCCCTCGGGTGCGTGGGCGATGAGGCGGTAGCTCGCTCCGCCGCTCTCCAGGAGGTCCAGCAGGCGGGCTCGGGTGCTGTCGCGCGTTCCGGTCGTGTCGTCCGGGGCTCTCGACCGTGACATCGCCGTTGCCGACATGACGTCTTCTCCTTACTACGGCTGCACTACGGCTGGGAAGGTCGGGTGGCGCGACGCAGCACGCCGGGGAACTCGTTCCCCGGCGTGCTGCGGATCGTCGTGCGTCAGGCCGCCGCTCCCACGCCCACCGGCATGCGCAGGCAGGCGGACTCCACCGGGCGGAGCGGGGGTTCGGTGAGCACCGGGACCTCGGGGCCGCGGCGCAGCGCCGCGAGCAGCCGGGGGGTCTGGATATCCGCGATGCTCGTCGACAGGGTCATCAGCGCGAGCGCGGACTGGCTGACCGCGCGGTTGCGGGTCGCCAGGCTGCTCATCATGTCGGAGTCGCGGCGGTGCGCGCCCGGCGCGGTCAGGCGCGGGTCGGTGCTGGCGACGCGGCAGCCCGGGTAGCTCGCGTCGTTGCTGGTCGCCATCATCCAGGCGTCGTCGGCGGCGCGGGCGATCGCCCGCTGGGCCGTACGGCCGAGTCCGGCGCCGAGCCCGCGGTCACGGATCTGCTGTTCGAAGGCGGCGACGCCGCGGGCGGCGGCGCTCATGCCGTGGCCGTAGACAGGGTTGAAGGCGGCCGTCGCGTCGCCGATGACGACGAGGCCTTCGGGCCAGCCGGGCAGCCGGTCGTAGTGGAGCCGCCTGCTGACCGTGGAATGCGAGCGCTGTACGGCGGTCAGCGGCTCCAGGTCGGCGATCAGGTCGCCGATCAGCGGGTGGCGGACGCCCTCGCGCGCGTAGGTGAGGAAGCCCTCCGCGTCGGCCGGCGGCTCGCCGCCGCGGGTGCCGGAGAGGGTGACGATCCAGCGGCCGCCCTCGATCGGCATCAGGACCGCACCGCGGCCCGGGACCGGACGCCGCGAGTCGGCGAGGACACTGACCAGCGGGAACCCGGAGCCGGTGGCGGCCTGCGGCGCCTGGAACATCCGGGTCGCGTAGACCATGCCGGTGTCGACGCTCTCCTCCTGCGGCGCCGGTACGCCCAGTTCGCCGAGCCAGCGTCGCATCGCCGAACCGCGGCCGGTGGCGTCGATGACGAGGTCGGCCTCGAGGTGCCGCTCCGCGCCCGAGTCGCGGTCACGGGTCCGTACGCCGGTGACCCGTCCCGTGCCTCCGGCCGTCGTCCCGGACGCACCTCCGGTGAGGCCCAGTACCTCCGTACGTGTCAGGACGGCGATCCGGTCGCTGCGCAGCGCCTCCTCGCGCATCGCCCAGTCCAGCAGGGCACGACTGGAGGCGAGGGTGAACTCGGACTCCGGGAAGCGGTGCTGCCAGCCGAACGGCGTGTAGGAGACGAGGCCGTCGGGAATTCCGATGCGGTGCGCGCCGGCGGCGAGCAGACCGGCGGTCATGCCCGGAAGATACGACTCGGCAATTCGGGCACCGCCGGACCACAGAATGTGACAGTGCCGGGCCTGCGGAACCCCCTTACGCATTTCCGGCCCATTCGGATATTCATCACGTTCCACTACGGTCACTTCGTCGAAATACCGAGCCAACATCGCTGAGGTGAGCATCGCGGTGAAACTCCCGCCCAACACCACGGCCCGCTGGTGTCCGACCATCCCTAGTCGCTTCCTTTCCCTCATCGAGTGGCATCCGCAACTACCGTATGGCGGGGGAGGTTTGCCAATCGGTGAGCCGGGACCCCCGTTGGAAGTGTGGGGTGGGTAGGGGTAATGAACAGGGGTAACCCCTGCTTTTGAGGAGCGTCCGGGAAAAGGCGCAGCT
This sequence comes from Streptomyces lothianensis, assembly GCF_047779955.1. Lineage (NCBI taxonomy): Bacteria > Bacillati > Actinomycetota > Actinomycetes > Kitasatosporales > Streptomycetaceae > Streptomyces > Streptomyces lothianensis. The sequence continues at coordinate 5,072 of NZ_JBLMKT010000093.1, read as the reverse complement.
CATGGTGGAGTTGGCGGCTCCTGGGTGTTCTCCGGGGGCCTGAAGTGCAGAAATGTCCGCTACCGTGGGCCCGGCGATCCTCCTAGACTGATCGCCATGGAGACAACACACAGGGCGACACCGGTGGTTTCATTCACCGGCGCGGTCAAGGAGTTCGGCGCAGTGCGCGCCGTGGACGGACTCGATCTCATCATCGGTTCAGGCGAGAGAGTCGCCCTGTTGGGTCGCAACGGCGCGGGCAAGTCGACCTCCATCGGTCTGCTGCTCGGCCTGGACGAGCCCACCTCGGGCACGGTGGAGCTGTTCGGTTCCTCGCCGCACCACGCGGTCCGCGACGGCCGGGTCGGCGCGATGCTCCAGGACTTCAAGCCCGTCTCCCGGGTGACGGTGCGTGAGCTGGTGTCGTTCGTGGCCGGGGTGTACCCGAATCCGATGCCGGTCGACGAGGCACTGGCCATGGCCGGGCTGACCGAGCTCGCCGGGCGGCGCGCCGACAAGCTCTCCGGCGGCCAGGCGCAGCGCGTCAGCTTCGCCGTCGCGCTGGCCGGCGACCCGGACCTGCTGGTCCTCGACGAGCCGACGGCCGCGCTCGACGTGCAGGCGCGGCGGGCCTTCTGGGAGTCGATGCGGTCGTTCACCGACCGCGGCAAGACCGTGCTGTTCTCCACGCACTACCTGGAAGAGGCCGACCAGAACTCGGACCGGATCGTCGTCATCGACCGCGGGCGGCTCGTCGTCGACGGCAGCAGCGCGGAGATCAAGCGGACCGTCGGCGTCAGCATGATCGCCTTCGACCTGTCGTCGAGCGAGGTACCGGCCGGCCTGGACTCGCTTCCCGGTGTCGTCTCCGTGGAGGTCGCCGACGGCCGCGTGCGGCTGCGGACCTCGGACTCGGACGCGACCCTGAGCAAGCTGACGCAGCTGACGACACCGCGTGGCCTCGAAGTGGCCGCGGCGGGCCTGGAGGACGCGTTCCTCAACCTGACGTCGCACGACTCCGCCGCGGCGACATCGTCGTCCGCCGCTCCCTCCTTGTCCGGTACCTCTTCCTCCACTTCTTCCTCGTCCGTACAGTCCCCGAAGGCAGGTGCGTGATGGCCGGCAGCGTCACCCTGGTGTCCCGTTACGTCAACCTGGAGCTGCGCCGCACGTTCCGTGACGTCGGCTTCGTCATCTTCGGCATCGGTACGCCGGTGCTGATGTACATCATGTTCACCAATGTCGGCGACAAGGCCTCCGGCGGCTCCTCCGAGTGGGCCGTCACCGCCATGGTGGGCCTGGCCGCCTACGGCGCCCTGAGCGCCGGGCTGACCTCGGGCACCGCCGTCGCCGAGGACAAGGCCGTCGGCTGGCTCCGTCAACTGCGGATCACCCCGCTCTCGCCCGCCCAGGTGGTGCTGGGGCGCGCGGTGACCGGTTCGCTGATGGTGCTGCCGGCGATCGTCGTGGTACTGCTCGTGGCCATGATCACCAACGGTGTGCGGCTGGAACTCTGGCAGTGGATCGCACTGACGCTGCTGCTGTGGGTGGGATCGCTGCCGTTCACGATGCTCGGCATCGCCAACGGCTACCAGCTGTCGGCCCAGACGACGAACGTCACGAACATCGTCTGCAACCTGGCCCTCGCCCTGATCGGCGGCCTGTGGTTCCCGGTCACCGAGTTCCCGGGCTGGCTCGCCTCGGTGGCCGAGTGGACCCCCGGCTACCGCTTCGGCCAGCTCGGCTGGGACACCGTCGACGGCAACGCGCCCGGCCTGACCGCGGTCCTGGTGCTGGTCGGCTGGCTGCTGGTGTTCGGCGCGTACGCGACGTACGCGTACCGGAGGTCGGGGCGTAAGGCGTGAGCGTGGTCGTCTGAACGGAACTGGCAAAGGCCGTGGGCGGCATCCGGATCGGATGCCGCCCACGGCCCTTTTGGTGGTGCGGGTGGGGGGGTGGGGAGGCGACGGCGGCTGCCGTTTGGTGGGGAGGACATCGGCTGCCGTCCGTTCGGTCCTTCTCTCCCCCCGGCCCTCACCCGCAGCCCCCGCATGGCACGGCTTCGCCCCGCCGAGTCGGGACTCAGCGGGGCGAATTCGACCGGCAGCGTCCGGTGGGCGGGTGCTGCCCTGCGACGACGGGAGGTGTCCCGTCAGCCGAGCGCCCGGTGACGGAATCCGCGGATGCCGACGAACGACGCGGCCAGGGCCGCGGCGGCGAGGATCGCGATGTCGAGGCCGAGGGGTACGGAGTCCACCTTCTGGAGCAGTACGTCCCGCAGGCCCTCGTTGATGTACGTGATCGGGTTGAGGCCGACGACCACCTGGAACCAGCGCAGGCCCTCCAGGCTGAGCAGTGAATACTGTGCGGCGGCGGTGAACATCAACGGCGTCAGGGCGAGTCCGAACACCACGCCCACGCGGCGGGCCGACACGAGCGTGCCCAGCACCAGGCCGAGCGCGCCACCCAGCAGCGAACCCAGGACGAGCACCGCGAGGACCGGCGGCAGCGACGACGCCGGCCACCAGGGCACGCCGAGGACCAGGATGCCGACAGGGATCATGAGAGCGGCGGCGATGAAGCCGCGTATCCCGCCGAACACGATCTTCTCGACCGCGACGAGCCGGATCCCGACCGGGGCCATCAGCCGGTCCTCGATCTCCTTCGAGTACGAGAAGTCCATGACCAGGGGCAGCGCCGTGGCCTGGAGTGCACTGATGAAGGCGGTCAGGCCGACGATGCCGGGCAGCAGCAGCGGGACGTAACTGGGGTCTACGTAGTTCATGTCGGCGAGAACCTTGCCGAAGATGAACAGGATGAACAGCGGCTGCAGCAGCGCCTCGGCGAGGAAGAGCCACGGCTGACGGGCCGTGACCAAGATGTCCCGCCACAGGATCGACGTGAAGATGCGGCGCGAGGAGACACTGCGCGGCCCGCTGGGAGTACGGGCGAGCGTACTCGAACGCGTCTCGTTCGGCCCGGTTGGCTCGGTGGCCGGTCGGGGAGCTGCTGTCGTGGTCGTCGTGGAAGTGGTGATGGTCACCGAAGTCCCCTGCCAGTGAGGTGAATGAAGACGTCTTCGAGGCTTGCCTCCCGTACGGCCAGGTCCTTGACCTCGCAGTGCAGTTCGCCGAGCACCTTGAACATCGGAGGCAGCACGTCGCCGGCGCCGGACTCAACGCTCAGCACGAACCGGTCCTCCTCCGGCTCGGGGGCCGGCATGCCGGGGAAGGGCGGCGGTACGGCCGGGGCACCGGGCACGTACTCGGCTGCGGCCACCCACGGGACGGCGGTCAGCGCTTCGGCCACGGCCTGCGGGGTCTCGGCCTCGTTCAGGAGGTTGAGCTTGAGGGTGAGCGTCGTACCGCCCGGAAGATCACGGATGAGCGCCTCGGGCGTGCCCAGGGTCAGCAGCTTGCCGTGGTCGACGATGCCGATGCGGTCGCACAGCTTGGCGGCCTCCTCCATGTCGTGCGTCGTGATCACGACGGTCACGCCACTGCGGCCGAGGTCCACGACGAGGTCGTGGACGAACAGCCGTGCCTGCGGGTCGAGTCCGGTGGCCGGCTCGTCCAGGAACATCACGCTCGGGTCGTGCATCAGCGCCCGGGCGATCATCACGCGCTGCGCCTGGCCGCCGGACATCTCGTCCACGAGGGAGTCGGCCCGGTCGGTGAGCTGGACGCGTTCCAGCAGCTCGTCGGCGCGGCGGCGGCGCTCGGAGCGGCCGATGCCGTGGTAAGCGGCATGGAAGAGGAGGTTCTGCCGGACCGTCAGCGAGCGGTCCAGGTTGTTGTGCTGCGGGACGACCGCGAGGATGCCGCGCGCCCGGTCGGGATGCGCGATGACGTCGATGCCGTCCAGGAAGGCCCGCCCGGAGGTGGCCTTCGCCATGGTGGTGAGCATGCGGATGGTGGTCGTCTTGCCGGCGCCGTTGGGGCCGAGGAGCCCGAACACCTCGCCGCGGGCGACGGTGAAGCTCAGTCCGTCGACCGCCGGCGGCATGCCGGGGATGTACTCCTTGACGAGGTCCTCGACCACCACGACCGCGTCATGGGCGCCATTGCCCACTTCTTTCTTCTCTGCTTCTTCTGTCTTCTCTGTTCCTGACACCCTTTGGCTCCCAGTGATGGACGTGGAAAAGTTCAATTCCGGTTGCGTGTGAGCGGGCGTGAACGGCAGTCAGCTCTTGCCGAACTCGCGCTGGATGAGTTCGAACATCTCGTCGGGCGTTGCCGCGTCGAGCAGATCGTCGATCTCCGGTTCCGTTGTCGTCGATGATGCTTCCTGCGTCGCGTTCCAGCGGGACAGCAGCGCCTCCAGTCGACCGGTGATGTCCGCTCCGTCCACGCCCTGCGACGAAAGGGACTCGAGTACGCGCTCAAGGCGGTCGATTTCCGCCAGGGCAGTGGTGGGTCCGGGGCGGGTTCGTCCGTCGCCGAACTGCTCGGCGATCGGCTCGGCGATCGGCTCGGCGAACAGTTCGGCGAACAGTTCGCGCAGGTGCCGGACGAGATCTTCGGGCGCGGGGAAGTCGAAGACCAGGGTGGCCGGAAGCTTGAGCCCGGTCTGCTCACTCAGGCCGTTACGGAGTTCCACGGCCAAGAGGGAGTCGAATCCGATCTCCATGAAACCGCGACGCGCCTTGATCTGCGCGGGATTCGCGATTCCGAGTACGCGCGCTGTCTCACCGCGTACCAGATCGAGAAGGATTTCGGCCTTAGCCGCTTCACCCCCGTCCGCCCCAGCCGCCGACGCGAGGCGCTGGCGCAGCGCGGCGGCGGGATCGGGCTCGCCACCATCCGTACGTGCGGACGTCCCGTCGTCGGGGCCGCCGTGGTTGGTGGGGTGGGTGTCGGGGAGGTCGGCCAGGAGGGGGCTGGGGCGCAGTGCGGTGAAGGCGGGGGTGAAGCGGTCCCAGTCCACGTCCGCCACGGCGATGGTCGTTTCGGCTGCGGTGACTGCCTGTGCGAGGGCGGTGAGGGCGTACTGCGGGTCCATGACCGGCAGTCCCCGGCGCGCGAGCATGTCCTCGCCGTCGCTGGTGACCAGTCCGCCGCCGGCCCAGGGGCCCCAGGCGATGGAGGTGGCGG
>NZ_JBLMKT010000025.1:0-7553 GCF_047779955.1 Streptomyces lothianensis | reverse complement strand
ACGACCGCGGGCCCCGTCGTGATGACGACCGTGGCGGGTTCCGTCGGGATGACCGCCGCGACGACCGTGGCGGGTTCCGCCGTGACGACCGCGGGCCCCGTCGTGATGACGACCGTGGCGGGTTCCGTCGGGATGACCGGCGCGATGACCGTGGCGGGTTCCGCCGTGACGACCGGGGGCCCCGTCGTGATGACGACCGCGGTGGCTTCCGCAGGGACGACCGCCGTGACGACCGAGGTGGGCGTCCCGGTGGTGGCGGCTACGGCCGGCGTGACGACCGCGGTGGCTACCGCGGCCGTGACGACCGGGGACGCGACGAGCGCGGCGGATACCGTGGCCGCGACGACCGTGGGGGCTACCGCGGCCGTGACGACCGCGGTGGCTACCGGGGCCGTGACGACCGCGGTGGCTACCGGGGCCGGGACGAGCGTGACCGTGATCGCGCGCCGATCAAGCGGCTGCCGATCCCCGAGGACGTCACCGGCCAGGAGGTCAACCCCGACGTACGCCAGGAGCTGCAGAGCCTCCCCAAGGGGCTCGCGGAGGATGTCGCCAAGAACCTGGTGATGGTCGCCCGGTACATCGACGAGGACCCCGAGCAGGCATACGCCTACTCGCGCGTCGCCCTCCGGCTCGCATCCCGCGTGGCAGCCGTCCGCGAGGCCGCCGGTTTCGCCGCGTACGCGAACGAGAAGTACTCGGAGGCGCTCGCCGAGTTCCGTGCCGCCCGTCGGATGACGGGCTCGGCCGAACTGTGGCCCGTCATGGCGGACTGCGAGCGCGGCCTCGGGCGTCCCGAGAAGGCCCTCGACATGGCCGGTGAGCCCGAGGTGCAGCGGCTCGACAAGGCCGGGCAGGTCGAGATGCGCCTGGTCGCCGCCGGTGCCCGGCGCGACATGGGGCAGCTGGACGCGGCCATCGTGACGCTGCAGAGCCCGGAGCTCGCCTCCAACGCAGCACAGCCCTGGACCGCGCGTCTGCGGTACGCCTACGCCGACGCCCTCCTCGAGGCCGGTCGTACGGAGGAGGCGCGCGAGTGGTTCGCGAAGGCCGTCGAGGCCGACAAGGACCACAGCACCGACGCCTCCGACCGCCTCGCCGAACTCGACGGCGTGGAGTTCCTCGACGCCTTCGACGAGGAGGAGGGGGAGGAAGAAGGCGAGGAAGCGAGCGAGCAGGTCATGGAGCAGGCCCCCGCCGCTGTCCGGGAGCCCGTGACAGAGGCCGCGTACGAGCCGGCGGCTGAGGTTGAGGCCGAGGGCGACGTCAAGGCCGAGACCGTGGCCCAGCCGGCCACCGGACAGCCGCTGTTCGTGGCCCCCGAAGCGGCCCCCGAGTCGGCCCCCGAGGCGGCCCCCGAAGAGGCTCCCGAGCCGTCGGCCGACGAGGATGAGGACGAGGACCAGGCGCCCGCGCCCGCCACGGCCGAGACCGGCGCCACGGACGAGGCCGACAAGGCCTGACCCCGCGGGACGACGAAAACGAAGGGGGGCGGTGACCGGACAAGGTCACCGCCCCCCTTCGCCGTATCCGGCCCCGGAGTCAGCGCACAGGCACTTCAGTACGCGAGGCTCCGCAGCACCAGCCCTGTCGCCGGCTTCGGACCGAAGGACGTCGACTTGCGCGGCATCGTGACCCCTTCGCGAGCCAGTTCCCGTACGACATCCTCACGGACCGGCCGCATCAGCACGGCCGTGCCGCCGTCGCGTTCCGCCTTGGCGACCGTGGCCGCAGTGTCGTGGATGTACGCGATGTGCTCGGGGTCGTCGTCCGGGACCCCCCAGAGGTGGTTGAGGAGCGTGGCGTGCAGGACCGTCGCGTCCAGCCGCCGCCAGGCCTCGGGACGGTCGGTGGGGACCGTGCGGGCGAGCAGCTCGGGGGAGGGGCGGTCGATGAGGTGGTACGTGCCGTCGCCGCCCGTCAGGAGGAAGGGATTCGAGCTCGCGTCGGCCGATTCCAGGGCCTCCATGGCGCGCGGCAGAGGCCCGTCGACCGTACGGACGCGGAACGAGCCCTGCACCGCGGCCAGCGCCTCGCCGACCGGCAGCCGGTGCAGCAGGCGGTGGATGGCGCGTACGCGCAGGGGGTAGCGGGCCGAGTCGACGAGGAGCACGAGGCCGTGGTCCCAGGGCGTGCCCCGCGGGTGCTCCGCGCGCAGCCGCAGATAGGTGGCCCAGCGGTGGTGGCCGTCCGCGATGAGGGCCTGGCGCCGGCTCAGATCGCGCCGGACCTCGGCCAGCTCGGCCGGATCGGTGACCGACCACAGACGGTGGCTGAAGCCGTCCTCCGTCGTCGTGGAGAGGAGCGGCGTGCGCGCGACCGAACGTTCGATCACCGCGGTGGCACCGGTCCGGGTGCCCTCACCGCGGTAACTGAGCAGCAGCGGCTCGAAGTTGGCGGCCGCGGCGCGCATCAGGTCCGCGCGGTCCTCGACGATGTGCGGCATCACGTCCTCGTGCGGCAGCACGATGCCCTCGGCCGCCTCGGAGAGTTCGAGCGCGCCGATCAGGCCGCGCTGGAGCAGATCGCCGTTGCGCTGTTCGTAGACGTAGAACGCGGGCTCCGGGTCCGGGGCGAGGATGCCCTCGGCCAGCCAGTCGCGCAGCGTCTCGGCGGCCTGCTTATGGCGGGCCTCGGGGGTTTCGGCCTGCGGCAGGATCAGGCGGACGATGTTGTGGGGGTCCGCGCATTCCAGGTGGTGCAGCCCGTCGGGCCGTACGACCACGTCGTAGGGCGGGGACGTGACCGCGGCCAGGCTTCCGACCCGGTCGGGGGCGTATCGCAGGCCTCTGAACGGGCTAAGGTTCAGACCTTCGGCGCTCTGACCAGTGGTGTTCATTGAGGCATCGTAGTTGTGTCGACGCCGTGCGAGATGATCGGGGCACAGGCACCGAACGAGGAGCGATGACCACCATGGCGCAGACCGTCAGGACCGGCCCGGCAGGCAGCGAGCGGGCACTGAGCGCGGCGTACGACACGGCGCTGCTCGACCTCGACGGGGTGGTGTACGCGGGGGGTGCGGCGATCCCGTATGCCGTCGACTCGCTGCTGAGCGCGCGCGAGGGCGGGATGCGGCTGGCGTATGTCACCAACAACGCGCTGCGGCCGCCGGAGGTGGTCGCCGAACACATCACCGAGCTGGGCGTGCCGACCGAGGCTGCCGAGGTGATCAACTCGGCGCAGGCCGTGGCACGGCTGATCGCCGAGCAGCATCCGGCCGGTGCGAAGGTGCTCGTCGTCGGCGGCGAGGGGCTGCGGATCGCGCTGCGCGAGCGTGGTCTCGTGCCGGTGGAGTCGGCGGACGAGGGACCGGTGGCCGTGGTGCAGGGGTACGGAGGGCCCGAGCTGAAGTGGGGCCGGTTCGCGGAGGCCTGCTACGCGATCGCGGACGGGGCGGCGTGGTACGCCTCGAACACGGATCTGACGATCCCGAGCGGGCGCGGCATCGCGCCCGGCAACGGGGCGGCCGTCGAGGTCGTACGGATCGCGACAGGCGCCGAGCCGCAGATCGCGGGCAAGCCGCTGCCGCCGATGCACCGCGAGACGATCCTGCGTACCGGGGCCGAGCACCCGCTGGTGGTGGGGGACCGGCTCGACACGGACATCGAGGGTGCGCACAACGGGCGGGTCGACTCGCTGCTCGTCCTGACCGGGGTGACCGACGGCGCGCAGCTGCTCGCGGCGCGGCCCGAGCACCGGCCCACCTACGTGGACGCGGACCTGCGCGGGCTGCTCTCCGGGCAGCCGGAAGTCCTCGCCGAGGGGGAGCGGTTCCGCTGCGGGGGCTGGACCGCGTGGGCCGGCGAGGCCGACCTGGAACTTGACGGCGGCGGTGAGCCGTTGGATGGCCTGCGTGCCCTGTGCGCGGCGGCCTGGACCCGGGCGGGCGACGGGGTGTGCGAGCTGGAGCCGGGGAAGGTGCTGGCGCGGCTCGGGCTCTGAGGCGCTGGCGAGGCTCGGGCTCTGGGGCGGGGGCCTGCGCGGACGTTGGTGTGGGGCGTGCGTGGATTGCGACGTGCGGTGTGCCCGGGTCGGGTGCGCCCGTACGCAACCCCGCCATCCGCCGAGAATGCGAGGGTAGGCTAACCTAACCTGGTGTTGGTCGACAGTCCCTCTCAGCCGCAGGCGCCACCCGCCGAGACGGCACCGGTCCGGCGCCAGGCGATACGGGCCGCAGGCCTCCTGCTGTCCCTCGGTGTCCTGCTGATCCTTGTCGTCGCGAGCATCGCGGTCGGCGCCAAGCCGATACCCGTCGGCGAGGTCTGGCACGGCCTGTTCGGCAACACGGGCACCGAAAACGACGTCGTCATCAGTGAACTCCGCCTCCCGCGCACCTTGCTGGGCCTCCTCGCCGGTGCGGCCCTCGGCCTCGCGGGGGCCGTGATGCAGGCGCTGACGCGCAATCCGCTCGCCGACCCCGGACTGCTCGGCATCAACGCCGGAGCCTCGGCGGCAGTCGTCTCGGCCATCAGCTTCCTCGGTGTCACCTCGCTGACCGGCTATGTGTGGTTCGCGCTCGCGGGCGCCGCCGCCGTCATGGCGCTCGTCTACGTCCTCGGCGGCGTCCGCGCCGCCACCCCCGTACGGCTCGCGCTCGCCGGCACGGCGGCCGCCGCCGCGCTGTACGGCTACATCAACGCCGTACAGATCATGGACACCGCGGCCCTCGACAAGATGCGCTTCTGGACGGTCGGCTCGCTGGCCTCCGCCTCGATGACGACCGTCGTCCAGGTGTTGCCGTTCATCGGCCTCGGTATCGCCCTCGCGCTCTGCGTCGCACGCCCGCTCAACGCCGTGGGCATGGGCGACGACACCGCACGCGCCCTGGGTGCGCGGGTCAACCGCACCCGGGCGCTCTCGATGCTCGCCGTGACCCTGCTCTGCGGGAGTGCCACGGCGGCCTGCGGGCCGATCGTCTTCGTCGGCCTGATGGTGCCGCACATGGTGCGCGGCTTCACCGGCCCCGACCAGCGCTGGATCCTGCCGTACGCCACCGTGCTCTCGCCCGTGCTGCTGCTCGGCGCCGATGTCATCGGCCGGGTGGTCGCGCGCCCGGCCGAACTGCAGGTGGGCATCGTGACGGCGTTCATCGGCGGTCCGCTCTTCATCCTTCTCGTACGACGCCGGAGGACGGCGCAGCTGTGAACGCACCGAAATCCGCAGCCGCCCGCGCAGAGGCGCGGCCCGGCCCGGCCATCCGGGCGGTGCGCACCGCCGGCGGGCTCTCCGTCCGCCTCGCGCCGCGCCCGCTGCTCGCCGTGGCGGCGCTCCTGGCGGTGGCACTCGCCGCGAGTGTGGTGCTCATCGGCACCGGCGACTTCGAGATCCCGGCCGCCGACGTCGTCAGCACCCTGCTCGGCAACGGCACCCCCGCCCACACGTTCATCGTCAACGAGCTGCGGCTGCCGCGCGTGGTCGTCGGGCTCCTGGTCGGTGCCGCGCTCGGACTGTCCGGCGCGCTGTTCCAGGCGGTGACGCGCAACCCGCTCGGCAGCCCCGACATCATCGGCTTCGGCCAGGGCTCCGCGGCCGGTGCGCTCACCGTGATCGTGCTGTTCCGGGGCAGCGCCGAGGCCGTCGCGCTCGGCTCGCTCGCCGGCGGTCTGCTCACCGGTGCGCTGATCTACCTGCTCGCCTGGAAGCGCGGCGTCCACGGCTACCGCCTGGTCCTCGTCGGCATCGGCGCCGCCGCGGTGCTCACCGCGCTCAACGGCTACCTCCTCACCAAGGCCCAGATCGTGGACGCGGCCCGCGCGGTCGTCTGGATCACCGGCTCGCTCGACGGGCGCGGCTGGGAGCAGGCCGGCCCGCTGTTCTGGCTCTGCCTGCTCCTCGTACCGCTCGCCCTTGCCTGCGCACGTCCGCTGCGCATGCTCGAAATGGGCGATGACGCGGCGTACGCGTTGGGGGTACGGGTGGAACGCACCCGCCTCGTCCTGCTGACCGCGGCCGTGCTCCTGACCGCCGCGGCCACCGCCGCCGCCGGGCCGGTCGCGTTCGTCTCGCTCACCGCGCCGCAGCTCGCCCGGCGCCTCACCCGCTCGCCCGGGCCCAACCTCGTGGCCTCCACGGTCATGGGCGCCACGCTCCTCATCACCGCCGATCTGGGGGCGCAGCGGGTGTTCGGCGCCGAGCAGCTGCCGGTGGGTGTCGTCACCGGCTTCCTCGGCGGCGGCTATCTGCTGTGGCTGCTCGCGGGGGAGCGGAAGGCGGGGCGGGTGTGAGCGCCGCGTACTCCCGGCGCAAGGCGCCGCTCATGACACCCACCGACCCGCAGAACACGGAGCGTCCCGATTTGAACCGCCTCTCCGCGGAGAACGTCACCCTCGGCTACGACCGGCGCATCATCGCCGAACAGCTGTCGGTCGAGATCCCCGACCACTCCTTCACGGTCATCGTCGGCCCCAATGCCTGCGGAAAGTCGACGCTGCTGCGCGCCCTCTCGCGGATGCTCAGACCCTCCGAGGGCCGGGTGCTGCTCGACGGGCAGACCATCCACGCGATGCCCGCGAAGAAGGTCGCCCGCACGCTCGGCCTGCTGCCGCAGTCCTCGATCGCGCCGGACGGCATCACGGTCGCCGACCTGGTCGGGCGCGGGCGCTATCCGCACCAGGGTCTGCTGCGCCAGTGGTCCGCGGAGGACGAGCGGGTCGTACAGGAGTCGATGAGCTCGACCGGTGTCGCCGAACTGGCCGACCGCTATGTCGACGAACTCTCCGGCGGGCAGCGCCAGCGCGTCTGGATCGCGATGACGCTCGCCCAGCAGACGCCGCTGCTGCTGCTCGACGAGCCGACCACGTTCCTCGACATCCAGCACCAGATCGACGTCCTCGACCTCTGCGCCGACCTGCACGAGGAACAGGGCCGCACCCTGGTCGCCGTCCTGCACGACCTCAACCACGCGGCCCGCTACGCCACCCACCTGATCGCGATGCGGGACGGACGTGTGCTCGCCGAGGGGGCGCCGTCCGAGATCGTGACCGCCGAACTGGTCGAGCAGGTCTTCGGCCTGCGCTGCCAGATCATCACCGACCCCGAGACGGGCACGCCCCTGGTGGTGCCGGCCGCGCGCAGGGGGCGCGGGCGCATGTCGGATGCCGGGGCGGTCGCTGAAGCTAAAGCAGTTTCCTGAGGTGGAACAGGTCGCGGAAGCCCGCCTCCAGCTTCACCCGGCCCGATCCCCAGGCCTTCGCGAAGTTCAGCCGTCCGTTCACCATCGCGACCAGATCATCGCCGGTCATCGCGAGGCGGATCTGCGCGCGCTCGCGCGGGGCGCCCTCGTATGTGTCCTGAACACGGATACGGCCGTCCTCGAGACGGCCGGTGAAGGTGATGTCCAGATCGGTGATCCGACAGCTCAAGGAGCGGTCGAGTGCGGCCGCGCTGCGGACCTCGCCGTCCGCGGAGGCCAGATTCTCGCTGAGCAGTTCGAGCGCCTCCCGGCACTCTTCGATCGTCGCCATCGCGACCGACGGTACCCCAGGCCCGGTGCGGGGACCGCTGAGTTCCTAACTGACGTCAAGTAGTTCGTGGTGTTCTTGAGGGTCGGTTCG
>NZ_JBLMKT010000092.1:0-7724 GCF_047779955.1 Streptomyces lothianensis | reverse complement strand
GCCTGCGATGTCACCGACCGCACTGCTCTCGCGGATCTGATCGCGGAGATCGGGCCGGGGCTGTCCGGCGTCATCCACGCCGCCGGAATCCTCGACGACGGCGTACTCGAATCCCTCACCCCCGACCGCATCAACACCGTCCTGCGCCCCAAGGCCGATGCAGCCTGGCACCTGCACGAGCTCACCGCGGACCACAACCTCGCCTACTTCGTCCTCTTCTCCTCAGCCGCCGGCACCCTCGGCGGCGCAGGCCAAGCCAACTACGCCGCCGCCAACGCCTTCCTCGACGCCCTCGCCCACCACCGCCACACCACCGGCCTCCCCGCCACCTCCCTCGCCTGGGGCCCCTGGGCCGACAACGGCATGGCAGACCACCTCGACGCGGCCGACATCGAGCGCATGCGGCGTGCAGGTGTTCCGCCGCTGTCCGCCTCCGAGGGTCTGGAGCTCTTCGACGCGGGCCTTTCCTCCGGGAGGGCCGCGCTCGTGCCGGTCTCTCTCGACCTGAACGTGATGCGCAGGTCGGCGGCGCAGGGCGGCGAGATCCCGCACCTGCTGCGCGGACTGGTGCGTACGACGCACCGCCGCGCCGCCGCGCAGGTGGACGTCTCGGCGTCCGGTCTGGCCGGACGGCTCGTGGGGCGCACGGTCGAGGAACAGGTCGAGCTGGTGCTCGAGTCGGTCCGTACGGAGGTGGCCGGCGTTCTCGGTCATGCTTCCGGCGATGCGGTCCAGGCCCGGCGCGCCTTCACCGAGCTGGGCTTCGACTCCCTCACGGCCGTCGAACTCCGAAACCGCCTCGGCAAGATCACCGGCCTGCGCCTGCCCGCGACCCTGGTCTTCGACTACCCGAACCCGACCGTCCTGGCGGAGTTCCTGACCCTGGAGCTGACCGGTGCCCTGACGCCGGAATCTTCGGGCGCGTCCTTCGCCCACACGTCGTCACCCGCATCCGTATCCACATCCACAGCCGCCGACGCCGCCGACGACGACCTGATCGCGATCGTCGGGATGGCCTGCCGCTACCCCGGCGGCGTCACCTCCCCCGAGGACCTGTGGCGGCTGGCCGCCACCGGCGGGGACGGGATCGCCGCGTTCCCGACCGACCGCGGCTGGGATCTCGACGGGCTGTACGCGGGTGCGGTGGCGGACGATGCGGAGGGCCGTTCGCTGACGCTGGAGGGCGGATTCCTCTACGAGGCGGGCGCGTTCGACCCGGCGTTCTTCGGGATCTCCCCGCGCGAGGCCCTGGCCATGGATCCGCAGCAGCGCCTCCTCCTCGAGGCGGCCTGGGAGGCCATGGAGCGCGCCGGGGTGGACCCGGACACGCTGCGGGGCAGCCGTACGGGGGTCTTCGCCGGGCTCATGTACCACGACTACGGCTCCGGGGCGGAGTCGCTCCCGAGCGGTGTCGACGCGTTCCTCGGCCTCGGTACCTCCGGAAGCGTGCTGTCCGGCCGGGTCGCGTACGCGCTCGGTCTTGAGGGCCCGGCCGTCACCATCGACACGGCCTGTTCGTCCTCGCTGGTGGCCCTGCACTGGGCGATCCAGGCCCTGCGTACCGGTGAGTGCACGATGGCGCTCGCCGGTGGCGTGACCGTCATGTCGACGCCGACGACCTTCGCCGAGTTCAGCCGTCAGCGCGGCCTGGCCGCCGACGGCCGCTGCAAGTCCTTCTCCGAGACCGCCGATGGCACCGGCTGGTCGGAGGGTGTCGGCATGCTGCTCGTGGAGCGGCTGTCGGACGCCCGCCGCAACGGCCACCAGGTCCTCGCCGTCGTACGGGGCTCCGCCGTCAACCAGGACGGCGCGTCCAACGGCCTGACCGCCCCCAACGGCCCTTCCCAGCAGCGCGTCATCCGGCAGGCCCTCACCAACGCCCGCCTGTCGCCTGCCGATGTGGACGTCGTGGAGGCGCACGGTACGGGGACGAAGCTCGGCGACCCGATCGAGGCGCAGGCCCTGCTCGCCACCTACGGCCAGGACCGGGACGAGGACCGGCCGCTGTGGCTCGGCTCGGTCAAGTCGAACATCGGCCACACCCAGGCCGCCGCCGGCGTCGCCGGCATCATCAAGATGGTCATGGCCGTGCGGCACGGCGTCATGCCGCCCACCCTGCACGTCGACGCGCCGTCGACCAAGGTGGACTGGTCGGCGGGGGCCGTGAGGCTGCTCACGGAGGCGCACGAGTGGCCGGAGACGGGTGACCGCCCGCGCCGCGCCGCCGTGTCCTCCTTCGGCATCAGCGGCACCAACGCGCACGTCATCCTGGAAGCGGTGGAGGAGGCCGAGCGGCCGGCTCCGGTGGAGGAGCCGACGGTCACCCTCCCGGCCGTGCCGTGGGTGCTGTCCGCCAAGTCCCCGCAGGCGCTGGCCGGTCAGGCACAGCGGCTCCTGGACCATGTGCGGTCCGACGCCGATGCCGTTGGCTCCCTCACCGACGTCGGTTACTCGCTCGCGCTGACGCGCTCCCGGTTCGAGCACCGGACCGTGATCGTGGCGAGCGACCGTACGGACTTCCTCACCGCGCTCGAGAACCTCGCCGCCGACCCGAGCCCGGAGAGCGGCCGGGTCCTCCTCGCACTCCCCGAGGGGCAGGCGGCGGATGTCGAGGCCCTGGAGGAGGTCGTCGCTCTCGCCGAGGCCCACGCCGCCGGGGAGACCGTGGACTGGAAGGAGTTCTTCGCGGGTACGGGCGCACGTCCGGTGGATCTGCCGACGTACGCCTTCGAGCACGAGCACTTCTGGCTGGCCTCGTCCCTGGGCGGCGGCAGCGGCAACCGGACAAGCCTGTCCTCGGCCGGCCTGCTGGACGCGGACCACCCGTTGTTGGTGGGTTCGGTGGCGCTGGCGGGCGAGGATGTGTCGCTGTTCACGAGTCGTCTGTCGCTGGACTCGCACCCCTGGCTCGCGGACCACACGGTCTTCGGGACCGTACTGCTGCCGGGCACGGCCTTCGTCGAGCTGGCGCTGCACGCCGGCGACCGCATCGGCTGCCCGGTCCTTGACGATCTCACGCTCCAGGCCCCGCTCGCGCTGCCCGAACACGGCAGCGTCAGCCTCCAGATCGTGGTCGGCTCGGTAGAGGAGGACGGGCGGCGCCCGATCACCGTCCACTCCACACCCGCAGGCAACGACGACGACGCGGACACCTGGACCCTCCACGCCACCGGCTTCCTGGCGCCGCAGAACTCCACGCGCGGCACCATGCCGCTCGAACAGTGGCCGCCACGAGACACCACGCCGGTCGACATCGACGGCGTGTATGACGTGCTGGCCGAGGCCGGCTTCGGCTACGGCCCTGTCTTCCAGGGTCTGCGTGCCGTGTGGCGCGGTGGCGAGGGCGAGGTGTTCGCCGAGGTCGCGCTGCCGGAGGAGGCGTGGCAGGACGCGGCCCGGTTCGGGCTGCACCCCGCCCTCCTCGACTCGGCCCTGCACGCCATCGGCATCAGCGGCCTGCCCACCGGCATCGACGGCCCCGGCCTGCCCTTCGCCTGGTCCGGCATCCACCTCACCACCATCGGAACACCCGTACTCCGCGTACGCATCACCACCACCGACCACGGCGTCTCCCTCGACCTCGCCGACGCCACCGGCACACCCCTCGGCCACATCGACACCCTCACCCTCCGAGCCGTGAGCCCGGAGCAGGTCAACAGCCGTTCCCGCGCCACCGACTCCTGCTTCCGTCTGGACTGGCAGGCGCTCACGGAGGCAGGGACGGGGACGACCGGTTCGGCGGAGATCCTGGAGATCGCTGCCCACGACGGTGACGTTCCCGAGGCCGTGCACACCCAGGTATCGGACACCCTCACCCGGCTTCAGCAGTGGCTGGCCGCCGACCACAGCCCGCACTCACGCCTGCTCGTCGTCACGCGCGGTGCGGTGGCCGTCAACACGGACGACCAGATCACCGACCTCGCCGCAGCGGCCGTATGGGGCCTGATCCGCTCCGCCCAGTCCGAACACCCCGACCGCATCACCCTCATCGACACCGATGACACCCACGAGGACATCCCTTCCCTCGCGCACCTGGACGAGCCCCAACTCGCCATCCGCAACGGACACATCCACCACCCCCGCCTGACCCGAACCACCACCACCGGCAGCGAACTTCCGTCAACGGAAGGCCCCGTCCTCATCACCGGCGCCGGCGGCGCCCTCGGCGGACTCATCGCCCGCCACCTCGTCACCGAACACCACACCCGCAACCTGGTCCTCGTCTCCCGCCGACCCGCCACGGACCTGGTCACCGAACTCGAAGAACTCGGCGCCACCGTCCGCTGGGCAGCCTGCGACATCACCGACCGCACCGCCCTCGCGGATCTGATCGCGGAGATCGGGCCGGGGCTGTCCGGCGTCATCCACGCCGCCGGAATCCTCGACGACGGCGTACTCGAATCCCTCACCCCCGACCGCATCAACACCGTCCTGCGCCCCAAGGCCGACGCAGCCTGGCACCTGCACCAGCTCACCGCAGACCACAACCTCGCCTACTTCGTCCTCTTCTCCTCAGCCGCCGGCACCCTCGGCGGCGCAGGCCAAGCCAACTACGCCGCCGCCAACGCCTTCCTCGACGCCCTCGCCCACCACCGCCACACCACCGGCCTCCCCGCCACCTCCCTCGCCTGGGGCCCCTGGGCCGACAACGGCATGGCAGACCACCTCGACGCGGCCGACATCGAGCGCATGAACCGCAGCGGTGTCTCGGCCTTCTCCCCCGAGGAGGGCCTGGAGCTCTTCGACCGCGCCCTGGCCATGGGCGAGGCGGCGCTCGCGCCGATCCGCCTCAACCTGTCCTTGTTCCGCAAGGCCCCGGTCGTACCCCACCTGCTGCGCGGACTGGTGCGTACGACGCACCGCCGTACGGCCGGGTCCGCCGGAGCCGGAGACGATGCCTCCGCCTTCGTCCAGGCTCTGCGGGCGGCGGGAGCGAAGGAGCGCGTCGGGCTGGTCCTGGAGACGGTCCGTACGGAGGTGGCGGCCGTTCTCGGTCACGCTTCCGCTGCCGCCGTCCCCGCTGAGCGGGCCTTCACCGAGCTGGGCTTCGACTCCCTCACGGCCGTCGAACTCCGTAACCGCCTCGGCAAGATCACCGGCCTGCGCCTGCCCGCCACCCTCGTCTTCGACCACCCGAACCCGACCGTCCTGGCGGAGCACATCACCACGGAGTGCGTTGGTACCGTGCGGGAAGCGGACACCCAGGGCTCGCGCGCGGTGGAAACGCCCGTTGTCCTGGACGCCGACGACCCGGTCGTCATCGTGGGCATGAGCTGCCGCTACCCCGGCGGGGTCGCCGGCCCCGAGGACCTGTGGCGCCTGGTGGACTCCGGCGGCGACGCGATCTCGCCACTGCCGACCGACCGTGGCTGGGACGTCAGCCGGCTCTTCGAGCACGGCGATGACCGCACCGGGACGTCGTACGCGACCGAGGGCGGCTTCCTGCACAGCGCGGGCGACTTCGACCCGGCGTTCTTCGGGATCTCCCCGCGCGAGGCCCTCGCCATGGACCCGCAGCAGCGGCTGCTGCTCGAAGCGGCCTGGGAGGCCGTCGAGTACGCGGGCATCGACCCGACGACCCTGCGCGGCAGCCGGACCGGCGTGTACGCGGGGCTGATGTACCACGATTACGTGTCCCAGCTCGTCGAGGTCCCGGAGGACGTGGAGGGCTTCCTGACCACCGGCACGGCGGGCAGCGTGGTGTCCGGCCGGGTCTCGTACGTCATGGGGCTGGAGGGCCCGGCGGTCACCGTCGACACGGCCTGCTCGTCCTCGCTCGTCGCCCTGCACCTCGCGGCGCAGGCGCTGCGCTCCGGTGAGTGCTCGCTGGCGCTCGCCGGTGGTGCGACCGTGATGGCGACCCCGGGCAGCTTCATCGAGTTCAGCCGGCAGCGGGGGCTCGCCCCCGACGGCCGCGTCAAGGCCTTCGCTGACGCCGCCGACGGTACGGCGTGGTCGGAGGGTGTCGGCATCCTGCTGCTCGAGCGGCTCTCGGACGCCCGCCGCAACGGCCACCAGGTCCTGGCGGTCGTCCGCGGCTCGGCGGTGAACCAGGACGGCGCGTCCAACGGCCTCACCGCCCCGAGCGGTCCGTCGCAGCAGCGCGTCATCTCCGCCGCGCTCGCGGGCGCGGGCCTGTCGGCCGCCCAGGTCGACGTGGTCGAGGCGCACGGCACGGGTACGAAGCTCGGTGACCCCATCGAAGCCCAGGCCCTCCTCGCCACCTACGGCCAGAACCGCGACACCGACCAGCCACTGTGGCTCGGCTCGGTCAAGTCGAACATCGGCCACACCCAGGCCGCCGCCGGCGTCGCCGGCATCATCAAAATGGTCATGGCCATGCGTCACGGCGTGCTGCCCCGCACGCTGAACGTCGACGAGCCGTCGAGCCAGGTGGACTGGTCGGCGGGCGCCGTGCAGCTCATCACCGAGCCGGTCGCCTGGCCGTCGTCCCCCACCGCCGGGCCGCGCCGTGCAGGTGTGTCCTCGTTCGGCATCAGCGGGACGAACGCCCACGTCATCGTGGAGGAGTCGCCGGACGGTCAGAACGATGTCCCGGCCCTGCCGTCGGCTTCCGTGGGCGGCGGCGGAACCGCGTTCCTGTTCTCCGGTCAGGGTTCGCAGCGGGCCGGTATGGGCCGTGAACTGTACGAGGCGTTCCCCGTGTTCGCCGATGCCTTCGACGCCGTATGCGCGGAGCTGGACCAGCACCTCGACCGCCCGGTCAAGGACACGGTGTTCGACGCCGAGTCGGACCTCCTCGACCAGACCGTCTACACGCAGGCAGGCCTGTTCGCCGTCGAGGTGGCGCTGTTCCGGCTGATGGAGCACTGGGGCATCACCCCGGACTATCTCCTCGGGCATTCGATCGGTGAGCTGGCTGCCGCTCATGTGGCGGGTGTGTGGTCCCTGGAGGACGCGGCCGTGCTGGTCGCCGCGCGGGGCAGGCTGATGCAGGCCCTGCCCACCGGCGGCGCCATGGTCGCCATCCAGGCAACCGAGGACCAGGTCCTTCCGTTCCTCACCGACGGTGTGTCGATCGCCGCGGTCAACGGCCCTTCGTCGGTGGTCATCTCCGGCGACGAGGACGCGGTCCAGGAGATCGCGGCCCGCTTCGACCGGACGGCGCGCCTGCGGGTCAGCCACGCGTTCCACTCCCCGCACATGGAACCCATGCTCGACGAGTTCCGGACCCTGGCGCAGAGCCTTGCCTTCCACTCCCCCCGCATCCCGGTGGTCTCCAACCTCACCGGCAACGTCGCCGGGGACGAGATCCAGTCGGCCGACTACTGGGTCCGCCACGTTCGCGAAGCGGTCCGCTTCGCCGACGGCGTGAGCACCCTCGGGGCGCTGGAGGTCTCACACTTCCTGGAGCTCGGCCCGCACGACGTCCTCACGACGCTCGGCCGAGCCTGCCTGGGCGACAGCGAGGCCCTGACGGTCTCGGCACTCCGCAAGGACGCCTCGCCCGTCCGGCACCTGACCGCCGCCATGACGGCCCTGCGCAAGCGGGACGTCCCGTGTGACGCCGGCACGATGGTCCCCGAACTGCGTGACGCGGCCGCGTCGGCTCTTCCGGTGGTTCCGTGGGTGTTGTCGGCGAAGTCGCCGGAGGCGCTGGCGGGTCAGGCGGAGCGGCTGTTGCCGTTGGCGACCGGTGGGGTTTCGCCGGTGGATGTGGGCTGGTCGCTGGTGTCGACGCGTACGGCGTTCGAGCACCGTGC
>NZ_JBLMKT010000091.1:0-8161 GCF_047779955.1 Streptomyces lothianensis | reverse complement strand
ACCGCGGCCGTGCCCACACCACCCGTCGCCGCATGCACCAACACCGACTCACCCGGCCGCACACCCGCCAGATCCACCAGCGCGTAGTACGCCGTCAGATAGACGGAGGGGACGGTCGAGGCCTCCGTGTAACTCCAGTGGTCGGGTATGTGCGTGAGAGCGCGGTGGTCGGCGACGGCTTCGTTGCCGAAGGAGCCGGAGAACAGGCCCATCACCCGGTCGCCGGGCCGCAGTCCCGTCACTCCGGGCCCGACCTCCAGGACCACACCCGCGCCCTCGGCACCCAGCGGCACATCGCCCGGATACATGCCCAGAGCGTTGAGCACGTCACGGAAGTTCACACCCGCCGCACGGATCCCGACCCGGACCTGCCCCCCGGGCAGCACACCCGCACCCGAAGCCGGGTCCGCATCCGCATCCGCATCCGGGTCTGTGTCCGCGGCGGTGGGGAGCAGGGCGAGGTTCTCCAGGGTGCCCTTGCCCGTACTCTGCAGCGACCAGCGCTCCACCCCGGCCGGAACCGCCAGCTCACCACCGGCCGCCCGCGCCAGACGCGGCACGAACAACCCACCCGACCGCACAGCCACCTGCGGCTCACCCAGCGATACGAGTACGGCAGCATCCGCCAGAGCGTCATCCGTGTCGACCAGCACGATCCGGCCCAGGTTCTCCGACTGCGCCGAACGCAGCAGACCCCACACCGGCCCCAGCGCCAGATCACCACCGAACGAACCGACCGCCACCGCACCACGCGTCACCACAACCAGCCGCGCATCACTGTCACGCTCAGCCGCCAACCACTCCTGCACCCGCCCCAACACATGCACGAGCCGGTCCCGCAGCGCCTCCGGGACGCCGGTCCCCGACTGCGCGTCCGCTACATCCAGGACCGTGACGTCCGCGTCGGGGTCCGTCTCAGGAGTACCGGCGGCAGGCACCCATTCCACGCGGTACAGGGACTCGGCCGATGCCAACTGCTCCGCGCTGACCGGCCGGAAGGCCAGCGACCGTACCGACGCCACCGGCGTTCCCGTACCGTCCGCCGCTTCGACCGAGACGGCACGGCCGTCCTCCGTCGTGAGCCGCACGCGCAGCGCCGACGCGCCCGTGGCGAACAGCTCCACGCCGTCCCACGAGAACGGAAGGCGCAGACCTGCCGCGCCATCCTCCGCGAACAGGCCGCCCGCGCCCACGGCGTGCAGGGCGGAGTCCAGAAGCGCCGGGTGCAGACCGAACCGGCCCGCCTGCTCCGCCGCCTCACCCGAGAGGGCGACCTCGGCGAACACCTCGCCGTCGCGCCGCCATACGGCACGCAGCCCCTGGAACGCCGGCCCGTAGCCGTAACCGGTGTCCTCGGAGCGGGCGTAGAAGTCACTCACATCGACGGATTCCGCGTCCTGCGGCGGCCACACGGCCGCCCAGTCGGCAGTGACCGGCGGGGCGGAGGCGGCCACCGCACCGACCGCGTGCCGCGTCCATGTCCCGGTGTCCTCCGGCTGTCCGTAGACGGAGAGCGGCCGCGCACCGCTCCCGACGCCGTCCTCGCCCTCGGCACCGACCACGACGCGTACGACGACGGCACCGTTTTCCGGGAGGACCAGTGGTTGCTCCAGTACGAGTTCCGAGAGCGTGCCCTGCCCCACCTGGTCACCGGCCCGCACCGCCAGTTCGACGAGAGCGGTGCCCGGCACGAGCACCCGGCCGTCGACGACGTGATCGGCCAGCCAGGGGTGGGTACGAACGGACAGACGGCCCGTCAGAACCGCGCCGCCTGGCTCGGGCAGAGTGAGTACGGCACCGAGCAGCGGGTGCTCGGCGCTTTCCAGGCCCATCGACGCGACGTCTCCGGAGAACGCGGCAGGGCGCGGCCAGAAGCGCTCGCGCTGGAAGGCGTAGGTGGGCAGGTCGGTGGTGCGCGCGCCGGTGCCGTCGAAGACGGCCTCCCAGTCGACGTCGCCGCCGGTCACCCACAGCTCGGCGAGGGAGGTGAGGATGCGGGCGTGGCTGCCCTCGTCGCGGCGGAGAGTGCCCAGGGTGGTGGCGTCTGTTCCGGTGGACTCGATGGTGCCCTGGAGGCCCAGGGCGAGGACGGGGTGGGGGCTGACTTCGATGAAGACGGTGTGGCCGTCGGCGAGGGCGGTGCGGGTGGCTTGTTCGAACTCGACGGTGGCACGGAGGTTGTCGTACCAGTACGTGCCGTCCATCACCGTCTCGGAATCGAGGAGACGACCGGTCAGGGACGAGTAGAGGGCGGTGGTTCCGGACTGCGGGGTGATCCCGGCCAGAAGCTCGGACAGCTCCTCGCGGATCTCCTCGACGTGTGCCGAGTGGGAGGCGTAGTCGACGTCGACCTTGCGGGCGCGGATGTCGGTGGTCTCGCAGTGCGCGACCAGCTCGTCCAGGGCGTCGACGTCGCCCGAGACGATGGTGGAGGACGGGCCGTTGACCGCCGCGACCGAGATACGGCCGTCCCAGGCCGTGATCAGCTCACGGACCGCATCGGCCGCCTGAGTAACCGACACCATCCCGCCACGGCCCGCAAGCGCGGTGATCGCCCGGGACCGCAGCGCCACCACCTTCGCCGCATCCTCCAGCGACAGCACACCCGCCACCACAGCAGCCGCAATCTCACCCTGCGAGTGACCAATGACAGCCGCCGGCTCGACACCGTAGGAACGCCACACCTCGGCCAGGGACACCATCACGGCCCACAGCACCGGCTGGACCACATCCACCCGGTCGAAACCCGGAGCACCATCGACGCCTCGTACGGCATCGAGAAGCGACCAGTCCGTGTGGGGGGCCAGTGCTGCCGCGCACTCGGCCATCCTGGCCGCGAACACCGGGGAGGTGTCGAGGAGTCCGACCGCCATCCCCGCCCACTGCGCACCCTGCCCCGGGAACACGAACACCGGCCTGCCGTGGTTTCCGGCCGTGCCGCGCGCGACTGCGGAGGCCGGAAGGGTGCCGTCGGCGAGCGCCCGCAGGTGTTCCGTGAGGCTGGTCGTGTCGTCACCGATGACGACGGCCCGGTGGTCGAAGGCGGTACGCGTGCGCAGCAGCGAGAGCCCGATGTCCTCCCGCGCCGCGGCAGGTTCCGCCCTCAGCACATGCGTACGCAGCCGGTCCGCCTGGTCCGCCAGGGCACGTTCCGACCGGGCGGAGATCAGCCACGGCACCGGGCGGCCGCTCAGTCCCCGACCGCCCTCCGTAGATGCGGACTCCTCCGCTTCCTCCTCCGGCGCCTCCTCGATCACGGCATGTGCGTTCGTGCCGCTCATACCGAAGGCCGAGACACCTGCGCGCCGCGGCCGGCCCGGCCGTTCCCACGGCCGCTCGGCGGTGAGGATCTCCACGGCGCCGGCCGTCCAGTCCACGTGCGTGGACGGCTTGTCCACGTGCAGGGTTCGGGGCAGGACGCCGTGGCGCATGGCCATGACCATCTTGATGACGCCCGCGACACCCGCAGCCGCCTGCGTATGACCGATGTTCGACTTCAGCGAGCCGAGCCACAGCGGCCGGCCGTCCTCCCGCCGCTCCTGGCCGTAGGTCGCGAGCAGTGCCTGCGCCTCGATCGGGTCGCCGAGCTTCGTGCCCGTACCGTGCGCCTCCACGGCGTCCACGTCGGCGGGGGTGAGGCCCGCGTCGGCGAGGGCGGCGCGGATGACGCGCTGCTGGGCGGGGCCGTTCGGGACGGTCAGGCCACTGCTGGCGCCGTCCTGATTGATCGCGGAGCCCCGGATGACGGCGAGGATCTTCCGGCCGTTGCGACGCGCGTCCGACAGCCGCTCGAGCAGGAGCATGCCGACGCCCTCACCCCAGCCGGTGCCGTCGGCCGCGTCCGCGAACGCCTTGCACCGGCCGTCGGAGGCCATCGCACCCTGCCGGCTGAACTCCTGGAAGGTGCCCGGCGTCGACATCAGCGCTACACCGCCGGCGGCGGCGAGGGAGCACTCCTGGTTGCGCAGCGCCTGGCAGGCCCAGTGCAGGGCGACGAGCGACGACGAGCACGCCGTGTCCACGGTCGCGGCAGGGCCCTCCAGGCCCAGCGAGTACGCGACGCGGCCGGATATGACGCTGGCCGAGCCGCCGACGACCGCGTGGCCCTCGACGTTCTCGGCGCTGTTCGGGAGCAGCATCGGGTAGTCCTGGCCGTTTGTGCCGACGAACACGCCGGTACGGCTGCCGCGCAGCGACTCGGGTTCGATGCCGGCCCGCTCGAACAGCTCCCAGGACGTCTCCAGGACGATCCGCTGCTGCGGGTCCATGGCGAGCGCCTCGCGCGGCGAGATCCCGAAGAACGCGGCGTCGAACCGGGGGGCGTCGTACAGGAATCCACCCTGGTCGCTGTGTGATCCTCCCCGATCATCCGGGTCCCACCCACGGTCTTCCGGGAACGCGCCCACGGCGTCCGTCCCCTCGGCCACCAGCCGCCACAGGGACTCGGGCGATTCGACACCGCCCGGGTAGCGGCAGCTCATGCCTACGATCGCGATCGGTTCCGGCACACCCGAATCTGCCTTGCGCAGACGCTGCTTCGCCTGGCGCAGCTCAGCGGTCATCCACTTCAGGTGATCAAGCAGCTTTTCTTCACTCGTCATGGAAACGTTCCGCCCTCTTGGGAGCCGTCGCTCTCTCGTCCGTCCGTTCATGGCGATCGGGCCTGTGTCCGGATCGAGCCCATGGACGACGGAAACAGCGGCCGACAGGCGGCGTCATCTAAAGCACCCATGATCGCCCTCGACAGGCGAAGTTATGCAGCGGATGTGCCGCCCACAACCCCTAACAGTCGAACCTCGGGCAACTCCGGATGCCTTCTGACCAGGGATTCATCAGGGAATCCGTAAGGATTCCAGCGGCGATCCAGCGGAATTCGAGCTCCTCTGGATTACCTGTGCAGCAACTGTCTTCCGACGGTCTTCCGTGCGGCAGGACGATCGTCGTGCCTGCTGGTCCGGCCGGCGTATGGACTTCCCCTGCGACATCACGAGGCCGCCTGATGCAAAGACTGCAACGTCCGCAACGTCAGCAACGTCCGCAGAAACTTCTGCCGAATTCCGTTCCTCAGCAGCCGGAGTGGCCCGACCCGGGGGCTCTGGACGAGGTCGTACGCCGCCTCGCGGCGAGCCTGCCGATCGTCATGCCGCGGGAGAGTGACCTCCTGCGGCGCCGCCTGGCCGCGGTCGCCGAAGGCCGCGCCCTGCTCCTCCAGGGCGGCGACTGCGCCGAGCCGCTGCACACGTCCCTGGACGACATCGAGCGCCGGCTCGACACCCTCGCCCGGATGGCGGCGATCCTGTCCGGCTCAGTCCTGCGGCCCGTGGTCGTGGTCGGCCGGATGGCGGGCCAGTTCGCCAAGCCCCGCTCCAGTCCGTACGAGACCCGCGACGGCGTCACCCTGCCCTCGTACCGGGGCGATTCGGTCAACGGCCCGGACTTCACCCCCGAGGCCCGCACCGCCGACCCCTACCGGATGCTGCGCGCCCACCAGGCAGCCGCTGCGACCATGAACACCGTCCGCACCCTTGTCGACGGCCGTTCCACCGCCGCCGCGGAGGTCCCGGAGGAGTTCTACGTCTCCCACGAGGCGCTGCTCCTCGACCACGAGACCCCGCTGACCCGGGTCGATGCCCTGACGGGCAGGACATACGCAGGAACCGGCCACCTTCTGTGGGCCGGTGAACGCACCCGGGATCCCGACGGCGCGCACATCGCCTTCCTGGCCGGGGTCGCCAATCCGGTCGCCGTGAAGGTCGGTCCCACGGCCGAGCCCGACGAGCTCCTGGCCATCGCCGACCGCCTGGACCCCGACCGGCAGCCCGGCCGGCTCACCTTCGTCGTCCGCATGGGAGCCGACGCCGTACGCGGACAACTCCCGTTGCTCGTCGAGAAGGTGACGGCCTCCGGGGCGTGCGTCGGCTGGGTCTGTGACCCGATGCACGGCAATACGTACACCTCCCCGTCCGGCCACAAGACCCGCGCCTTCGACGCGATCCTCGACGAGATCAGAGGCTTCTTCGAGGTCCACCACGCCCTCGGCACCCACCCCGGCGGTATCCACCTGGAGATGACCGGTCAGGACGTCACCGAGTGCGTGGGCGGTGCCGCCGGCCTCGGCCACGACGACCTGCCGTTCCGCTACGAGTCCGCCTGCGACCCCCGCCTCAACCGCGAACAGTCTCTTGAGCTCGCCCAGCACGTCGCCGGCATGGCGGCCGTCGCAGGCGTCGCCGCCGTCCGGCCGCCCGTTCCCGCTTTCTGGAACTGAACCCCTTTCATTCTCGCGCCGGTTAGGGGGCTCCCCTTCCTCTGAATTCAGGGGTTGAGGGTGCCTGAACGGCTGGACTAGCGTCCCGTCGAGATCTCTGTCGAGCGAGGTCTCCGTCGAGGGGAAATCCGAGGAGCATGCGCAGTGCGCATGCGCACACCACTCGAGGCGGACTCGAGTGCCGAACCGGTGCGCGTCGGTATTTTCCCTCTCCGGGAACTGCAGAGCCCCCGGAAACTCCTGAAGTCCGCAGCCTTCTGCGGAGGAACACGGGAATTCCCCGGGGCTCTGCGTGGACGCAATGCGCTGGCTGCTGCCCAGGGTGGGGATGAATGGCGAACGAAGAGACGCTCCGGGACTACCTGAAACTGGTCGCGGCGGACCTGCACCAGACACGCCAGCGCCTGCGGGAGGTGGAAGCCCGCGGCAGCGAGCCCATCGCCATCGTCTCGATGGGCTGCCGCTACCCGGGAGACGTACGCACGCCCGAGCAGCTGTGGCGACTCGTGGCCGACGGCACCGACGCGATGACCGGCTTCCCCCGGGACCGCGGCTGGCCGTCCGGCGCGCCGGACGGCGCCGCCGCCTTCCGTGAAGAAGGCGGCTTCGTCCACGACGCCACCGACTTCGACCCTGCCTTCTTCGGGATCTCGCCGCGCGAGGCCCTCGCCATGGACCCGCAGCAGCGGCTCCTCCTCGAGGTCGCCTGGGAAGCACTCGAAGCTGCCGGCATCACCCCCGACTCCCTCGCGGGCACCCGCACCGGAGTCTTCACCGGGACCACCGGCCAGGACTACTCCCACCTCCTCGCGCCCCCGCCGCCCGGCACCGAGGGCTACATTCTCACCGGCACGGCCGCCAGCGTCGTGTCCGGCCGCATCGCCTACACGCTCGGCCTCGAAGGCCCCGCCGTGTCCGTCGACACGGCCTGCTCCACCTCCCTCGTCAACATCCATCTCGCCGCGCAGGCGCTGCGCAACGGAGAGTGCTCCCTCGCCCTCGCCGGCGGCGCCACCGTCATGTCGACGCCCAGCGCCTTCGGTGGCTTCAGCGAACAGGGCGGCCTCGCCGCCGACGCCCGCTGCAAGGCGTTCTCGTCCGCCGCCGACGGCACCGCCTGGTCCGAGGGCGTCGGCATCCTGCTGTTGGAACGACTCTCCGACGCCCGCCGCAACGGCCACGACGTCCTTGCCGTCGTACGCGGCTCCGCCGTCAACCAGGACGGAGCTTCCAACGGCCTGACCGCGCCCAACGGCCCTTCCCAGCAGCGCGTCATCCTCGACGCCCTCGCCAACGCCCGCCTCACCGCCTCGGACATCGACGCCGTCGAGGCCCACGGCACCGGCACCAGGCTCGGCGACCCCATCGAGGCCGAGGCGCTGCTCGCGACGTACGGCCAGGAACGGCCCGAGGGCGGCAGCCCGCTGTGGCTCGGCTCCCTCAAGTCGAACATCGGACACACCCAGGGCGCCGCCGGAGTGGGTGGCGTCATCAAGATGGTCATGGCCATGCGCCACGGCGTCCTGCCGAAGACCCTGCACGCCGACGAGCCGACCCCGCACGTCGACTGGGCCTCCGGCGCCGTCGCACTCCTCCGCGAGGAGACCACGTGGCCGGAGACCGGCGCGCCGCGCCGTGCGGGTGTGTCCTCGTTCGGCATGAGCGGCACGAACGCGCACATCATCGTGGAACAGGCACCGGAGGAGGCGACGGAGGCCGAGAACGCGGCAGCCGAGCCCGACCAGGGCGACCAGCCGGACCAGGCCGACCAGTCCGACCAGCCGGACCAGTCCGACCAGTCCGAACAGGCCGACGCCCCGGCGCTGCGAACCTCCGCTGTCCCGTGGGTGCTGTCGGCGAAGAGCGAGCGTGCTCTGGCTGCGCAGGCGGAGC
>NZ_JBLMKT010000006.1:0-8509 GCF_047779955.1 Streptomyces lothianensis | reverse complement strand
CGATCTCGCCGGGACGGCGCTCGCCACCGCCACCGCCGGAGCCGGGGGCCGCGGCGCCCGGCCAGGCGCCGGGGCGCGCGGGAGCGGCCGGGGCTTCGGTCGCGGCGGGCTGCTGGGGCGCCGCCTGAGCGGTGTGGCCCGCGGACTCGGCCTCCGGACCGGCAGCCGGAGCGGAACCCTGCGCAGCCTGAGGCGGGGTGGCCTGAGGCTGAGCGGACTGAGGCTGAGCGGCCTGAGGCTGAGCGGACTGAGGCTGAGCGGACTGAGGCTGAGCGGCCTGAGGCTGAGCGGCCTGAGGCTGCACCGGTTGCCCCTGCAGTGCCTGGCCCTGGAATGACTGCCCCTGAGGCGACTGCCCCTGCGCTTGCTGTCCCTGGGCCGCCTGCCCCTGAGGCGCCGCCTGCGCCCCCGTAACCCCTCGCACCGCCGCACGCGCCGCAGCCGCACCCCCACCGGGCGGCACGGGAGCCGACGGCTCCACGGGAGCATGCGCATCGGCCCCGGGCACGTACCCCATCGAGGGCACCTGCCCCCCGACCCCCGGTCCGCCACCGGCCCCGTCCCCGGCCCCGGACCCGGCACCCGCCCCGGACCCGACACCGACGAACCCGCCGGCACCGGCCCCCGCGACCGGCCCGCTCCGCTCCAGCCGGTCGATCCGCGCCAGCATGGAGCGCTGGTCCTCGTACGCCGCCGGAAGCAGCACGCGCGCGCAGATCAGCTCCAGCTGCAGGCGCGGCGAGGTGGCGCCGCGCATCTCGGTCAACCCCTCGTTGACCAGATCGGCGGCGCGGCTGAGCTCGGCGGCACCGAAACCCTGCGCCTGGGCCTGCATCCGCTCGATGACATCGGCGGGGGCGTCGATGAGCCCCTTGTCCGCCGCGTCCGGAACGGCCGCCAGGATCACCAGGTCACGCAGCCGCTCCAGCAGGTCGGCCACGAAACGGCGCGGATCGTTCCCGCCCTCGATGACGCGGTCCACGACCTCGAAGGCCGCGGCGCCGTCCCCGCCCGCGAACGCCTCGACGACGGAATCGAGCAGCGAACCGTCCGTATAGCCGAGCAGGGCGGTGGCCATGGCGTATGTCACACCGTCCGCACCCGCACCGGCGAGCAGCTGATCCATCACGGACATCGAGTCACGCACGGACCCCGCACCCGCCCGTACGACCAGCGGCAGTACGCCGTCCTCGACCGGGGCGTCCTCCTTGCCGCAGACCTCTCCCAGGTACTCGCGCAGGGTGCCGGGCGGGACGAGGCGGAACGGGTAGTGGTGCGTACGCGAACGGATGGTCCCGATGACCTTCTCGGGCTCGGTCGTCGCGAAGATGAACTTGAGGTGCTCCGGCGGCTCCTCGACCACCTTGAGCAGGGCGTTGAAGCCCGCCGACGTGACCATGTGGGCCTCGTCGATGATGTAGATCTTGTACCGGCTGGAGGCCGGCCCGAAGAAGGCCTTCTCCCGCAGGTCACGCGCATCGTCCACACCACCGTGGGACGCGGCGTCGATCTCGATGACGTCGATCGACCCGGGGCCGTTCCTCGCCAGATCCCGGCAGGACCGGCACTCACCGCACGGGTCGGGAGTGGGACCTTGCTCACAGTTGAGACAGCGGGCGAGGATGCGCGCGCTCGTCGTCTTGCCGCAGCCGCGCGGGCCACTGAACAGGTACGCATGATTGACCCGGTTGTTCCGCAGCGCCTGCTGCAGCGGGTCGGTCACATGCTCCTGCCCGATGACCTCGGCGAACGACTCCGGGCGATAACGGCGATACAGCGCAAGGGACGACACGTATACGAGGTTATCGGCCCCCACTGACACCACGGACCGCGATGCGCCCGGGAACGCGAACGCCCCCCACGCACCCGCCAGAGCCAACCTACCCTTGCTGCCTTCCGGCCCTGGGGGAGTTCAGTCAGATAGCGCCACGTGAGGGGCTGCGCCAAGACTACCCGATACGGGGCCGTGCGAACGACCCCGTCCCGATCAAGGACCCGGCCGCGGGGAACGGGTTCGCGAGCACTCCTCAACGTCTTGTATTGTTTGCCGCGGAGGATTCGCCTAGAGGCCTAGGGCGCACGCTTGGAAAGCGTGTTGGGGGCAACCCCTCACGAGTTCGAATCTCGTATCCTCCGCAGTCGCCTGAACAGGCGAAACGAGAAGCCGAGCCACGATTGTGGCTCGGCTTCTCGGCGTGCGCCGGTTGCAGTTGTGGTTGCATTTACAACCGCCCATTCAAGACATCTCGACAGGCAACCGTTTACTGTGCGCCTCGGAAGAGCGCTCATGAGTGGGAACGTTCCGCCGGCCCACACATGCGGACCATCGGATGCGCCATCCTGGAGCCCGCCCGGGGCCCCGAGGTCCGGCACCGGCATGTTCCTTGTACCTGGCGGGGTGTTCTCAATGGCGTCCGGATCAACGCTGGCGGCGTGGCTGCGCGGTCTTGACGGCGCGCGCCTGGCGCGTGTGCTCGCGGCGCGGAGGGACACGGTGTCCCCTCCGGACCCGCGCTCGGTGGGGGAGTTGGCGGACCGTCTGCAGCGCCCGGGTTCGGTGGCACTCGCGTTGCCGCGGCTCGCGCTGCCGTGCTTGCAGGCGGCCGAAGCGCTGGCTGCCCTCGGGACGCGCGCGACACGCGACGCGCTGGCGGAGCTGCTGGGCGCGACGGCCTCCGGTGCCGCTCGCGGACTGGACGAGACGCTGGAAGTGCTGTCGGATCACGCACTGGTCTGGCCGGACGGCAACGGAACGCTGCGCCTGGCCGCACCGTTGCGGCAGTCGTGGGACGCTCCACTAGGTCTTGACGCGCCGCTGGAGGGGCTGCTGACGGGGGCGACCTCGGATGAACTCCGTGGCATGCTGGCGGCGTTGGGCATCAAGCCGCCCAGCTCCAAGCAGCAGCGGCTGGTCGCCATGACGGAACACCACAGCGATCCGGAACTGATCGCCTCGGTGGTCGCGAAGGCCCCCGCCGCGGCCCGTGAACTCCTTGAGCTCCGCGCGCGGTCTGCGCTGAGCGAGCCGCGGTTCATTGCGTTCGGGGCTCCGGGGGCCGAACCCGGGCCGGGCGAGCAATGGGCACTGGACCGCGGACTCCTCATCCAGGACCGACGCCGCTACGGCCCGGCCCGCATGCCTGCCGAGGTGGCGCTCGCGCTGCGCGGACCCGGCTGGCACGCCCCGTTCGAGGCCGTCCCGCCTTCCCTGCGGCTGGTGTCCGTGACCGAGGCGGAGGTGGACCAAGAGGCGGCGGCAGCGGCCACGGCGTTCGCGGCCCATGCCGCCTCGGTGCTTTCGGCCTGCTCGGCGGCTCCACCGGCCCGGCTGAAGTCCGGTGGGATCGGCGCACGCGAACTGACCCGGATCAGCAAGGTCACACAGGCCGATGACGCCGTGGTACGGATCACCCTGGAGACCGCGTACGCGGCCGGGCTGCTGGGGCTCGACGGCGACCGCGTCGCACCCACTGAGGCATACGACGCCTGGGCGGAGGAGGAACCCTGGCAGCAGTTCGTCGGGCTGCTTCAGGCGTGGCGGGACCTGGCGCTCACCCCCTCCCGGGCGCGCGACGAGGACAACAAGGCACTCCCCGTACTCGCCGGAGAGCCGCCCTGCGGTGGCTGCCTGCAGGCCCGGCACGGGCTGCTCGCGGCGGCGGGGGAACTCCCGGCAGGACAGGGGGCCAAGGTCACCACGGATCTGGGGCCGCTCGTGGCCTGGCACCGCCCGCTCGCCGACTCTTCGCCGCAGGACGAAACACCGTTCGCCGCTGTGATCCGCGAGGCCGAGCTGCTCGGCGTACTCGCCCGCGGCGTTCTGTCGCCCGTCGGTGCCGCGCTGCTGGCCGACGACACCGAAAAGCTGACCGTCGCGGGTCGGGGGCTACTGCCCAAGGCCACCGGAACGGCCCGGATCGGCGCCGACCTGACCGCCGTCGTCACCGGCACCCCGACCGCGCGGCTCACCGCCCTCCTGGACTCCGTTGCCGACCGGGAGACCAGCGGCACGGCCTCGGTGTGGCGGTTCAGCGCCGCCGGCATCCGCCGGGCCCTGGACGCCGGCCACACCCCGGACGGCATCACAGACGATCTGGCCACGGTCGCCACTGGGTCCCTGCCGCAGCCCCTGTCCTATCTCATCGCCGACACCGCGCGAGGGCACGGCCGCGTACGCATCGGCACCGCCGCCTGCGTCATCCACAGCGAGGAGCCCGCTCTGCTGGCCGAGATCGCGGCCCACCGCAAGCTCTCCCGAATCGGCCTGCGGCAGCTCGCGCCGACGGTGCTGGTCAGTCGCAGCCCGCTGGAGAAAACCCTCACAGCACTCCGGACCGAGGGTTACGCGCCCGTCGTCGAGACGACCGATGGAGCCGTACGCATCGAAAAGGTCCGGCCTCAGCGGGCCACCGCTCCCGTCCCGGCCCCGCGCGGGACCGGCGCCAAGCCGGGCCTGAGGAGCGCGGCCACCCGCGCGGCGAAAGCCCCGGTCGCCGTCGATCTGAGCGCCCTGGCCACCCGGCTGCTGGCCGCCCCGCCCCAGGCCCCGAACCCCGACCCATTCGGCAGCGGAGTCCCCTACGGCACTGATACCGAGGAAATCGTCGCCTGGCACACGAAGCGGCTGTCGTACAGCGATGTCCGCCAGCTCGCCCATGCCCTCGACGCCGGTACGGCCATTACGGTCGAGTACATCGCCGCCACAGGAAGCCGCACCATCCGCACCCTCAGTCGCCTCGCCCTCGACCCGCCCTATCTCGAAGCCTGGTGCCACTTGAGGGAGGACGAGCGGGTCTTCACCCTCTCCCGGATCTACAGCGTCATGCCCGCATAGACCGCGCATACAGCCCCGTACGGAACACCCCACACATCGAGAGAGATATACTTGCCTCCACACTTGATACCTGGAGGTGCAATATGGCTCGGACCGTTATCGATCTCGACGACGAGCTGGTCGCGGACGTGGCGAAAGCTCTGGGGACGAGCACCAAGAAGGAGACCGTCAACACCGCACTGCGCGAGGTGCTGGAGAACCGGCGCCGCGCCCTGGCCCTCACCCGGCTCCGCGCCGCGGCCGACGAGGGCGCGTTCGACCTGGAGCTCTTCGAGGACAAGGGAAACTACCGGCGGTGAACGCGGCACAGTTCCTGATCGACACAAGCGCGCTCGCACGCTTCCTGCGCGGGGACGCGGAGCAGTACGGCTGGGATCAGGCGGCAGCAGCCGGGCTCATCGCGACGTGCCCGATCACCGAGCTCGAATTCTTCTACAGTGCCCGGTCGGCGGCCGACCGGGCGCGGGGCATCGAGGACATGCGGCTGATCTTCGGCTGGGTTCCCGTCGACGACCGCGCCTATGACCGCGCCTGGCAGGTCCAGGAGGCCCTCACCAGACAGGGCAGGCACCGCAGCGCGGGCGCGGTGGATCTCGTCGTCGCCGCGACGGCTGAGCTGCAGGGGCTCACCCTCCTGCACCGCGACCACGACTTCGAGTGCATCGCCGCGGTGACAGGTCAGGCCCTCCAGTGGTACGGCCCGGAAGGCGGCAAATAGGTCGGCGGTGGTTGCAGTTCTGGTTGCATTCACCGCCGTACAGCGCCGTTCACAAGCCCCTCCCGCCACTGCCAAACCGTAGGTCAGGACGTTCCCGTATACCCCGGAACCCCCGGACGAAGACTTGGAAAGCGTGTTGGGGGCAACCCCTCACGAGTTCGAATCGCGTATCCTCCGCAGTCGCCTGACCAGGCGAAACGAAGACCCCGGACCGCTTCAGCGGCCGGGGTCTTCGGCATGCCCTGGTCTCAGTTTTTTGGTCTCATTCATTTGCGACATTCACGACATTTATCGCCGTGGAGCAGAGAGGACGGTATGCGTCAGGGGCGAGGGCATGCACACCACGAGCTTCCCAGAAGTAGGAGTATGTTTTATGTAGACGTACTTCTACATCTGGAGCACTCGTGGACAAGCCTGCTGAGATGTTCGACCGCGATTACGAGTGGTCGGCGCTGAGCCGGTTCATCACCGATCCGCAGCCCGGCGCGACTTTGGGCGTGGTCTCCGGGCGCCGCCGCCAGGGCAAGACCTTCCTGCTGGATGCCGCCTGCCGTGCCGCCGGAGGGTTCTATTTCGGTGCGACCGAGGCCGCCGATGCCGAGTCGCTACGGCGGATCAGCTCGGCGCTGACCGCCCACGTCCGTCCTGCCAGCCCGTTCCACTTCGCCAACTGGGCAGAGGCCGTCGACGCGCTGCTCGCCCTCGGCTCCGAGCGGCCCGTCCCCGTGGTGATCGACGAGTTTCCGTACCTCGCCAAGGCCAACCCCGAGCTGCCCTCGATCATCCAGGAGGCGTGGCGGCCCCTGCGTGACCAGCGCACCGGCTCCCGTACCCGGCTGCTGCTGTGCGGCTCGGCCCTGTCCTTCATGGGCAAACTGCTCTCAGGTAACGCCCCACTGCGCGGACGGGCCGGGCTGGAGCTGGTCGTCCGCCCCCTGGACCACCGCCTCGCCGCCGAGTTCTGGGGCATCACCGACCCACACTTGGCCATGAAGGTGAACGCGATCGTGGGCGGCACCCCGGCCTATCGGCGCGAATTCGCACGCGGCGACACGCCAAAGGGTCCGGACGACTTCGACGACTGGGTCGTCCGCACCGTCCTCAACCCCGAAACCCCCCTCTTCCGCGAGGCCCGGTATCTGCTGGCCGAAGAACCCGACCTTCGTGACACCGCCCTGTACCTATCCGTCCTGGCCGCCGTCGCCGACGGCAACGCGACACGCGGGGGCATGGCCGGCTACCTGGAACGCAAAGCCACCGACATCGCCCACCCCATCAACGTCCTCGAAGACGCCGGTCTGCTGCACCGGGACGCGGACGCCTTCCGCGACAACCGCCCCACCTACCGCATCGCCGAACCACTGATCGGCTTCTACCACGCGATCATGCGACCGGTCTGGGACCAGCTCGAACGCCCCGGCAGCGCGGCACGGGTCTGGCAAGCCAGCCGTCGCCGCTTCGTCAGCAACGTCCTCGGGCCCCACTTCGAGCAGGTCTGCCGGGACTGGGCCCTGCATCACGCCGACCCCGAACTGCTCGGCGGACTGCCTGCCCGCGTCGGACACGGCGTCGTTCACGACCCCAAGGCCCGTACCGGCCACGAGGTCGACGTGGCGGTCATCGGAATCGCAGACGGCACCAAGCCACCACTGCTGGCCATCGGAGAGGCCAAGTGGAACGACACCATGGGCGCTGCCCACATCGAACGTCTCCGGCACATCCGCGACCTCATCACCCTGGCAGGCCGCTACGACACCACCAACACACAACTCCTGTGCTTCAGCGGAGCCGGATTCAACGACAAGGCGCACGCCGCAGCAGCGGCCGACCCGGACATCCGACTGATCGACCTGGCGAACCTTTATGACCAGTCCTGATGTACGCCCTCGTATCCATGACCATCGGGGGCACTATGGTCAGCACCACCCTGCCGTGGCCCAGCGGCACACCGCGTGCAGCCTCTTTGGCAGGGAGGTGAAGCGCTGGCGTGTCACCACCGACGATGCCGATGTGGCCGCCCGGGTCGCCGAGCTACCGGGTGGCGAGCCTCAACCGAACGGAGGAGGAAGCGGCGGCCTTGCCTACGAAGTTCTGACGAGCCGCGAGAGCGTACGCGTTCTCCTGGACGGACCTGGCGCGGGGGCGGCGCGTATGGCCCTCTGGGGCAGTAAAGGCATCGTCCACGAGTGCGACGGCATGGAGTACCTGTCACCGGAAGAGAAGAAAGGGCCAGCCCTGCGGTTGCCCTCCGCTCCTTGCGGACAGGAAGCTGGCGGCCAGGAATGGTCGCGGCCCGACGCCCTCCGTCGACATCACCTTCCAGATCGCAGCGGCACCCGAGCTCGGCACATTCCACTTCATGACGAGCTCGTGGCCGATGGCGGCCCAGCTCTCCGAGCTGACGGACGCGCCGGAGCGTATCGGCGGCCCAGCCGTCTGCGACCTCGCCATGGAACTCGTCGTCTACACGAACAAGACGGGTAGAGGCGTCTGCTATCGGAAGCCTGTGGTCACAGTGCTCGGCAGCCCCGACAGCGTTGCGCCCGAACCCTCGCCGACGGCCGAACTCGCACCTGCTCCGGCACCGCCCGCAGCCCGCCACGGGACCCCGCCGATCCCCGAGCCCACCACTCCATCAGCGCCGGATTCGAGCCGCCTGGTCAGCGTGGATGCCATTCTGCTCCGCCGTGCCGCCCAGGTCCTGGACACCGGCGACCACCAGGAAACCGTCATCGCCGCCCTGTCCGACATCGTGGCAGGACCGCAGCAGGCCGCTGAGCTTGCCCGGCTACGAGAACAGGTCGGACGCATTGCCGCCATCGCGGAGCTATCCCTCCGAGGCCGGGATTCCTCACCTCCTAATGATGTTGTCAAGCCGCCGCTGTGACTGGGAGTTCATCTCGGTAACACCGTCCGTCACGGATCAGGGCCCACATGACGTTCACTCGTCGACGGGC
>NZ_JBLMKT010000090.1:0-8640 GCF_047779955.1 Streptomyces lothianensis | reverse complement strand
CCGACTACTGGGTCCGCCACGTCCGCGAGGCCGTCCGTTTCGCCGACGGCATCGGACACCTGGAATCCCAGGGCGTCACCACGTACCTGGAGCTCGGTCCGGGCGGTGTCCTGTCCGCCATGGCCCAGGACACCACCGCTGACGCGGTATTCGTCCCGGCGCTGCGCAAGAACCGCCCCGAAACCGAAGCGGTCGTCACCGCCCTCGCCGAGCTCCACGTCCACGGCACCCGGGTCGACTGGACGACGTACTACGCGGGCACCGGCGCCCAGCGCACCGACCTCCCCACCTACGCCTTCCAGCGCCAGCACTACTGGCTGGAGTCCCCGTCCGGCGGGGGCATGGACGCTCGGGGGCTCGGGCTGGAGCCCGCAGAGCATCCGTTGCTCGGGGCCAGGGCCGAGGTGGCGGGCTCCGAGGTCGCTCTCTTCACGGGCAGCCTGTCCGCGACCTCGCACGCCTGGCTCGCCGATCATGTCGTCATGGGCACCCAGCTGGTGCCGGGCACGGCCCTGGTCGACTGGGCGTTGCATGCGGGCGGGCGCGTGGGCACTCCCGTACTGGAGGAACTCACGCTGCGCGCGCCGCTCGTGCTGCCCGGTCAGGGAGCGACGGCTGTGCAGGTCGCCGTCGAGCCGCCCGACGCGGAGGGGCGGCGGGCCGTGCGTGTCCACTCCCGGACGTCCGGTGAGGACGGCGGCGGACCATGGGTGCTGCACGCCACTGGGGTTCTGAAGGACGCGTCCCCGGCCGCGGCCGTGTCCCTGGAGGAGTGGCCCCCGGCCGGCGCCGAGGAGGTCGGTGTCGACACGATGTACGCGGAACTGGACGGGCTCGGCCTGGAGTACGGGCCGGCGTTCCGGGGGCTGCGGGCGATGTGGCGGCGTGGGGACGAGGTGTTCGCCGAGGTTGTCCTGCCGGACGGCCCCGAAGTCCAGGCCGGTGACGTCGACGGTTACGGCGTGCACCCGGCGCTCATGGACGCCGCCCTGCATCCCGTCGGCCTCGGTCCGGCGCCCGGCCGGGATGCCGATGCCGGCCAGGGGCCGAGCGTGGGGCTGCCGTTCGCGTGGAGTGACGTGCGGCTCCACGCGGTGGGCGCCCGGCGGCTCCGCGTATGGATCGCCCCCTCAGAACCCTCAGAACCCTCAGGCCCTTCAGATCCCACAGGTCCTCCAGATCCTTCGGACCCCTCAGGTTCCGACGGTAAGGGTGTGTCCGTGGTCCTCGCGGACGGTACCGGGGCTCCCGTGGCGTCGGTGGGGTCGCTGGCGCTGCGTCCGGTGACGCGGGACCAGTTGGCGGCGGCGGGGCGTGGCGGGTTCCCCGGCGATGCCCTGTTCCGGGTCGACTGGGTGCCGCTGGGCGAGCCGCCGGCCGGTGTCGGTGCCGGTGCCGGTGTCGGTGCCGACGGCGATGTCGGTGGCGGTGTCGGTGTCGGTGACGCCGACGGGTGGGAGGTGCTGACCGTTGCGGACGCGGAGGCCGACGTCCACCACCGCGTGACTCGTGTCCTGGAGCGGCTGCAGGTCGCGCTGAGCGAGGAGCGTCCCGAAGGGCGGCGGCTTGTCGTGGTCACCTGCGGGGCGGTCGCTCCCGACGGCGGCGATGTTCCCGACCTGGGGGCCGCCGCCGTGTGGGGGCTCGTACGGTCCGCCCAGTCCGAGCACCCGGGCCGTATGGTCCTGGTCGACACGGACGGCTCCGTCGACGACCTGGCCGCCTTGGCGCACCTGGACGAACCACAGCTCGTCGTACGCGACGGGGTGCCGTACGGCGCCCGTCTCGTACGGGCCGACGCGCTCGACGACGGTGACCGGGGGCGTTTGGACGTCGACGGTACGGTCCTGGTGACGGGCGCCTCGGGCACGCTGGGCGGGCTCGTGGCGCGGCACCTGGTCGCGGCCGGGGGAGCGCGTGATCTCGTCCTCGTCAGCCGTCGCGGCGCGCAGGCGCCCGGTACGGCGGAGCTCGTCGCCGCACTGCGCGAGGCGGGTGCGACCGTACGCGTCGAGGCGTGTGACGTGGCGGACCGTACGGCGTTGGCCGCGCTCGTCGCGTCGATCACGTCCGGCGGCCGTCGGCTGGCCGGTGTGGTGCACACGGCCGGGGTCCTGGACGACGGTGTGCTGGGGTCGTTGACGGCGGAGCGCGTGGCTCGGGTGTTCCGGCCGAAGGCGGACGCCGCCCGGCATCTGCACGACCTCACGGCCGGCCTGGACCTGTCCTTCTTCGTACTGTTCTCGTCCATCGCCGGTGTGCTCGGTGCACCGGGGCAGGCCAACTATGCGGCGGCGAACGCCTATGTGGACGCGCTGGCCCAGCACCGCCGGGCGCTCGGACTGCCCGCCGCCTCCCTCGCGTGGGGGCCCTGGGCGGAGAGCGGCATGCTGGGGAGCCTGAGCGAGGCGGACGTGCGGCGGATACGGCGTTCCGGGATGGAACCGATGCCGGCGGCCCGTGGCCTCCAACTGTTCGACGCGGCCGTGGCCGACGGGCGGCCGGCCGCGCTGGTGCCCGTCGTCCTGGACCTGCCCGCGTGGCGGCGGAACGCGGCCGAGGCCGGGACGGTACCGCCTCTCCTGCGGCAGCTCGTACGGGCCGTTCCGCCGCGGGCGGCCGCCTCGGACGCCGGTGCCGGTGCCGGTGCCGTGACGGAGCGGACCCTGCTGGACCGGCTCGCCGAGGCCGCCCCGGACAAGCGCCATGCCGCGGTGCTCGATGTGGTCGCGAGCGAGGTGGCGTCGGTGCTCGGGCACGCGGCCGGGCACCGGGTGGGGGCGCGGCAGACGTTCAGCGAGATGGGCTTCGACTCGCTGACCGCCGTCGAACTGCGCAACCGCCTCAACGCCGTCACGGGACTGCGCCTGCCCGCCACCCTGGTCTTCAACCAGCCGACCCCCGACGAGCTCGCCACCCACGTGCTCGGTCTCCTCGGGCCCGTCGACCGTGCCGCGGGGCGGGATGCGGACCTCGACGCGGAGCTGCGCCGGCTGGAGGAGCTCTTCGAGGGGCTCACTCCGGAACGGGTGAGGGCCGCGACGCCGGACGGGAAGGCCAGGGAGGCCATGACGCAGCGGCTGCAGAGCCTGCTGTCGCGATGGCACGAGGCCGCCTCTTCGGGCGGTCTCGAGGACGGACTTCCGACCGGTTACCCGGACGGGTTCGCGGACGGCTTCGACGACCCGTCCGACGAGGGCTCGGCGGCCGGTGTGCGTGAGGACCTCGACGCCGCCTCCGACGACGAGCTGTTCGCGTTCATCGACGAGCGGTTCAGCGCGGCGTGACGCCGGCATGATCGAGCCCCCGGTCCTGTCCCTCGCTGTGGCGGGGACAGGACCGGGGGCTCACGTGGTGCGGCCGGGCAGGCGGCCACGGTCCGTCCGGGCGCTACTCGGCGATCTTGGTGCGGCCGACCCACTGGAAAACCGCGGTCGCGGAGTCGGCCGGCGTGTAGTGCTCGTAGCCGTTTCCGTGGCGGATCTTGATCTTCTCCTCCGAGAGGATCACCTCGCGGAAGTCTGTCAGATTCACCGTTCCGGAAAGTTCGGTAGGTCCTCCTTCGAGTCGGACGGGGCTGTTAGTCGTCGCCACGGAAAAGGCGGTGGTCTGTGTCATCGGCACACCTCTCGTCTCGATCCGACTCGATTGTTGTTCGTGTTCCGCCCTCCAAGCACCCCTGCTCGCCCCCGGTAGGGGATGGGAATTATTGGTAGGGGTCAATATCCAGTGGTTCTCTGGTCGTCTCGGATCAACTCTTGTCCGTACTCGGGCTGTTCCCGGTGGAATCCTGGAGCGCCGGTCATGGGTCGAAGGGAACTGTCTGGTGCACACACTGGGGATAGACACCCGAATGCAGCCCGTCTACCGAGTGCTTCTCGAACTCGGGGAATCGGATGTCGGTGAACTCGCTGCCCGGGTGGGCCAGGAGGAGACCAGCGTCCGTGCCGCCCTCGCGCGGCTCGCCCGCCTGAGCCTCGTCCGCCGCCGCCCCGGCAACCACCGCACGTGGTGTGCCGTCGCACCCGAGCTCGGGCTCGGCGCCCTCCTCGACCGCCAGGAGGCCGAACTCGACCTCCGGCGCCGGGAGGTCGACGCGAGCCGTTCCGCGGTCATGTCCCTCCTGGCGGCCCACCGCCCGGGCCGGTCCCCCGACGACACCGGCGTGACCAGGCTCGAAGGCCGCGAGGAGATACGCCTGGCCCTCGACGGGCTCTGCCGCCGGGCCACGGACGAGATCCTCGTCGCGCTCCCCGGCGACCCCCGTGTCCCTCATCTCCTCCAGAACGGCAAGGGCGCCGGCGCCCTCGAGGCCGCGCCCGCCCTCGGCATCCGCGTCCGCGCCCTGCACCTTGCCGCGGCCCGGCACGACACGCACCACCTGCACGGCCGCCGCCTCGCCGACGCGGGCGCCGAGGTGCGTACGGCCGCGACCGTTCCCCTCGCCGTCACCGTCGTGGACCGGACCGCCGCCGTCGTCGCCGGCGGGGGCGGCGGGGGTGCGGCTCCAACGGCTACGGCTACGGACGCTGATGCGACTTCGACTTCGACTTCGGCTTCGGTGACCGGAACCGCAAACGCAACCGCTCCGCACGCCGAACTCGTTACCTCACCTGCCCTCGTCGCGGCCCTGACCGCCCTCTTCGAACACGCATGGGAGGCCGCGCTCCCGGCTGCGGCCACCACGTCCGTCTCCGTACAGCGTCACCACGACCTCGACGACCAGGAGCGCGAACTGCTGGCGCTGCTCGGCGAAGGACTCACCGACGAGGTGGCGGCCCGACGACTCGGCGTGTCCCTGCGGACCGTGCGGCGCATCGCGGCCGGACTCCTCACCCGCCACGGCGCCAGGAGCCGCTTCCAGCTGGGTGTCGTCACCGGCCAACGCGGCTGGCTGCCCCACCCCGCATCCGGACGGCACCCGGCGGGCGGCGACGAACTGGCCGTACGCCGTCGTACCGCCTGAAGCGCCGGCGCCCCCGCTCCCGCCCCCGGGGGGCCCGCCTCCCACCCCTGGGCCCCTGTGCCCGGGCCCTGCGCCCCCTGCCTGTTCTTTCCCACCCTCCATCCGACACAGAGGCACATGCAGATGACAGAGAAATACGACGTGGTCGTCGCCGGCGGGGGCTCCGCCGGCGTCGCCGCCGCGGTGGCCGCGAGCCGCACGGGCGCCCGCACCCTCCTCCTGGAGCGCGGCCCCTGCCTGGGCGGCGCCGCGACCCTGCGCAACGTCCTCACGTACTGCGGGATCTACACCCGCGAGGACCCGCCCCGCCAGGTCGTCTTCGGTATCGCCGACGAGGTCCTGGCCGCGCTCCGCGCCGAGGGGGCCGTCAGCAGCCCTCAGCGTTTCAACGGCGTCTGCGTGGTCTTCGACCCCGAACCCGTCAAGCGTGTCCTCGACTCCCTCTGCGCCGACGCCGGCGTCGACGTGCGGCTGCACAGCCACGTCGCCGGCGCGGAACGCGACCGCGAGCACGGGCGGGTGACCGGCCTCCGCGTCGCCGGTCACCGTGGCATCGCCGAGGTCACCGCCGACGCCTTCGTCGACGCCACCGGCGAGGCCGACCTCGCCGCCTTCGCCGGGGCAGGCGTCCGCTACGGAACCGACGGCATGGTGCAGAACGGATCGCTCGGCGTCCGCTTCGGCGGCATCCCGCCGCACGTCGACGTCTCCCGCGCGCGGGTCACCGCGGCCGTGCACGCCGCACGCGAACGCGGCGTCAGCCCGCTGGTCTCCGCCCACGGACTCGTCGCCCGGCTCCCCGTCTCCGGCGACGTCATCGCGTACATCGTCGACGAGGCGTACGACGCCCGCGACGCCGCCGACGTCAGCCGCGCCGAAGCCAGCGCCCGCGTTCAGGCGCGTGCCTACCTGGAGGCCATCCGCTCCCTGCCCGGAGCCGAGGGCGCGTACATCGTCAGCACCGGCCCCGAACTCGGCACCCGCGAATCCCGCCACATCATCGCCCGTTACCGGCTCAGCGCCGACGAGGTGCTCGGTGCGGCCCGGTTCGAGGACGCGGTGGCCGTCGGCGCCTGGCCGGTCGAGTACCACCCCGCGCCCGGCGTCCCGTCCCAGTGGCACTTCATCGAGGGCGACGGCTACTTCGAGATCCCGCTGGGATCCCTGTGGAGTGCCGACACCGAGAACCTCTTCGCCGCCGGCCGCAATGTGGACGGCGACCGGCTCGCGGGCGGGTCCGTACGTGTCATGGGCACCGCCTTCGCCACCGGGCAGGCCGCCGGTGTCGCCGCGGCGCTCGTCGCCCGCGACGGTGCGGGGCTCCTCAGTACGGCCGACGTGCGCACCGAACTGTTCCGGCAGGGCGCCGTCCTGCCGGAACCGGCCCTCATCTGAGAGCCACCCCACCCCTCTCTGCCCATCCACGCCCCACCCCCTCCCCACGCGGGACGGAACTCGAGAACCCCGACCCCGGCCCCCTAGACGGGCCGCACACATAGGGGGAACGGTCCGGACCGCAGGGGTTGGGGGCACCGGCTCGCGCCTTCTACCGTCATCGGCAAGTGGCGGGAAAAGCGGAAAGGACCGACCTTCTCTCATGGGTGCCCCGGAAGTCGACCACACGCTGTGGCTCCGCAGTTTTCATGATTCGACGGACCGAGCGACACGACTGCTCTGTCTTCCGCACGCAGGCGGTTCCGCCGCGTTCTTCTTCCCGGTGTCCCGGAGCCTTTCCCCCGAACTGGACGTCATATCCGTCCAGTATCCGGGGCGCCAGGACCGCCGCCACGAAAACTGTGTCGAAACCATCGAAGAACTCGCACGGCAGATCGTCGACGTTCTCGACCCCCGGCCCGACGGCCCGCCGATCGCCCTCTTCGGACACAGCCTCGGCGCCACCCTCGGCTTCGAGATCGCCCGCCTCATGGAGGCGCGCGGCACCGCCCCCTGTCACCTCTTCGCCTCCGGCCGCCGCGCCCCCTCGCGCCCCCGGCACGAGACCGTGCACCAGCGCGACGACGAGGGCCTGCTCGCCGAACTCCGCCTGCTGAGCGGCACGGACGCGCGCGTCCTGGGCGACGAAGAGGTCCTGCGCATGGCACTGCCCGCCATCCGCAGCGACTACCGCGCCGCGGAGACGTACACGTACGAGCCGGGCCCGGCCCTGTCGTGCCCGATCACGGTCTTCACCGGTGACAAGGACCCCAAGGTCTCGCTCGACGAGGCACGTGCCTGGGAGACGCACACCGCCGCCGACTTCGACATGCACACCTACCCGGGCGGCCACTTCTTCCTCTCGGACCACTCGGCGGCGATGCTCAAGGTGATCTCCGACAGGCTGGCGCCCGTCACGGCCGGAAGCCACTAGGCACTGGCTGCTGGCTGCTGGCTGCTGGCTGCTGGCCACTGGGCACTGACCACTGGCCACTGGGCGCGGCGACGCCCCGGAGGAGTGGGACGGGACGGGCGGGCGGCGCGGCCGGTGAGGCCCGCCCCCGCCCCTCTGCCGTCTGCGGCCATTCGGTTCCTCCCGCTCCCCGCGCCGACAGGCGCCGATTGATGAAGTTCCAGCTCGTCGGTTTCTCGGACAGGTGACGCTCTGATGGCGAACGAAGAAAAGCTCCGCTCCTACTTGAGGCGAGTCACAGCCGACCTGCACGAGACCAGCGAGCGGCTGCGACGCGCCGAGGCCAAGGACCGCGAACCCATCGCCATCATCGGCATGGCCTGCCGCTACCCCGGCGGCGCGGCCGACCCCGAGGGCCTGTGGCGCCTCGTAGCCGACGGCACCGACGCGATCAGCGGCTTTCCCACCGACCGCGGCTGGG
Organism: Streptomyces lothianensis; assembly: GCF_047779955.1. Classification (NCBI taxonomy): domain Bacteria; kingdom Bacillati; phylum Actinomycetota; class Actinomycetes; order Kitasatosporales; family Streptomycetaceae; genus Streptomyces; species Streptomyces lothianensis. The sequence continues at coordinate 846 of NZ_JBLMKT010000090.1, read as the reverse complement.
ACACCGAGAACCTCTACGACCCCAAGGGCGCCCAGCCGGTCACCCGCGGGATGAGCGCCGGCGGCTTCCTGCACGAGGCGGGCGATTTCGACCCCGCCCCCTTCCGGATCTCGCCGCGCGAGGCCCTCGCCATGAACCCCCAGCAGCGTCTGCTCCTTGAGACCTCCTGGGAAGCCGTCGAACGGGCAGGCATCGCCCCCGACTCCCTGCGCGGCAGCCGCACGGGCGTCTTCGCCGGCCTCATGTACCACGACTACGCCACCCAGCTCGCCGACAGCGATATTCCGGACGGTGTCGCCGGACTCCTCGGCATCGGCAACATCGGCAGCGTCGCCTCCGGACGCGTCGCCTACTCCCTGGGCCTGGAGGGCCCGGCGGTCACCGTCGACACCGCCTGCTCGTCCTCGCTGGTCGCCCTGCACCTGGCCATCCAGTCCCTGCGCAACGGCGAGTGCACGATCGCGCTCGCGGGCGGCGCCACGGTCATGGCCACGCCCGCCGCCTTCACCGACTTCCAGCGCCAGGGCGGTCTTTCGACCGACGGCCGCTGCAAGTCCTTCTCGGACACGGCGGATGGCACCGGCTGGGCCGAGGGCGTCGGCATGCTGCTCGTGGAGCGGCTGTCGGACGCCCGCCGCAACGGCCACCAGGTCCTCGCGGTGGTGCGCGGTTCGGCGGTCAACCAGGACGGTGCGAGCAACGGCCTCACCGCACCGAACGCCCCCGCTCAGGAACGCGCCATCCGCGCCGCACTCGCCAACGCGGGCGTCTCGGCGGCGGACGTGGACGCGGTCGAGGCGCACGGTACGGGTACGACGCTGGGCGATCCGATCGAGGCGCAGGCCC
>NZ_JBLMKT010000089.1:0-8720 GCF_047779955.1 Streptomyces lothianensis | reverse complement strand
GTCTACACCGGCACCGGAGCCCGCCGCACCCCCCTCCCCACCTACGCCTTCCAGCGTTCCCACTACTGGCTGAAGGACGAGCCGCAGAACAGCAGCGAGCCCAAGGCCGCCGGTCCTGCGGCGGCCGTGGACGCGGAGTTCTGGAAGGCCGTGGAGGAGGGCGACGAGACGGCTCTCATGGGGCAGTTGGAGGGTGTCGAGGCCAAGGCCTTGAGCGCGGTTCTGCCCGCGCTCGCCGCCTGGCGGCGGGGCGCGGTGACCCGCGCGACGCTGGACTCGTGGCGGTACCGGATCACGTGGAAGCCACTGGTGGCTGCTACGGACGGCGGTGGGCGCGCGCTCGACGGCGCGTGGCTGGTCGTCGTACCGGAGTCCGATGCCGATGCCGATGCCGATGGTGCTGGGGGCGGGGCGCTGATGGCAGCGACCGTCCGGGAACTGACGGAGCGTGGGGCGCGGGTCGTGCCGCTGGTGCTCGGTGAGCACCAGGCGGACCGGGAAGGGATCGCGAAGGCGCTGGCGGCCGCGCTCGTGGAAGCGGATGTCACCGCCGTCGACGGTGTGCTGTCCCTGCCGGCCGGCACGGGAGAGAGGGAAACCGTTCTCGGCGTGCCCGCCGTCACCGCCCGCACGCTCGCGCTCGTCCAGGCCCTTGACGACAGCGGTACGCGAGCACCGCTGTGGTGTGTCACGAGCGGAGCCGTCCAGATTGGGCAGGCCGGTCATGCGGAGCCGGCAAGCAGTCCGGTGCAGGCACAACTGTGGGGGATGGGCCAGGCCATCGCTCTGGAGGCGCCGGGGAGCTGGGGCGGTCTGATCGACCTGCCCGACACCGCGGAGGCCGAAGGGAGCGACGCGTCGGTGGTGGTGGCGGAACGGATGTGCGCGGTGCTGGCCGGGGACCTCGGAGACGAGGACCAGGTGGCGGTGCGCGGCTCCGATGTGTTCGCCCGTCGGATCGAGCGCGCCGGACTCGACGGCGCCGTAAGCCCGTTCGTGCCGCGCGGCGCGGTTCTGGTCACCGGTGGTACGGGTTCGGTCGGCGGTCATGTGGCGCGCTGGCTCGCCGGGCTGGGCGCCGGGCACATCGTGCTGACGAGCCGTCGTGGCCCGGACGCGCCGGGTGCGGCGGAGCTGGTGGAGGAGCTGGAGCGGGCCGGTGCGACGGCGACGGTCGTCGCGTGCGACGTGGCGGACCGCGCCCAGGTCGACACGCTGGTCGAGCGGTTGCGGGCCGAGGGCCGTCCGGTGCGGAGCGTGTTCCACACGGCGGGCGTGGACGACACGGCCGCCGTGCAGGACACGGACGTGGAGGCGTACACCGCCGTCCTGTCGGGGAAGGTGAACGGCGCGCTGCACCTGGACGAGGCGCTCGGGGACTCCGTGGACGCCTTCGTCCTGTTCTCCTCGATCTCGGGGGTGTGGGGCAACGCCCGGCACTCCGCGTACGCCGCCGCCAACGCCTCGCTCGACGCGCTGGCGCACCGGCGCCGCGCCCAGGGCCGTGCGGCGACGTCCGTCGCGTGGGGCTGGTGGGAAGGTGACGGGCTGGCCGGCGGGGCCGGGGTCGGCGGGGCGCTGAGCGGGCTCGGCCTGGCGGCGATGGCGCCGGAGCTGGCGGTGTCGGCGATGCGGCAGGCGGTCGAACACGAGGAGACGGCGGTCGTCGTCGCCGACATCGACTGGCGGGACTTCGCGCCCGCGTTCACCGCGCTTCGACCGAGCCCGCTGATCGGAGACCTGCCGGAGGTGCGCGGTGCGTTCCTCTCCCCCGAGGGAGCCGGGGACGACGCGGCAGCGGACGGTGACGAGGGGGACGGGGATACGTCCGTTCAGGACACCGTGGACCGCCTCCGTGCCGAACTCGCCGAACTGCCCGGCCCTGAGCAGGTCTTCGTTCTCCAGGATCTGGTCCGGGACCATGCCGCCGCCGTCCTCGGTCTGACGGGGCCGGGCGAGGTGCGGCCGGACCGGGCGTTCCGGAAACTCGGCTTCGACTCCCTCACCGCGGTGGACCTGCGCAACCGGATCGCCCGGGCCACCGGCCTGCGGCTGCCGGCCGCGCTGGTCTTCGACCACCCGACGCCCTCCGCGCTGGCGCGGTTCCTGCTGAGCAAGCTGGACCTTCCGCAGGTGGCGGGCGAGAACGATCCGGCAGCGGACGCCCCGGTCGCTGACCACCCGATGGCCGCTGACCACCCGATGGTCGCTGACGACCCGATCGCTGACGACGACTCGATTGACGACATGGACGCCGAATCCTTGATCCAGCTGGCGCTGGGAGACAACGGCTCATGATGACGTGCGAAATGTGGAGTGCATGATGGCTGCTTCGGCGGACAAGGTCCTTGAGGCTCTGCGGGCGTCGGTCAAGGAGACCGAGCGGCTCCGCAAGGAGAACGCCCGGATCACGGAGGCGGCGCGGGAACCCGTCGCGATCGTCGGCATGAGCTGCCGGTACCCGGGCGGTGTCGCCGGCCCCGAGGACCTGTGGCGGCTGGTGGACGCGGGTCGTGACGCCGTGGGGCCCTTCCCCACGGACCGCGGGTGGGACATCGACGGCCTGTACGCGTCGAGCCCGGCGGGCTCGGGGGCGTACGAGGGCGGGTTCGTGCCCGACGTCGCCGAGTTCGACGCCGGGTTCTTCGGGATCTCGCCGCGCGAGGCGCTCGCCATGGACCCCCAGCAGCGGCTGCTCCTGGAGGCGGCCTGGGAGGCGGTGGAGCGCGCCGGGGTGGCCCCGTCCGCGCTGCGCGGCACCCCTACCGGTGTGTTCGCCGGTGCCGCCGTCTCCGGTTACGAGTCGAAGCTGCAGAACGCGTCGGACAACGTCGAGGGCTACTTCCTGACGGGTACGGCGGGCAGTGTCGTCTCGGGCCGCATCGCCTACACCCTGGGCCTGGAGGGCCCCGCGGTGACGGTCGACACGGCGTGCTCGTCGTCGCTGGTCGCCCTCCACATGGCCGTCCAGGCGCTGCGGTCGGGCGAGTGCGAGATGGCGCTCGCCGGTGGTGTGGCCGTGATGGCGGTACCGGAGGCGTACGCCGAGTTCAGCAAGCAGGGTGGTCTCGCCGTCGACGGCCGCTGCAAGTCCTTCGCGGCCGGCGCCGACGGTACGGGCTGGGCCGAGGGTGTCGGCGTGCTGCTCGTGGAGCGGCTGTCCGACGCGGTCCGCAACGGACACGAGGTCCTCGCCGTCATCCGGGGCACCGCCGTGAACCAGGACGGTGCGAGCAACGGCCTGACCGCTCCGAACGGTACGGCCCAGCAGCGCGTCATCCGCGCCGCGCTCACCAACGCCGGTCTGGCGGCGGGCGAGGTCGACGCGGTCGAGGCGCACGGCACCGGCACGGTCCTCGGCGACCCGATCGAGGCGCAGGCCGTGGTGGACACGTACGGCCGGGAGCGGGCCGACGGCCGTCCGCTGTGGCTGGGCTCGATGAAGTCGAACATCGGCCACGCGCAGGCCGCTTCGGGTGTCGCCGGCATCATCAAGATGGTCATGGCGATACGCAACGGCGTACTGCCGCAGACGCTGCACGTGGACGAGCCGACACCGCACGTCGACTGGTCGGCGGGCGCGGTGGAACTGCTGACGGAGGCCCGCCGGTGGCCCGCGACCGGTGCGCCGCGCCGCGCCGCGGTGTCGTCCTTCGGCGTGAGCGGTACGAACGCGCACATCATCGTGGAGCAGGCACCCGAGCAGGCTCCGGAGCAGGCGCTGGAGGAGGCTCCCGGGGAGGCTCCGGAGCGGGAGACGGGCGACGCCGCCGGCGATGATGCCGCCGAGGTCGCCGCCGACGACCTGCCCGTACACCCGTGGCTGGTGTCGGGTGCGTCCGCACAGGGGCTCGCCGCGCAGGCGCAGCGTCTGCTGGACCGGCTCACGGGCACCGACACCACGGTCGAGGCGGAGGCCCTCGCCGCCGCGCGCACGCTCGACGTCGGCTTCTCACTCGCCACCGGCCGGGCCGCTCTGGAGCACCGTGCCGTCGTTCTCGGCGAGGACCGCGAGGCCCTGCTGAACGGGCTGCGCGCGCTCAGCGAGGGCGACGAGACCGCGGCCGGGACTGCGACCGCCTCGGTCGTACGCGCCCTGGCCACACCCGGCAGGCTCGGCGTGATGTTCTCCGGACAGGGCTCCCAGCGCGCCGGCATGGGCCGTGAGCTGTACGGCACGTTCCCCGCGTACGCCGAGGCCTTCGACGCCGTGTGCGCCGCACTCGACCAGCACCTCGCCGGGCACGTCGAGCGTTCCGTGCGCGACGTCGTGTTCGCGGAGGAGGGCAGCGCCGACGCGGCGCTGCTCGACCGGACCGTGTACACGCAGGCCGCCCTGTTCGCCGTCGAGGTGGCGCTGTTCCGGCTCGTCACGTCCTGGGGCGTCATTCCCGACCATCTGATGGGCCACTCCGTCGGCGAGATCACCGCCGCGCACGTGGCGGGTGTCCTCGACCTCGAGGATGCCGCGGCGCTGGTCGCCGCCCGGGGCCGGCTGATGCAGGCCCTGCCCGCGGGCGGTGCCATGGTCTCCGTACAGGCCACCGAGGACGAGGTGGCCGAGGTTCTGGCCGGGCAGCTTCCCGGACAGCCTTCCGGGCAGCCGTCCGAACTGCCCTCCGAACTGCCCTCCGAACTGCCCTCCGAGCCGTCTGCCGAGCTGTCTGGCGAGCTGTCTGGCGACCCGTCTGCCGAGCCGGCTTCCGACGCCCGCGCGGACGTGTCCATCGCAGCCGTCAACGGCCCCCGGTCGGTCGTCGTCTCCGGTGCCGAGGCGGCCGTGCTCCAGCTCGCCGCCGCCTTCGAGGCGCGCGGCCGCAAGACGCGGCGGCTGAAGGTGTCCCATGCCTTCCACTCGCCGCTCATGGAGCCCATGCTCGACGCGTTCCGCGCCGTCGTCGAGGGCCTGACCTTCCACCCGCCACGGCTCTCGGTCGTCTCCAACGTCACCGGCCGGCCGCTGCGTTCGCAGGAGATCCGCGACCCCGGCTACTGGGTGCGCCACGTCCGCGAGGCCGTCCGGTTCGAGCAGGGCGTGCGCACGCTCGCCGACCAGGGCGTCACGACGTTCCTGGAGATCGGCCCCGGCGGAGTGCTGACCGCCATGGCGCAGGACTGCGTGGCCGCCGCGGGGGACGGGGACAGCGGCGCCGACGCCGTGTCCTTCGTGGCGACCCTGCGCAAGGACCGGCCGGAGACGTACGCCCTGACGGCCGCTCTGGCCGCCCTGCACGTGCACGGCAGGCCCGTCGACTGGGCCGCCTTCTACGCCCGTACCGATGCCCGGCGCGTCGCCCTGCCCACGTACGTCTTCCAGCGCACCCGCTACTGGCCGGCCCCGGCCGCCGCGCAGGACGCCGCCGAGGTGCTGGCGACCTTCCGCAACGAGGCCCGATTCTGGGAGGCCGTGGAACGCGAGGACCTCACGGCCCTCGCCGACACGCTGCGGCCGGTCGACGTCGACCCGCTGGCCGCCGCCCTTCCGGCGCTCGCCGCCTGGCGGCGCCGCAACCGCGACCTCGACATCGTCGACTCCCTGCGCTACCGCATCGACTGGAAGCCCGTCTTCGGGACGGGCCGGGCCCAGGCCTCTGGACCGGCCACCACCGCCCTGACCGGCACCTGGCTCGTCCTCTCCCCCACGCGCACCGCGTACGGCGCCCTCGTGGCCCGTACGGCCGAGGCGCTGGCCGCCCGTGGCGCCTCCGTGACCGTCGTCGACGTGGACGCCCGGGCCCACGGCACCGACCGCGCGGCGCTGGCCGCCCTGCTGGCCGAGCACGCGGGGTCGCCGGACGTCACGCCCGCCGGTGTCCTGTCCCTGCTCGCCCTGGCCACGGACGACGACTCGGACGGCTCGGACGGCTCGGACGGCACGGACGGCTCGGACGGCTCGGACGGCTCGGACGGCACGAACGGCACGAACGGCACGAACAGCGCAGACAGTGCCGACGGCTCGGATGACGCGCACGGCGCGCACGGCGCGGACGACCCGTTCGCCTCGGGCCGGCTTCCCGCCGGCACCGCCGCCACCGTCACGCTCGTACAGGCCCTCGGCGACACCGGCCTCGACGCCCCGCTGTGGATCGCCACGCGCGGCGCCGTCTCCATCGGCCGCTCCGAGTCCCTGAACTCGCCCGCCCAGGCCCCGCTCTGGGGACTGGGCCGGGTCATCGGCCTGGAGCACGGCGAGCGCTGGGGCGGTCTCGTCGACCTGCCCGCCGAACTGGACGACCGTACCGCCGACCGGCTCGCCACCGCCCTCGCCGACGGCGCCGAGGACCAGATCGCGCTGCGCTCCTCCGGCCTGTTCGCGCGGCGCCTCGCCCACGATCCGCGCACCGGCGGCCCGGCATCGCGGTCCTCCGCGTTCATCCCGCGCGGTACGGCACTGATCACCGGCGGAACCGGCGCGCTCGGCGCGCACACGGCACGCTGGCTCGCCCGCAACGGCGCGGAACGCATCGTCCTGGCCGGCCGCCGTGGCCCCGACGCCCCCGGCGCCGCAGAACTGGCCGCCGAGATCGAGGCGCTGGGCGCGCCCCACACGGTCGTCAGCGTCGTCAGCTGCGACGTGTCCGACCGGGCATCGCTCGCCGCCCTCCTGGACACCCTGCGCACCGACGGCGGTCCGGCGCTGCGCTCCGTGTTCCACACGGCCGGCATCGCCAGCGACACCCCGCTCACGGACATGGACCTGGCCGCGTTCACCACCGAGATCCAGGCCAAGGCGGCGGGCGCCGCCCACCTCGACGCGCTGCTGCGCGACCAGGACGCGGAACTCGACGCGTTCGTGCTGTTCTCGTCCATCTCCAGCGTGTGGGGCAGCCGCGGCCAGGGCGCGTACGCCACCGGCAACACCTACCTCGACGCGCTCGCCCAGCGCCGCCGCGCCCGCGGCGCGACCGCGACATCGGTGTCCTGGGGAGCCTGGGGCGGCGGCGGACTCGCCGACGGCCGCGAGGGCGAGCGTCTCGCCCGGCGCGGCATCCGCACCATGGCCCCCGAACACGCCGTCGCCGCGCTGAAGCACGCCCTGGACCACGATGACACGCACGTCGCCGTCGCCGACGTCGACTGGGACCGCTTCCTGCCCGCCTTCACGGCGATCCGCCCCCGGCCGCTGCTCGCCGACCTCCCGGAGGCCGTCGCCGCCCTCGCCGACGCCTCCGACGCCGAGGCCCCCGAGACCGGGAACAGCACCCGGTCGCAGCTGCGCGACCGGCTGGCCTCGCTGTCCCCCGCCGACCGTACGGCGCACCTGGTACGCCTCGTCCGCGAGGCCGCCGCCGCGGTCCTCGGCCACGAGGGCACCCACGGCACGGACGAGATCCGCGCCGACCGGGCCTTCCGCGACCTGGGATTCGACTCGCTCACCGCGGTCGACCTGCGCAACCGGCTGGCCCGCGAGTGCGGCATCCCACTGCCGAGCACTCTCGTCTTCGACCACCCCAGCCCGGCCGCACTGGCCCGCTTCGTCGAGTCGGAGCTGCTGGCTGCCGGTACGAACACTCCTGCCGGTACCTCGTCCGTGTCCGCCGTGACCGACGACGAGCCCATCGCCATCGTCGGCATGGCCTGCCGCTACCCGGGCGGCATCGCCGGCCCCGAGGACCTGTGGCGGCTCGTAGACTCCGGCGGCGACGGCATCACGCCGTTCCCCACCAACCGTGGCTGGGACCTCGACGCGCTGTACGACCCCGACCCGGACGCACACGGCACCTCGTACGTCCGCGACGGCGGATTCCTGCACGACGCACCCGACTTCGACGCGGACTTCTTCGGGATCTCGCCGCGCGAGGCCCTCGCCATGGACCCCCAGCAGCGCCTGCTGCTCGAAGCTTCGTGGGAGGTCTTCGAGCGGGCCGGTATCGACGCCGCGTCCGTACGCGGCGACCGCATCGGCGTGTTCGCCGGCGCGTCGGCGTCCGGCTACGGCGCCGACCTCGGCCGTACCGCCGACGGCACGGGCACCGAGGGCCACCTGCTGACCGGCATGGCCACCAGCGTGCTCTCCGGCCGCCTCGCGTACACCCTGGGCCTGGAGGGCCCGGCGGTGACGGTCGACACGGCGTGCTCGTCGTCGCTGGTCGCCCTGCACCTGGCGGCGCAGTCGCTGCGCTCCGGCGAGTGCACCATGGCCGTCGCCGGCGGTGTCGCCCTGATGGCGACCCCGACCGGTTTCGTGGAGTTCAGCCGCCAGCGCGGCCTGGCGACGGACGGCCGCTGCAAGTCCTTCTCGGACACGGCGGACGGTACGGGCTGGTCCGAGGGCGTGGGTGTGCTGCTCGTGGAGCGGCTGTCGGATGCGCGCCGCAACGGCCACCAGGTGCTGGCGGTCGTACGCGGTTCGGCGGTGAACCAGGACGGCGCGAGCAACGGCCTGACGGCCCCGAACGGCCCGTCACAGCAGCGCGTCATCCGCCAGGCCCTGACCAACGCGGGCCTCTCGGCGGAGGACGTGGACGCGGTCGAGGCGCACGGTACGGGTACGACCCTCGGCGACCCGATCGAGGCGCAGGCCCTGCTCGCCACGTACGGCCAGGAGCGACCGGAGGACGGCCGTCCCCTGTGGCTCGGCTCGATCAAGTCGAACATCGGCCACGCGGCGGCCGCCTCCGGCGTCGGCGGCGTGATCAAGATGGTGCAGGCCATGCGGCACGGCGTGTTGCCTCGGACGCTGCATGTGGATGAGCCGTCGTCGAAGGTGGACTGGTCGG
>NZ_JBLMKT010000088.1:0-9435 GCF_047779955.1 Streptomyces lothianensis | reverse complement strand
CGACACCCTCACCACCCCCAAACCCACCTCCACCTTCAACCTCTTCGCCGCCTGAGAGCGTGTGGGAACGACCTGGGGCGGTGCCGCCTTCCGGCACCGCCCCGTCGTTCTGTTCTCGTTGCTCCAGCGCCTGATGCGGCACTAGCTCAGGTTCCTTGCCACCGTCGCTATGTGACGCAGCGTCGGGCGCGCGATGAAGCTGCCCAGGTGGGACATGAACTCCTTCTCCCGGTCCCCGCCCACGATCTCCGCCGCCACCCGCGCCAGCATCGTCAGCAGCGTCACCGAGTCGCCGCCCAGGGCGTGGAAGTCCGGGTCCTGGCCGAGGCGGTCGGCCGGCAAGCCCAGGGTGTCGGTCCAGATCGTGGCGATCCGCGCCTCCACCGCGTCCCGTCCGTCCACGTCGTCCGCGGCCCCCAGTTCGCTCCTGTCTTCCGTGAACGCCTCCGGCATCGGGAGCGCGGAGACGTCCACCTTGCCGTTCTGCGTCAGCGGCAGCTCCGGGATCAGCAGCGTCGTCGACGGGACCATGTAGCGCGGGAGGCGGTCTTGCAGATGGGATTCCAGGGTGCCGACCCGTACGTCCTCGTCCGTCGTCACCACCCACGCGTACAGCGTCTTGTCCGTGGAGCCCGGGCGGGGCAGGCCCGCGGCGAAGGCGCTCGCCACCGACGGGTGTTCCTCGAGGACGCGGGCGATCTCGGCCGGTTCCACGCGGTGGCCGTGCACCTTGACCTGTTCGTCCGTGCGTCCCGCCGACTCCAGCTCCCCGGACGGCAGTTGCCGTGCGAGGTCGCCGCTGCGGTAGACGCGAGTCCCGTCGGCGAGCCGTACGAAGCGCTCCGCGTCGAGGTCCGGGCGGCCCCGGTAGCCGCGGGCCAGCTGGTCGCCGGCGAGGTACATTTCGCCGACCTCGCCCGGCTCCACGAAACAGCCGCGCGCGTCCAGGAGGTGGATGCGGGTGTTCGGGGTCGGCAGCCCGATCGGGACCGACGGCAGCTCCGCGTCCCGCTCCGGGTCGAACAGCCGTGACATGCAGCCGATCGTGGTCTCCGTGGGCCCGTACTCGTTGAAGATCCGGCACTGCGGGCCGAAGATCTCCTGCGCCCGGGCCGCGACCGAGCCGCGCAGCAGTTCACCACCGGCGATCACCGTACGGAAGCCTTCCGGGCGCAGGCCCAGGCGGCTGATGAGGTCGAGGTGGGTGGGGGTCAGCTTCAACGCGGTCGAGCCCGACGCCGTCAGCATCTCGCGCAGTACGACGTGGTCGATGTCGTCCGGGATCAGGGCCATCGAACCGCCCACGAGCAGCGGGAGGAACAGGGCGGTGTTCGACAGGTCGAAGGCCAGGGAGGTGAAGAGGGGGAGGCGGGTCGTGCCGTCGATGCCGTAGGTCGGGATCGACCAGTCCGCGAAGACCGTCAGCTGCGCGTGCTCCACCTCCACACCCTTCGGGCGGCCCGTGGAACCGGAGGTGTAGATGATGTACGCGAGGTCTTCCGGTCGTGGCCCGGTGCCGGGCCTCGGGCGGGCCCCCCGGTCCGCCAGGTCCTCGAGGACGGCGGCCTCGCAGCCGATCGGGACGAGGTCCCGCTTGGCCAGCGACGCCTCGACGAGGCAGACCGATGCCCGCGCGTCCCGCAGCAGCCCCATGAGCCGCTGGTCGGGGTGGGCCGGGTCCAGCGGAAGGTACGCCGCGCCCGCCTTCAGGACGCCCCAGATACCCGCGATCGCGGCGACGCTGCGGTTCGCAGCCAGGCCCACCACCGAGCCCCGGCCCACGCCCCGGTCCTGGAGCTCCGCGGCGATCGCATCGGCCTTGCGGTTCAGCTCGCCGTACGTCACCGGGCCCTCGGGGCCCGCGAGCGCCACCGCGTCCGGGGTGCGGCCGACCTGCGCCTCGAACTGCTCCACCACGGTGCCCGGCCGGGACAGGGGGCGTGTGGTGTCGTTGCCCGCCCACTCCTTGCGGTGCGCGGGGGACAGTTCCTCCTCGATCGCGTCGAGCAGCGCCTCGGCCCGTTCGGCGACCCCCGGCTCGTCGTGCCAGCCGATGGTGATCTCCGTACGGCCGTCGAACTCCATCAGGTCGATCTCCGGCGGCCCGACCGGACCGGAGTTCGGCAGCGCGAACACCTCGGTGGCCCGGAAGGAGTCCGTGCTCAGCGCGCCGGCGTCGATCCGGCCCATGTTCGAGATGATCGCCAGTGCCGCGTACTTGTTCTGGGCGGCGGAGTACCCGTCCAGCTCCGCGATCTGGCGGCGCAGGATGTCCAGCGGCACCCGCGTCATGACGCCGTCCGCGCGCGCCGCCAGGTCGTGCCCCTCGGCCAGGAGGGTCAGCATCCGCTGGTGCGCGTCCTCCCAGCCCGCGTCGGCGTCCACCTCGAAGAGCGGGTTGTGCGTCAGGTTGCCCGTCGAGCGCAGGCCGGGCGCGTGGCGGCGCAGGTCCACCGGCACCATGAACCGTCCGGTGGCGAGGCCCCGGGCCCGGGTGACGGCCAGCGCCACCTTGGCGACCGCGCCGGGGTGCGAGCCGTCGACCGTACGGCGGCGCCAGAAGAAGCCCCGGTGGCTGTTTCCCGTACGGGTTCCGAGGGCCGAGGGCCACGACAGGTCTGCCTCGACGCCGGGGGAGGACGTCACACCCTGCGCATCGAGCCGGTCCAGGAGCTGGGCCTCGCTGATCGCGTCGGGCGCTTCGCACAGCGGCTCGCCGCGCAGGGCGCGGAAGACCTCTTCGGCCCAGAACATCAGGCCCTTGCCGTCGAGGGCGCCGTGGAACGCGCGGAACACGACGTGGGTGCCGGCCTCGCGGCCCGTGTCGCCTGCATCGCCTGTGGCACCCGCGGTGCCTGCATCGCCTGCGGCGCCCGTGTCGCCTGCCAGGAGTACCTCGCACGTGGGGCCGCCGTCGCCCATCAAGGGGCGGTGCAGGTCAGGGGCGTCGGCGGACGGGTCGAGGCTGCCTGCGGGGAGCTCCCGGACGACCGGGGCGACGCCGCTGTCCTTCCAGGTCATGCCCTCGCGGGTGAGCCGCGTGCCGGGGCAGGACGCCGCGACGCGCTCGACGGCGTCGGCGAGCTGGGGCCGGGTGATCAGCCCGGTGCCCTTGACGAACAGGTGCATGACGCCGGGCACCGAGTCCGGGTAGACCAGGAACCATGCCTCCATCGGGGAGACCGGGCGGGTGTAGCGGGTGGGGTCTGCCCCGATGGCTGCCATGGTCTGTTACCTCTCCGTCGTGTCGTCGGCCGGCGTGTCCTGGGCGCCGGCCGGTACTTCGTGCGTCGGTGCCTTGTCGGCCGGTGCCTTGTCCGCCGGAGCCTCGTGCGCCGGAGCCTCGTGCGTCGGCGCGGCGCTGAGCAGGACCTGGCCTCCGTTCGGCCGCAGCGCGCGCGACCGCCGGTGGTCGATGTGTACAAAAACCCGCTGGAGCCAGCGGTCAGCGCCGTCATAGCGCGGCTCGAACGCGCTCCGGCCGTGCAGCGCCATCCGGTTGTCGACGAAGGCCAGGTCGCCCGGTGCGAGGAGCAGGTCCTGGTACGTGCGCTCGACCGCCTTCTCCAGGAGGTGCAGCGCGTCGGCGGCCTCGTCGTCGAGCGCCGTGGTGCTGCTGAAGTCGACCGTCAGATCGGGGTCCTCGACACTGCCCGACAGCACGCCACGCGGCTGCTCGCTGCCCGGCGGCATGTCGAACGAGGCCGGGGCCGCTATGACGAACCTCGGCTCGTGCAGCACCGCCCGTACGGACTCCGGCAGCAGCGGAACGATCCTGCGGACGGACGCCACGCGCAGCTTCGCCACGTTCTCGTGGTCGTTGCGCAGACACATCAGGCCCACGAGGTCCGGGCGCAGCGCGTGGAAGGCGTTCTCCGTGTGCATGTTCAGTCTCACCGAGCCGGCGTTCCCCTGGAACGCCTCCATGCCCGGCACCGGCACCACGTCCTGTACCAGCGCCCCGGACTTCTCCTTGTCGAAGGCGACCACCTCGCCCATCGCCATACCGATGAGCATCGCCGCCGCGGCCGGGACCGTCGCGGCGCGCTGCACCGAGCCGGGCACGGAAGGCGTCGGCGGTGTCGTGGCCGGGTCCACCGGGAGGTTCCGCAGCAGCAGCATCGCATCGGTTCCCGCGTCCCAGGTGAACCGGCGCAGCCGGGTACGCAGCCGAGACGGCAGCTCGCTCGACAGCCGGCGGGCCGCCGCGACCCAGCGGTCGTCGTCGACCAGACCGGGTGCGATGCCGCACAGGGCCTCGGCCGACTCCGCGAGCGCGGCGCGCTCCGCTTCGTCCAGGCGGAAGACCGAATCGGCGGCGGCACCGGGCGCGCTCTCCACCTCCGTAAGAACAGACATGGCTCTCCATTCATTCGCCAGGATGTGGTGAGGAATGCCGGACAACTCCTTGAGGGAGGCTATGAGGCGCCGGAAATGCGGGCAACCCTTAGTGAATTGGGTGAACCCTTATGGATAGGGGGCGAAACCCCTAGCGGAATTGGCCACTTGGTGCCAGGCCAGTTCCTGCCGCCCGAGAAGGAGTTCGCCCGTCCCGGATGACGATACGTTCTTCGCGTTCACAGTCCAGGTCTCGTGCACACGAGCACCGGAAAGCGTGGAAATCGTGGAAAGCTCCAGTGCGATAAATCCGGGGGAAACGGCAATGACCATGGCAGCCGTGGCGCCGGCGCGGGTGCCGGAGAACCATCGGTACCACCCATTCGCCGGGCCCGCAGGACGGCTCCCCCGCGTCGGACACATCTCCTTCCTCAACTGCCTCCCGCTGCTCTGGGGTCTCACCAAGACGGGCGCCCTCGCCGACGTCGACCTGACCGAGGCCAGCCCGGAGATCCTCAACACCGCGCTCGCCGAGGGCCGCCTCGACATCAGCCCCATCAGCGTCTTCGAGTTCCTCAAGAACGCCGACGACCTCGTCGTCCTGCCCGATGTAGCCGTCGGCAGCGACGGCGACGTGCAGTCGTGCCTCCTCTTCAGCAAGGTCCCGCTCGGCGAGCTCGACGGCGCGGGAGTCGCCCTCGGCTCCACCAGCCGCACCTCCGTACGCCTCGCCCAGCTCCTGCTCGCCGAGCGCATCGGCGTCCGCCCCGTCTACCACGTCGCCCCGCCCGACCTCGGCGCGATGCTCGACGACGCCCAGGCGGCCGTGGTCATCGGCGATCCCGCTCTGCGCGCCGCCCTCCATGACGCGCCCCGGCTCGGCCTGCACGTCCACGACCTCGGTGGAATGTGGCGCGACTGGACCGGCCTCCCCTTCGTCTTCGCCGTCTTCGCCGCCCGGCGGGAACTCCTCGCCCGCGAACCGAGGACCGTCCGTCGCGTCCACGCCGCCCTCGTGGAGGCCCGCGATCTCTCCCTCCAGGAGATCGACCTCATCTGCGAACAGGCCGCCGAACACGCCGGATTCGACGCCGGGACACTGAAGGACTATTACGTCAACGGCCTCGACTTCGCTTTCGGGGCACGCCAGCTCGCCGCGCTCACCGAGTTCGCCCGGCGCGTCGGCGGACCCGGTGCGGGATTCCCGGCGGACGTGACGATCGACGTACTGACATCTCAGAACGCCACCCACGACCAGCGCCTGCCTGACAGACCCTAGGGGCAGAACAGGGGCCGGCAGGGGTTCAGCGGAACATCCCGTACATCCCACACTGACAGAAATACTCTCGGCCGCAGATACGCCGATCGGCGCGTGACGCCGGGAGGCCGAATCGAGAGACGGATATGGTGACATGCTGCGTGCCGAGCTGATCCGCCCCTTCCCTGAAATTCTCAAGGGGCATGCCGGACGGTCTCCCGGAAAGACGGCGTTCCGCGACGCACGCCGATCCGTCACCTACGCCGAACTGGAGCAGCGCACCGCCCGGTTCGCCGGTCACCTCGCCGCCCTCGGCCTCGCTCCCGGCGACCGGATCGCCCTCCTGCTCGGCAACCGGGTGGAAACCGTCGAGAGCTACCTCGCGGCCATCCGCGCCGCCGCCGTCGGCGTCCCCGTCAACCCGCACTCCTCGGACGCCGAACTCGCCCACATCCTCCACGACAGCGGCGCCCGCGTCGTCGTCACCGACCCCGCGCACGCCGACCGGGTCCGCCGCGCCGTCACCGACACCGGCCAGGAGCCCGCGCTGGTCGTCGTTCCGGACGCCCTGCCCGCGCCTTCCCCCGCCCCCGGCACCCACTGCTACGAGACGCTGGCCACCACCGCACCCCCGGTACCGGCCAGGGACTCCCTCGGCCTCGACGAGATCACCTGGCAGCTGTACACCTCCGGCACCACCGGTCGGCCCAAGGGCGTACTGTCCACGCAGCGCAACGCGCTGTGGGCCGTCGCCGCCGCGTACGCACCCGTGGCCGGACTCGGTGCCGACGACCGCGTCGTGTGGCCGCTGCCGCTCTTCCACAGCTTCTCCCACATCGCCTGCGTCGTCGGGGTGACGGCCGTCGGCGCCACAGCCCGGATCCTCGACGGACTCTCCGTCGCCGACATCGCCGACGCCGTACGCGACGAGTCCGCCACGTTCCTCGCCGGGGTTCCCGCCCTCTACCACTACCTCGTCGCAGCCGCCGCGGACGGCCATGGCTTCCGCACCACCTCGCTGCGGACCTGCCTCGTCGCCGGGGCCGTCACCACGGCGACCCTGCAGAGCTCCTTCGAAGCCGCCTACCGCGTCCCCTTGCTCAACCTCTACGGCTCCACCGAGGCCTGCGGCGCCATCACCATGAGCCCCGCCACCGGTGCGCGCGTCGAGGGCTCCTGCGGACTGCCCGTCCCCGGACTCGACATCCGCCTCGTCGACCCCACGAAGGGCACCGACACCGAGGACGGGGCCGAGGGGGAGATCTGGGTCAAGGGCCCCAACGTCATGGCCGGTTACCACAATCGGCCCGACGCCACCGCCGAGGTCCTCGTCGACGGCTGGTATCGCACGGGCGACCTCGCCCGCCGCGCCCCCTCCGGCCACTTCACCATCACCGGCCGCCTGAAGGAACTCATCATCCGAGGCGGCGAGAACATCCACCCCACCGAGGTCGAGGACGTCCTGCTCGCCGTGCCCGGCGTCGCCGACGCGGGCGTCACCGGCATGCCGCACCCCGTCCTCGGCGAGGTGCCGGTCGGCTTCCTCGTCCCCGGACCCGACGGTGTGGACGCCACGGCCGCGTACGCGGCGTGCCGGGAGCAGCTCTCGTACTACAAGGTCCCCCACGAGCTGTACGCGGTGCGCGAGATCCCGCGCACCGCCTCCGGGAAGATCAGCCGCCGCGCTCTCCCGGACGCCCCGGCCCGTCTGCTCGCCGTCGCCGAGCACCACGGCAGCCTCCGCCGGACACGGTGGACTCCCGCCGAGCCCGCGAGCCGCCCCACGGCGCGTGGGCCGGTGGCCGCCCCGGTGTGGGCGGTCCTCGGCTCCGTCGTCCCCGGCCTCGTCGAGGGCCTGAGCACGACCGGCGTCACCGTCCGCGGCTACCCGGACGTCGCCGCCCTCACGACGGCGGTGGGAGCGGGAAACGTTTCCGTACCGGAGGTGGTGGTGCTCCGCGCGGAGGACGTACTCGCGGATGTACACGGCCCCACGGGCGTACGGGAGTTCGCGGGCGCCCATGCCCTGGCGGACGGTCATGTCCTGGCGGACGGTCATCTCCTGGCGGGCGCCCGGATTCTTGCCGTCACCCACCGCGCACTGTCCACCGGACCGGACGACCGGATACGCGACCTCGCCCACGCACCGGTACGCGGAGCCCTGCGCGACACCCCCATCCGCTACGCCGACGTGGACGACCCCTCGGCCCCGGCCACCGCTGCGGCTCTCCTCGCCGCCGTGGACAGCGGGCATCCCGAGGTCGCCGTCCGCGCCGGCCAGGTCCTCGTCCCCACGCTCGACGCCGTCGCGTCCACCGACTTCCACACCTCTGCCGACGAGGTCGGGACGGTCATGATCGCCGGGGCGGACGAGCCGGCCGCCTCGGCCATCGCACGTCACCTCGCGACGGCCCACGGCGTACAGCGCTTCGTCCTGCCCGGCGGAGGTGCGGGTGCGGATGCGGGTACGGATAGGCGTACGGGTACGGATAGGCGTACGGGTACGGGTACGCAGGAGCTGGCCGCCGAACTAGCCGCGCTCGGCGCCGAAACCGTCACCGAGCTCCCCGACGGCGAACCGGACCTCGTCGTCCACGTCCTCCCCAGGGCGGCCACCGACACCACACGCCGCCTGCCGGACGCCCCCGCCCTCCTCGAAGCCCTTGACGGTCTCGACGGCCTCGCCGTTCCGGCCCGACTGCTGCTCGTCGCCTCCTCCGACACGGACCCCGCCGCCGAGCCCCTCGCCCACGCCCTGGCCGCGTACCGCCGTGAACGCGGGCTGTCCACCGTCGCGTTGTCGTTGCGTGCCGGCCTCACCGGCCGGGAGCAGCTCTCCGCCGTCGACGCCGCCCTCATGCTCGACGAACCGAACCTCGTCGCAGACCCCGCAGCCGCCCCGCACACCACGGTGACACGGCAGTCCGAACGCTCTGCCGCCCTCCGGCGCGTCCTCGCCGCCCTCCCCGACACCGACCGGCAGCGCACACTCCTGGACCTCGTCCGCGCCGAGGCGGCCACCGCAGCCGGCCTGCACGACGCCAGTCTCATCGACCCCGAACGCGCCTTCAAGGCCCTCGGGTTCACCTCGACCACCGCAGTCCGGTTCCGCGACGGACTCGTCGCCGCGACGGGTCTCGGCCTGGCCGCCACCCTCGCGTTCGACCACCCCACCCCCGACGCCGTCGCCCGCCACCTGCACGCCCTCCTCGACGGCCACACCTCCCCCTCGAACCCCAGCGCCGCCACCACCCACGGCTACGGAACCCTGAACGTCGGCAGCCCGGACGAACCGCTGGCGATCGTCGCCATGTCCTGCCGCCTCCCGGGCGGCATCACCTCCCCCGAGGACCTGTGGCGTATGGTCCGCGACGGCGAGCACGGCATCACCTCCTTCCCCCAGGACCGCGGCTGGGACCTCGCCACGCTGTACCACCCGGACCCCGAACACCACGGCACGATGTACGTCCGCGAGGGGGGCTTCCTGCACGACGCGCCCCACTTCGACGCCGAGTTCTTCGGCATCAAGCCCCGCGAGGCCGTCGCCATGGACCCGCAACAGCGTCTCGTCCTGGAGGCGTCGTGGGAGGCCCTGGAACGCGCGGGCATCGCCCCGGCCACGCTGCGCGGCAGCCGTACGGGTGTGTACGTCGGCCTCATGAACCACGACTACGGAACCGGCACGGCCGGCGCCGACATCGGCCAGGCCGAGGGATACGTGGTCACCGGCACCGCCGGAAGCGTCGCCTCGGGGCGCGTCTCGTACGTCCTGGGCCTGGAGGGCCCGGCGGTGACGGTCGACACGGCGTGTTCGTCGTCGCTGGTGGCCCTGCATCTGG
>NZ_JBLMKT010000002.1:0-10852 GCF_047779955.1 Streptomyces lothianensis | reverse complement strand
CGCCACCCCCTCACTCCCTCCTCCCGATCGCTTCTCCCCCTCCCGACCGTTCGCCTCCTGACCGTTCCCCTGGAGCACGATGCCCGACAGCCAGCCCCAGCCGCCGCACCGCGACGGCGCAGCCGAGGAGACCGCTTCGCTGCTGCTGTGCGGGGCGCGGCTCACCGACGGCCGGACCGTGGACGTACGCCTCGGGCGCGGGCGGATCGAGGCCGTCGGCACGGCGGGCTCGCTGGCCGCGCGTTCCGCACGCGTCGACCTCAGCGGCTATCTGCTGCTCCCCGCCCCCGCAGAACCGCACGCCCACAGCGACACCGCGCTCGCCGCGGACACCGACGGGCCCGTCTCGTACGAGCCTGCGGATGTCCAACGCCGGGCCACCGAGGCCGCGTTGCTGCAGCTGGGCCACGGCGCGACGGCGCTGCGCTCGCACGTACGGATCGGTGATGTGCAGGGACTCGGGCCGATGGAGGCCGTACTGCAGGCGCGGCGGTCGCTGCGCGGGCTCGTCGAACTCTCGGCGGTCGCCGTACCGCGGCTGCTCACCGGGATCGCTGGCGCGGACGGGCTCGCGATGCTGCGCGACGCCGTGAAGATGGGCGCAGCGGTGGTGGGCGGCTGCCCCGACCTCGACCCCGACCCGACCGGCTATGTGGAGGCGGTGCTTGAAGTCGCCGCCGAACACGGCTGCCCCGTCGACCTGCACACCGACGGCCTCGACCCGGCCCGCCTCGCCCGGCTCGCGGCGATGGCGGGCGGCCTGCGGCCCGGCGTACGCATCGGACCGCTCGGCGGCCTCGGCCGGGTACCGCACGACGTGGCCGCGCACGGCGCCGAAGCGCTCGCGGCGGCGGGCGTCGGTGCGATCTGCCTGCCGCAGGGCGACTGCGGCGGGCTCGGGCGGCGCGGCGGTACGAGCGCTCCGGTACGGCTGCTCCGCGCCGCGGGCGTCCGGGTCGCCGCTGGCAGCGGAGCCCTGCGCGACCCCGCGAACCCCGTGGGCCGCGGCGACCCCCTGGAGGCCGCCTACCTGCTCGCCGCCCAGCACGGCCTCGGCCCCGAGCAGGCCTACGACGCGGTCTGTGCCGAGGCGCGGGCGGCGATGGCCCTGCCCGAGGTACGCGTGGAGGCCGGCTTCCCGGCCGAACTCCTCGCGGTCCGCGGCGAGAAGCTCTCCGGCGCGCTCGCCCTCGCGTACAGCCGGATCGTGGTGCACCGCGGCCGGGTGGTGGCCCGCACCTCCGCCGTACGCGAGTACTGCGACTCGGCGGCGGCGGTGGCGCTGGACCTGCCGCGGCAGGGGCGGGCGAAAGGCGGGGGTGGGGGCGGGTCCTGAAGACAGGACCGTCATCCGCGGGCAACCGTCAGCCGCGGGCAACCGTCATGCGCGGGCATCCGCGCTCCGCACCGGCAGGCGGACTCACCCTCGTAGGGCAGTGTCGCGGAGGGGTGCCGTGGCGAACGGCTGACCTGATGGTGAACATCCGGGGGACGCAGCCCGTGGCGCTGCCTTCGGAGCGGCATGTCACCGCCGCGCGGCGTACGGTCGGAACATGCGCATTGTCATCGCTGGTGGACATGGTCAGATCGCGCTGCGGCTCTCCAGGCTGCTGGCCGCGCGGGGCGGTTACGAGGTCGCGGGGATCATCCGCAACCCCGCACAGGGCGACGACCTGCGCGCCGCCGGTGCCGAGCCGGTGCTCTGCGACCTCGAGTCGGCCTCCGTCGAGGAGGTCGCGGCTCATCTGCAGGGCGCGCAGGCGGCGGTCTTCGCGGCGGGTGCGGGGCCGGGTTCGGGCGCGGAGCGCAAGGACACGGTGGACCGGGCGGCCGCGGTGCTGTTCGCCGAGGCAGCGGAGCGCGCCGGGGTGCGGCGGCACATCGTGGTGTCGGCTATGGGCGCGGATCCCTCGCACGCGGGCAACGGGGTCTTCGACGCGTACCTGCGGGCCAAGGGAGAGGCCGATGCCTATGTGCGCGACCGCGAGAGCCTCGACTGGACGATCCTGAAACCGGGACGGTTGACCGACGAACCCGGCACGGGTCTCGTGCGCCTCGAGGCCTCGACCGGGCGCGGGGACATCACACGGGACGATGTGGCGGCGGTGCTCGCGGAGCTCGTGGACAGTTCGGCGACGGCCGGGCTGACGCTCGAACTCATCGGGGGGTCAACACCGGTGGCCGTGGCGGTGAAGGACGTGGCGGGCAACTAGCTGGCAGCAGCCCGGAGTTGACGAAACCACTTCGGGACCGGAGCGGTGAACGCCGCGCGCGCCGTCACCCGCCGCAGCCACGCGCCCTCTGCACGCCCCTGCACACCCCTGCACTGCTCTGCCCGCGTCCCCCGCACCCCCGCCGGCCCTCGCGGTCCCACATGGCAAGATCGCCGCATGCTGAAGCTCACCGATTTCATCATCGACTGCCCCGAGCCCATGGAGCTCGCGGCGTTCTACGCAGCGGTCACCGGCGAACCCGTGAAACCCGACAGCAACGACCAATGGGCCGGCATCAAGTTCGGCGGTATCGAGCTCGCCTTCCAGCGCGTCGACGACTTCCGCGCCCCGGACTGGCCGGACGACGAGCACCCCAAGCAGTTCCACCTCGACTTCGAGGTCGACGCGTTCGAACCGGAAGAACAGCGCATCACCGCACTCGGCGCGACCCTGCGCAAGGATTTCGTTGGCGAAGAGGGCTACGGCTGGCGGATCTACACCGACCCGATCGGCCACCCGTTCTGCCTGTGCCGCAACAAGCGCGTCCAATGGATCGACGGCGAACCTGTCGGCCTCTGACCCACCACACACGAAGAAACCCCCTACACGCGAAGAAACCCCCTCCGCTCCGCGTTTCCGCAGATCGGAGGGGGTTTCACCTTCATGTGGCGGCGCCAGGATTCGAACCTGGGAAGGCTGAGCCGGCAGATTTACAGTCTGCTCCCTTTGGCCGCTCGGGCACACCGCCGGGGATGCCGCCCCGAAGCGTCCCGCTTTCGCGGTGCTCCGTGGCAACGACGTAAACGATACCTGATGACCGGGGGTGCTTCGCCACCCGGTTGATCCGCGCCCGGCGGGCGGCCGGGTGGGCAGGGGTGTCCGACTAGGCTTGCGGCCATATCTGTCAGCCGTACGCATTCCGACGCAAGGAGCCACAGGACATGGCCGACTCCAGTTTCGACATCGTCTCGAAGGTCGAGCGGCAGGAGGTCGACAACGCCCTCAACCAGGCCGCCAAGGAGATCTCCCAGCGCTACGACTTCAGGAACGTCGGCGCCTCGATCTCCTGGTCCGGCGAGAAGATCCTCATGGAGGCGAACGCCGAGGACCGCGTCACCGCCATCCTCGACGTCTTCCAGTCCAAGCTGGTCAAGCGCGGTATCTCGCTGAAGGCGCTGGACGCCGGTGAGCCGCAGCTGTCCGGCAAGGAGTACAAGATCTTCGCGACGATCCAGGAGGGCATCTCCCAGGAGAACGCGAAGAAGGTCGCGAAGCTCATCCGCGACGAGGGCCCCAAGGGCGTGAAGGCCCAGGTTCAGGGCGACGAGCTGCGGGTCAGCTCCAAGAGCCGTGACGACTTGCAGGCCGTGCAGGCGCTCCTGAAGGGGCAGGACTTCGACTTCGCGCTGCAGTTCGTGAACTACCGCTGAGCACGGTTGCAGCTCCGACGACGCGGAGGGCTGTACGGGACCTGGTCCCGTACAGCCCTCCGTCGGTTCGAGAGGAGGGGAAGCGGCAGTTCGGAAAGGGTCAGCGGCGGGAGTGGCCGAAGAGGATGCGGTACGCGATCAGGAGGGCCAGGGAACCGGCGATGGCCGAGAGCCAGGTGGCCGTGTCGTAGAAGCCCGTGGTGATCGGACGGTCGAGGAAGTGGGCCGAGCCCCAGCCGCCGATGAAGGCACCCGCGATGCCTATGACGGTGGTGCCGATCAGGCCGCCCGGGTCGCGGCCGGGCAGCAGGATCTTGGCGATGACTCCGGCGATGAGTCCGAGAAGCAGCCAGCTGACGATGCTCATGGGGTGATCCTTTCCTGCCTTCCCTCGCGTATGCGGCACCGATGCACACGCCTCTTGCCTGCGTATGCGGCACCGATGCGTACGCCCTATTCCCTGCGCGTGCCGCATCGATGCGTACGACGACTGCCGTGGGCGGCCCGGTTGCGGGGGTCGCTAAAGTGCGGCGCATGGCACAGCGGACAGCGGGCGAGCTGCGGCGGAGTCTGGGTACGTTCGACGCGGTCACCGTCGGGCTCGGGGCGATGATCGGGGCCGGGATCTTCGCGGCGCTCGGGCCGGCGGCGGGTGCGGCCGGGTCGGGGCTGTTCTACGGGCTCGGGATCGCCGGGCTCATCGCGTACTGCAATGCCATGTCCTCCGCCCGCCTCGCGGCGCTCCATCCCGTCGCCGGCGGGACGTATGTGTACGGCCGGGAGCGGCTCGGGGAGTTCTGGGGGTATCTCGCCGGCTGGGCGTTCGTCGTCGGGAAGACGGCCTCGTGTGCGGCGATGGCGATGACGGTGGGTGCGTATGTGTGGCCCGGGCAGGCGCATGCGGTGGCGGTGGGCGCGGTGGTCGTGCTGACCGCCTTGAACTGTCTGGGAGTTCAGAAGGCCGCCTGGGCGGGGCGGGTGATCGTGGCGCTGGTGCTCGGTGTGCTCGCGACGGTGGTCGTGGTGTGTGCGAGCGCCGACGGCGGCGGCTTCGCCGGGGTGTCGGGCGATGTCGGCGGCGCAAGCGGCGTGTTGCAGGCCGCCGGGCTGCTTTTCTTCGCCTTCGCCGGCTACGCGCGGATCGCCACGCTGGGCGAGGAGGTGCGCGATCCGGCACGGACCATCCCGCGGGCGATCCCGCTCGCGCTGGGCATCGCGCTCGTGGTGTACGTGGCCGTCGCACTCGCCGTCGTGTACGTCCTCGGCCCCCGCGGGCTCGCCGATTCGGCCGCCCCGCTGGTGGACGCGGTGCGGGCCGCCGGCGCGTCCGGCCTCGCCCCGGTCGTACGGGTGGGGGCGGCCGTCGCCGCCCTGGGCGCGCTGCTCGCGCTGATCCTCGGGGTCTCGCGGACGGGGCTCGCGATGGCGCGGGACGGGCATCTGCCGCGGACGCTGGCCGCGGTGCATCCGCGGTTCCAGGTTCCGCAGCGGGCCGAGCTCGCGGTGGGCACGGTGGTGGCGGTGCTCGCCGCGACGGTGGATCTGCGGGCGGCGATCGGGTTCTCGTCGTTCGGCGTGCTGGTCTATTACGCGATCGCCAACGCCTCGGCGTGGACGCTGGGTTCGCGCCCCGCGATCCGCGTGGTGGCGGCGCTGGGTTTCGCGGGCTGTCTGCTGCTCGCGGGCACACTGCCCGGGGTGTCGGTGGCCTGGGGCGCGGTGGTGCTCGCGGTGGGTGCGGTGCTGTTCTTCGTACGGCGGGGGCTCGGCTCCGTACGGGGATGAGCGCCCCGTCCCGTACGGGGATCAGCGCCCCGTCCCGTACAGGGATGAGCGCCCCGTCCCGTACGGAAGCCACGGCGACGATGGGAGCGGGGGCTACCAGCGGCCGCCCGCCGCGAAGGCCTCGTCCGTGCGGACGATGTCGCGGCCGAACGGCATCAGCGAGACCGGGATCAGCTTGAAGTTGGCGATGCCCAGCGGGATGCCGATGATCGTGACGCAGAGCAGGAAGCCCGTGACGATGTGGCCGAGCGCGAGCCACCAGCCGGCGAGGACCAGCCAGAGCACGTTGCCCAGGCAGGAGGGCGCGCCCGCGTCGCGGCGCTCCACCGTGGTGTATCCGAAGGGCCACAGCGCATAGACGCCGATGCGGAACGCCGCGACGCCGAACGGGATGCCGATGATCGTGATGCACAGGAGCACACCCGCGAGCAGATACCCCAGGAACAGCCAGAAGCCGCTCAGGAACAGCCAGATGATGTTCAGGATGGTCTTCACTTGGGACGAACCTGCCTCGTTCTCGGCGTCTGTACGGCGGCACTGTCGAGTACTGAGACGCGAACGGGCTGCGGGCGGATGCGGCGGGCGACCCTGATTTCGACCCTGAGGCCGTCCTGGGTACGGGCTGCGGTCCCGGCCCCGATCGCGTCCCAGATCCCGGTCCCGGCCCCGGCTCCGGTCCCGGCTCTGCTCGCGGACCTCACCGCTGCTTGCCTGCCATCTGCTCCAGGCGGGCGATGCGCTCGGCCATCGGCGGGTGGGTCGAGAAGAGCTTGGCCATGCCCTGGCCCGGCCGGAAGGGGTTCGCGATCATCATGTGGCTGGCCGCCTCGATCTTGGGCTCGGGCGGCAGCGGAAGCTGCTTCGTGCCGGCTTCGAGCTTGCGCAGCGCGGCCGCGAGCGCGAGCGGGTCGCCGGTGAGCTGCGCGCCGGAGGCATCCGCCTCGTACTCCCGCGAGCGGCTGATCGCGAGGCGGATCACCGATGCGGCGATCGGGCCGAGCAGCATGATCAGGAGCATCCCGAAGATGCCCGGGCCCTCGCGGTTGTTGGAGCCGCCGGAGGGGATCAGCCAGGCGAAGTTGACCAGGAACATGATGACGGAGGCGAGGGCGCCGGCCACCGAGGAGATCAGGATGTCGCGGTTGTAGACATGGCTGAGCTCATGGCCGATGACGCCGCGCAGCTCCCGCTCGTCGAGGATGCGCAGGATGCCCTCGGTGCAGCAGACGGCGGCATTACGGGGGTTGCGGCCGGTCGCGAAGGCGTTGGGCGCCTCCGTCGGTGAGATGTAGAGGCGGGGCATGGGCTGGCGGGCCTGTGTGGAGAGCTCGCGGACCATCCGGTAGAGCTGGGGGGCCTCGAACTCGCTGACCGGGCGGGCGCGCATCGCTCTGAGGGCGAGCTTGTCGCTGTTCCAGTACGCGTACGCGTTCGTGCCGAGCGCCACGACGAGGGCGACGATCAGGCCCGTACGACCGAAGAAGCTGCCGATGACGAGGATGAGGGCGGACAGGCCTCCGAGCAGAGCGGCGGTCTTGAGACCGTTGGTACGGCGGTGCACGGCAGCCCTCCTGGTGGCGCGGCAGAGGAACCCTCAGCAACTGGCTTCCACTCTCCAGTGGACCCTCCCTGCCTGGTCAACGCCAGGCGGGAGGGTGGAGTTCCCCGGCGGACGGGGCGGGAGGGGTCGGCCGTACGGGTGAGGCGTGTGCTGCTCGGGAAGGGGCGGCGGCGCCGCTCGCGATGGGGCGGCGCCGCTCGGGGACCCCTCTCAGAACAGGGCGGCGGACGAGAAGCGCAGGACCATCTGCGGGGCGCCGGAAAGGGCGATGGCCAGGACGGCGGTCAGGGCGATGGCGGCGGCGAGAGGGAACGGTACCGCGCGGGCCGGGGCGGGTGCCGGTGCGGATACGGATACGGGTGCGGATGCGGATACGGATACGGGTGCGGGTGCGGGTGCGGGTGCGGGTGCGGGTGCGGGTGCGGCCAGGGTGCCTGCTTCCGCGGTTTCCCGCGTGCGTCCGGCTTCCGCGGTTTCCGGCGTACGGAAGAGGAGGGCCGTCCACCGCAGGTAGTAGTACAGCGCCACCACGACGTTGACCGCCATGACGACCGCCAGCCAGCCGAGCCCGGCGTCGACCGCCGTCCGGAAGACGGCGACCTTCGCGAACAGGCCGATGATGCCCGGCGGCAGCCCGGCGAGGCAGAGCAGGAAGAAGCCGAGGGCCAGGGCGGCCAGGGGGCTGCGGGCGTAGAGGCCGCGGTAGTCGGTGAGCCGGTTGCCGGGCGCGGTGCGGGCCACGAGGGCGGCGACCGCGAAGGCGCCCAGGTTCACGGCGGCGTACATCAGGGCGTACGCGACGGTGGCGCCGACGGCCTCGGTCGGATCGTCGGCTTCCGTCAGGTAACCCGCCGCCGCGATCGGGACGAGCAGATAGCCGGCCTGACCGACCGAGGACCAGGCGAGCAGGCGTACAGCACTGGCGGCGCGGTCGGCGCGCTGGCGCAACGCGGCCACGTTGCCGCCGGTCATCGTCAGCGCGGCGAGCACCGCGAGGGCGGGGGCCCAGACGTCGGCGTACGCGGGGAAGGCGACGACCGTGACGAGGATGAGGCCGGTGAAGCCGACGGCCTTGCCGACCACCGAGAGGTACGCGGCGACCGGCAGGGGAGCGCCGACATAGGTGTCGGGCACCCAGAAGTGGAAGGGCACGGCGGCGGTCTTGAAGGCGAAGCCGACAAGGGTGAGGACCACTCCCGTACGGGCGAGGGTCTGCAGGTCGCCGTCCACCGCGCCGAGCCGGGTGGCCACCTCGGTGAGGTGCAGGGTGCCGGTCGCCGCGTAGACGAAGCTGACGCCCAGGAGGGTGACGGCGGTGGCGGTGACCGAGGAGAGGAAGAACTTCAGCGCCGCCTCGGAGGAGCGGCGGTCGCCGCGCCGCAGACCGACCAGGGCGAACGCCGGGAGCGAGGCGACCTCCAGGGCGACGACCAGGGTGGCGAGGTCGCGCGAGGCGGGCAGCAGGGCGGCGCCCGCGGCCGAGGAGAGCAGCAGGAACCAGAACTCGCCCGCGGGGAGCTGCCGTTCCTTGAGCGGGCTGACCGAGAGCAGCGCGGTGAGCAGGGCACCGGCCAGGACCATGAACTGGATGACGACGGTGAAGCGGTCGGCGGTGTAGCTGCAGGCCCCGGCTTCGGTGGTGAGGCAGAAGGTGTCGCGGTCGTTGCCTAGGAGCGGCAGGAGGGCGAGGAGCGCGGCGCTCAGGCCCGCGAGGGAGATCCAGCCCAGGAGAGGCTTGCGCCGTTCGGGCAGGAACAGGTCGGCCACGAGCACGCCGAGGCCGACGAGGGCGGTGATCGTGGGCGGGGCGATGGCCGTCCAGTCGACGGACTGGACCAGGCTCGCGGCCTGCTGGGTGACGGCTTCCTGTGCGGTGGCTTGCTGCGTGACGCTTTGTGCGGCGGCTTGCTGCGTGGTGCTTTGTGCGGCGGCCGTCAGGACGTGAGCTGCGGCGGTCATGCCTTCCCTCCCGAGAGGAGCTTGTGCACGGCCGGGTCCGTCAGGCTCAGCAGCAGCGCGGGCCAGAGTCCGGCGAGGACGGTGAGGGCGACAAGCGGCGTCCAGGCGGCGTACTCGTAGCCCTGGACGTCGGCCAGCTGTTGGGGCTTCTCCTGCGGGTCACCCATACAGACGCGGCGTACGACGATGAGCATGTACGCGGCGGTCAGCAGGGTGCCGAAGGCGGCGATCGACATGAAGGTGAGGAAGGCGGGGCGGCTGAGGCCTTCCGCGGGGTCGAACGCGCCGAACAGGGCGAGCATCTCGCCCCAGAAACCCGCGAGTCCGGGCAGGCCGAGCGAAGCGACGGCGCCGAAGGCGAGCAGGCCGCCGAAGCGGGGTGCCTTGCCGTAGAGCGCCTGCCCGGTGCGGCCTGCGAGGGTGTCGAGGTCGGTGCTGCCGGTGCGGTCCTTGAGGGCGCCGACCAGGAAGAAGAGAAGCCCGGTGATGAGGCCGTGGGCGATGTTGGCGAAGAGCGCACCGTTCACGCCGGTCGGGGTCATGCTCGCGATGCCGAGCAGGACGAAGCCCATGTGGCCGACGGAGGAGTACGCGATGAGGCGCTTCAGATCGCCCTTGGCGCCCCGCTTCGCGAGGGCGAGGCAGGCGAGCGATCCGTAGATGATGCCGACGACCGCGAAGGCGGCGAGGTACGGGGCGAGTTCGCGGGTGCCGTCGGGGACGACGGGCAGCAGGATGCGTACGAACCCGTACGTGCCCATCTTGAGCAGCACCCCGGCGAGCAGCACCGAACCGACGGTCGGCGCGGCGGTGTGGGCGTCGGGGAGCCAGCTGTGCAGCGGCCACATCGGGGTCTTCACGGCAAGGCCGACGCCGATCGCCAGAGCGGCGATGACCTGCACGGATGTGGTCAGCCCGCGGCCGTTGTCAGTGGCGAGTGCGAGCATGTCGAAGGTGCCGGACTTCAGACCGATGAGGAGGAAGCCGAGCAGCATGACGACGGAGCCGAGCAGCGTGTAGAGGATGAACTTCCAGGCGGCCTGGGCGCGCTGGGCTCCGCCCCAGCGTGCGATCAGGAAGTACATCGGGATGAGGACCATCTCGAAGGCCAGGAAGAACAGGAGCAGATCCAGAACCGCGAAAGTCGCGAGGGTGCCCGACTCCAGGACCAGGAGAAGGGCGACGAATGCCTTGGGAGACGGGCCCGTCGGCATTCGGAAGTAGCTGTACAGCGCGCAGAGGAAGGTCAGCAGCGCGGTCAGTACGAGGAGGGGGAGCGAGATGCCGTCGACACCGAGGTGGATCCGCACGTCGAGTGCCGGGATCCAGCTGATGTCGGTCGTGGCCTGCATCGTGGCCGGGTGGTCGTGGTCGAAGCCGAGGGCGAGGGCCACGGCCGCGATGAGGATGACGCCGGTCACGGTCACGCCGTGGCGCAGCACGGCCTGCTCGGGGGACTTCCCCTTCAGCCCGGGCGGGGCGGGCAGGAGGGCCGCGGCGGCGCCGAGGAGCGGTCCGGCCACGATCAATGCCAGAAGGAACTGCATCACGGACTCACTGATATCGATCACGGCTCAGGCTCCCGCTGCGACGAGGACGGCGGCGACGGCGAGGACCACCGAGCCGGCGAGCAGGACGCTCAGATAGGTCTGCACGTTTCCGGTCTGGGCCCGGCGGACGAGGAAGCCCAGGGCCTTCGCCGTGTTGCCCGCGCCGCGTACGTAGGTGTCGACGACCTCGCGGTCCAGGAAGCGGACCAGGCGGGCGGCGGCCTGGACGGGGCGGACGAACAGGGCTGTGTAGACGGCGTCCAGGTGGAAGCCGGCGGCTGCGGCGCGGTGCAGCGGGCCACCGAGGAGGAGGCGGCCCGGGTCCGCGGAGGCTCGGGTTTCCGGGGCGGGGGT
>NZ_JBLMKT010000087.1:0-11052 GCF_047779955.1 Streptomyces lothianensis | reverse complement strand
GGCTGATGCAGGCCCTCCCGACCGGCGGAGCCATGGTCGCCGTCCAGGCAACCGAGGACCAGGTTCTGCCGCTGCTGACCGAGGAGGTGTCGATCGCGGCGGTCAACGGCCCGGCCTCCGTCGTCATCTCCGGCGACGAGGACGCGGTCCAGGAGATCGCGTCCCGGTTCGAGAAGACGAAGAAGCTCCGCGTCAGCCACGCCTTCCACTCGCCGCGCATGGAACCCATGCTGGACGAGTTCCGGGCCCTGGCACAGCAACTGACGTTCCACGCCCCGCGGATCCCGGTGGTCTCCAACGTCACGGGCACCCTCGCCGGGGACGAGATCCGGTCGGCCGACTACTGGGTCCGCCACGTCCGCGAGGCCGTCCGTTTCGCCGACGGCATCGGGCACCTGGAATCCCAGGGCGTCACGACGTACCTGGAGCTCGGTCCGGGTGGTGTCCTGTCCGCCATGGCCCAGGACACCACCACCAGCACCGAAACGGACGCCGTCTTCGTCCCGGCCCTGCGCAAGAACCGCCCGGAACCGGACGCGGTCGTCACGGCCCTCGCCGAACTGCACGTACACGGCGCCGCGGTGGACTGGACGGCGTACCACGCGGGTACCGGCGCCCAGCGCGTCGACCTGCCCACCTACGTCTTCCAGCACCAGCACTACTGGCCGAAGGCGCCCGTCGCCGGCGCCCACCCGGGTGCGTACCCGGGTACGGCGGAGGCGGGCCAGGGGCAGGGGCAGGGCTCCGGGCCGGACGAGGCGTTCTGGGAGGCTGTCGAGCGCGAGGACCTGGTCGCTCTCGCCGAGGGCGGTCTGGATCTGTCGGCGGACACCCCGCTCGCCGAAGCGCTCCCCGCGCTCTCCTCCTGGCGCACCCGCAGACTTCAGCAGTCCGCCGTCGACAACCGGCGCTACCACGTCACCTGGAAGCCCGTACGGGCCACGGGCGCAGCGCTCACCGGGCGTTGGCTGCTGGCCGTACCGGATGCCCTGTCCGCCGACACCGCCGACTGGGTCACCCACGGCCTGAAGGCCTCCGGTGCCGAAGTCGTGCGTATCGGTGCCGCCGACACCGATCTGTCCGCGTACGCGGACGCCGCCGGCGTGGTCTCGCTGCTCGCCATCGGCGAGGACACCCTCGACGACGACGGCCTCGCACCCGGCGTGACCGAAACCCTGATGCTGATCCGGCGGCTCGGGGAAGCGGGCATCGAGGCCCCGCTGTGGTGCCTGACCCAGGGCGCGGTCTCCACCGGCACCTCCGACCCGCTGCGCAACGCCGCCCAGGCCCAGGTCTGGGGCCTGGGCCGGGTCGTCGCGCTCGAACAGCCCAGCCGCTGGGGCGGTCTCGTCGACCTTCCCGACACCCTCGATGCCCGCACCTGGGAACTGACCGCGTCCGTTCTCGCCGCAACCACAGGCGAGGACCAGACGGCCGTACGCCCCGCAGGCGTGTACGCGAGCCGGTTGGCGCAGGCGACGGCTCCGGTGGGCGACGGCGCGTGGGAGCCGCGTGGCACGGTGCTGATCAGCGACGGTACGACGCCGGCTGCCGCGCAGGTCGCGAACTGGCTGGCCGGCACCGACGCCGAGCGCGTGGTGCTGCTGGCGCCCGCGGGCCGTGTTCCGGACGCGGACGTCCTGGAGCGGCTCGGTGAGCGGGCGACGGTGAAGGCCGTCGACGTGTCCGACCGGGCGGAACTGGCCGCCCTGGTGGCCGCGCTGGAAGCCGAAGGCTCGGCGGTACGGGCCGTACTGCACACCCCCGGAGATACCGGCACCGGTGGCACCGCCGCGAACGACACGGATCCGTCCGAGGCGCTGCGCGCCAGGGCGGCGGGCGCGGCGAACCTGGACGCGGTGTTCGCGGACGCCGACCTCGACGCGTTCGTCCTGTTCTCGTCGGTCGCCGGTGTGTGGGGCGGAGGCGGTCAGGCCAGTTACGCGGCCGGGGCCGCGTACCTGGACGGTCTGGCTCAGCTGCGTCAAAGCCGTGGCCGGGTGGCCACTTCGGTGGCGTGGGGTCCGTGGGCGGACGTCGCCACCGGCGGTGCTGCCGTGACGGATGACGCGCAGGACGGCGTGACGGACGACGTGACGGACGACGTGACGGACGGCGTGACGGACGGCGCGCAGGACGGCGCGCAGGACGCTGTGCCGGACGGCGCGCCCGACGACGTCGACGCCGACGGACAGTTGCGGCGCCGTGGTCTGTCGGCCCTGGACCCCGAGCACGCGCTCGCGGCGCTGGCCCACGCGGCCGGCGGGGACGCCGCCGTGCTGACGGTCGTCGACGTGGACTGGGAGCGGTTCGCGCCCGCGTTCACGGCGCTGCGGCCGAGTCCGCTGCTGGCCGACCTGCCGCAGGTGGCGCGGATCATGGCGGCCGCGGCCGAGGACGGGTCGGAGGACGCGGATGTGTCGGCGGGGCTGCGCGAGCGGCTCGCGGCGCTGTCGGAGGAGGAGCAGGAGGCGCAGCTGCTGGAGCTGATCCGGCAGCAGGCCGCCTCGGTGCTCGGTCACTCGTCGATGGCGGATGTCGAGCCGGACCGGGCGTTCCGGGAGATGGGCTTCGACTCGCTGATGGCGGTGGACCTGCGCAACCGGCTCACCCGGGCGACCGGGCTGCGGCTCGCTGCGGGCTTCGTCTTCGATCACCCCAACGCGGTGGCGGGGGCGCGGCTGTTGCGGCAGGAGCTCTTCCGGGACGGTACGGCGAGCGGGGACTCCCTGCTCCAGGAGCTGGACCGACTGGAGGCCTCGCTGGTGACGTCGGAGCCGGACGCGCTCACGCGGACGCGTGTGGCGGTGCGGCTGCAGGCGTTCCTCGCCAAGTGGCAGGGCCAGGGCCGTGGCCTCGGGCAGGAGCCGGGGTCGGAGTCGGAGTTCGGGTCGGATTCCGGGTCCGGGACTGGAACCGGGGCTGGAACCGGGGCGGCGCCGGAAGGCGGTGTCCTGGACCAGTTGGAGTCGGCTTCGGACGACGAGCTGCTCAGCTTCCTCGACCGCGAACTGGGGCGTTGAGGGGTTGCCCTGCCCACCCCTCGACGGGGTCGGCCCCGTCAGTTCCATCGGGGCTCGACCCGCCCTGTAGCCGGGGGCAGCAGCCTGGGGCGAGCCAGGGTGGTGTCCGCCGGATCCGCCGGACACCCCCTGCGGCTCTGCGGTTCGGCCGATGCTCTGGGGGTGCGGTGGAAGGCGATTGCGAAGATGCCCTGGACGGCCTTGCCCAGCAGTTCGGCGAGTGTGCCGCGGGGACCGGCCGGCTCGCGCTGGTCTCCGGTGGTCTCGCGGTCGGCAAGACGCGGCTGCTGCACGCGTTCGCGCAGTACGCGAAAGAGGCGGGCGCCCTGCTGCTGCTGGCGACCGGGTCGCGGGACGGAACCGCGTTCTCGTCAACCGCGTTCCCGTCAGGGGTCGCGGACCAGTTGTTCCGCAACGCGGACCTGCCCCCGGAGGTCTCCGAGCGTGCCGTGCGGTTGCTGGACGACGTACGGGATGGCGGTGCGGAAGGCTCCGACGAGACCTGTGCTCGTACCGTGCACGCGCTCTGCCTTGAGTTGCTGGATCTCGCCCGCGCGGACCGGCCGCTGGTCGTCGTCGTCGACGACGTCCAGTTCGTCGACGACTTCACCCTTCGGCTGATCCTGCATCTGCGGCAGCGGATCGCGTCGGCGCAGGTGATGATCGTGCTGTCCGAGTGGAGCTGGGCGCACCCCGCGATGACCCCGTTCCACTCCGAGACCACCCGGTACCCCCACCGCCGGATGCGGCTGCGTCCGATGGACGCCGCGGCCGTGCTCGACCTGACGGCCGAGCAGACCCCGGTGTCGTACGGGCGGGCGCACGCGCCCGAGGTGCTGCGGCTGACGAACGGGAACCCCCTGCTCGTCCGGGCGCTGCTGGAGGACCACCAGACCTGGCTGCTCGACCATCCGGACGACGAGGACGCGCCGGTGGTGGCCGGTTCCTCGTACGCGCAGGGCGTACTCAACTGCCTCTACCGCTGGGATCCGGCGCTGCTGACGGTCGCGCGGGGCGTGGCCGTACTGGGGGACGGGCGGGCGCTGCCCGTGGCCGGGCTGGTGTCGCTGCCCGTGAGCACGGTCGAGAACGTACTCGACACACTGTCCTCGGCGGGCGTGCTGGACAAGGCCGGTTTCCGGCATCCGGTGGCGCGGAACGCCGTCCTGGGCACGCTCGACACCGACGACCGGGCGCGGCTGCATGTCAGCGCCGCGGAACTGCTCCACCGCACCGGCGCGGCGCCCGCGGCCGTGGCGGCCCAGCTGCTGTCAGCCGCACACGGGGGCGACCCCGGCCGCACTCCGGCTCCGGCCGATGCCTGGGCCGTGGACGCCCTGCGGGCCACGGCGGTGGAGGCCGCCGCGCGCGACGACGTGGGGCTGGTGACACGGAGCCTGGAACTCGCACTCGACGTCACCACGGATCCGCGTGAACGGGACGTCCTGCGGCGGGCGCTGGCGCGGGCCGTGTGGCGGGTCGACCCGGCCACGGCGGACCGCTGGCAGGCCGCCGACCGGGCCGCCCTGGACCAGGGTGTGCTGGCGGGGCGTGACGCGCTGCCGCTGCTGAAGCAGGCGCTGTGGCGCGGCGACGCGGCGGCCGCGCAGCGTGCCCGCGCGGCATACGAGGGCGCGGACACCGATGCCGTACAGGGCGGCGGCCATGACCGCGACCCGTACGCGGAGGCCGAACTCCACCTGGCGTACCGGTGGTTCTACGGCGCGCCGAAGACGGACGTGAGCAGCAGGCCGCCGTCGGACACCGCCCCGGAACGTCATCTGGAGGACCCCTGGATCCGTGCGGTGCACGCGATCGCGGACGGCTACGCGGGGGTGAGTGCCAAGAGCGCGCTGCCGAGCGCCGAGCACATCCTGGAGAGCTGCCGGCTGGACGAGACGATGCTGGAGGTCGTTCTCGCGGCGCTGCTCACGCTCATCCGCGGTGATCAGCTGCAACAGGCCGGGGAACGCACCGGCGCGCTGCTCGCGGAGGCGGTGCGGCGCGGGGGTCCGGTCTGGCAGGCGGCCCTGGGCACCGTACGGGCGGACCTCGCGCTGCGGTGCGGCGAGCTGGCATCGGCTTCGGGCCTGGCAAAGGCGGCCCTGGAGCTGTTGCCCGCCCGGTCGTGGGGTGTGCTGCGGGGGTACCCGCTCAGTGTGCTCGTCTCGGCGCAGACGATGCTGGGGCAGCACACCGCGGCCGAGGAATCGGTCCGTCTGATGACCCCCGAGGTGCTGGACGGCGCGGTGTGGGGGCTGAGCTGCCGGTACGCGCGCGGCCGGCACCATCTGGCGACGGACCGGGTACTGGCCGCCGTACGGGACTTCCAGACGTGCGCCCGCCTCGGACGGGACCGGGGGCTCGACGTCGTCGAGCTCGTGCCCTGGCGCAACGGCCTGGCCGAGGCGAACCTGCGGCTCGGCCGTACGGCCGTGGCGCGCGACCTGTTGAAGCAGCAGCTCGGTCTCGCCCAGGAAGTCAGCCTGCGGACGCAGGGCGTCGCGCTGCGGCTGCTGGCCGCCACCGGTGAGCTCGTGCAGCGCCCGGCTCTGCTGCGCAAATCCGTCGACGCGCTGCAGGCGGCGGGCGATCGGATGGAGCTGTCCCGCGCACTGACGGACCTGAGTATCGCCTGCCGTGGCGTCGGTGAACTCGACCAGGCCCGGGCCGCGTCCTGGCGCGCGGCGCAGGAGGCGAAGCTCTGCCGGTCCGCTCCGGCGACGCCGCGGCCTGCAGCGCCGGAACCGGGCCGGGGCACGCACACGGACGCGTACCCGGCGACCAGTACGAGTACAGGTACGCATGCGGGTGCAGCTTCGGGCACGGGCACGGGTATAGGCACGGGTATAGGCACGGGCACGGGCGTCACGGCTTACGAGGTCGTCCCCGCCGAAACCGCCCGCGCAGAACAGCAGACCGGGTCGGCCGGGAACGGCGGGTCCGGTGGGTCGGGTGGATCGGGTGGATCGGGTGGATCCGGTCCTCTGCTCCTCAGCGACGCCGAGAGCCGGGTGGCGCTGCTGGCCGCGCGGGGCTTCAGCAACCGGGAGATCAGCCAGCAACTGTTCATCACCGTGAGCACGGTCGAGCAGCACCTGACCCGTGTCTTCCGCAAGCTCGGCGTGAGCAGCCGGCGCGCCCTGCCCACCCGGCTCCTGGCCCCCCAAACGTGACCCGCCTCCACTGCGGAACGCGAAAGAACCCGAACGGAGAACCGTGAAGTCCCCCTGCGCCCTGCGCCTGTTCGTGTTCCCGCACGCCGGCGGATCCCAGCTGATGTTCCGCGAGTGGGCGGCGCTCTTCCCCGGCGACTGGCACTTCCTCCCCCAGGACTATCCGGGGCACGGGCTGCTGGCCGGGATGGCGCCGCTCGACGACGCGGACGCCCTGGTCGACTGGTTCCTGGAGCGGCTGCACGTGGAACTCGGCGACCCCGACGTAC
Source organism: Streptomyces lothianensis (assembly GCF_047779955.1). NCBI lineage: Bacteria > Bacillati > Actinomycetota > Actinomycetes > Kitasatosporales > Streptomycetaceae > Streptomyces > Streptomyces lothianensis. The sequence goes on along the minus strand of NZ_JBLMKT010000087.1, from coordinate 4,584 downwards.
CGTTCGCCTTCTTCGGGCACAGCATGGGCTCACTCGTCGCGTACGAGATCACCCGCAGGCTCGTCGGTGAGGGCCGCAGGACGCCGGTGTGGCTGGGTCTGTCGGGGTGCGGGGCGCCTTACTCCGACCGGCCCCGGGTGGAGCCCGGCGAGCTGACCGACGCGGAGCTGCGCCGCCGGCTGATCAGGCTGGGCGGCACCCCGCCGCGCATCCTCGACGACCCGGAGCTGTGGAGCGTCTTCGCCCCCGTGATCCGTGCCGACATCACCCTGGTCGCCAACTGGCGGTCCCCGCAGGGCGTCCCTCCGCTGCCGGTGCCGCTCACGGTCTTCCACGGTGTCGAGGACGTACTCGCTCCGCAGGGGCCCCTGGAGGAGTGGTCGGACTCCAGCACGGACTTCGTAGGGGTACGGCGGTTCGACGGCGGTCACTTCTACTTCCAGGACGATCCGGCGCGGCTGGCCGCGGTGATCACCGGCGACGTACGGAGGTCGATGGTGAGGGCCGCTGCGGGGAACCGCTCGAGGCGCGCTGGAGAAGCGGTCCACAGCCGCTCGTGAACGGGTCGAGAGCGGGGCTGTCGGCGGCCGCCTTGCCTTCCGCACCCGAAACAGCGGTCCCCGAACGGAAGTGGCCGAAGGTGATGGCCGAAGGTGATGGCCGGAATTCTGCACGCATTCCCCGGAATCCGTCACCCGACAGGTAGGGGGGAGAGCGTAAGCGGCGAAAAGCATTCCGGTCCGCTCCCCCGGTCCGTGCCCCGGTACGGGTTTCCGTCCTGGTGACAGAAAAAGAGGCGCGGTTTTCCGTCCCCGACCACCACGGCAGTCCCGTGGACACCGGGTGCGGTGAACGGAGAATTCCTCCGGGCGGGGTGAGGACGTGGCTGTACGGACGGCCCCTGAACGGCCCACCACCCCTGCGCGGAAGGGACACACGCCCGCCCCCTTCGCGTCACGCCCCCGGTGCGCCCCTATGCGCCGCGGACCACTCGAGTCCCGGTATAGGGGTGCTCGGGCCGGTGACCCCTGAGTACGGGGCATTCCATGGATCTGACGACGGTTCCGTACTAGCTTGAGAGTCCCTTGATCGGTTGAAGGGCGGGACGCTCACGACGGTGTCTTCGGATTGGCCGACACTGGAGGTGCCTGTGCGGTTTCGACCGATGCCCGGGGTGAGTGTCAGCTCCGTCAACGCGGACGGATGCCTCGAACTCCTGGTGGAATCGGTGACGGGTTCCGCACGCTATCGGTGCGGCCCCATGGGTGCGGCGATGTGGATTGCGCTGCGCCGCCACGACGGCGACTCGGGGGCGGCCGCGGACATCCTCGCCGACATGTGGAACACGGACCCGGTGAACGCGCGCGCCGATCTCGAAATCTGGGTCGAGGAAATGCGCGACGCGGGACTCATCTGCGCCGAGCCCTGATTCCGGGACCCGGATTCCGGATCTGGCTTCCGGATCTGGCTTCCGGACCTGGGGAGTGCTTCCCGGCGGCGGCTCGCCCGCCTCTCGTCCCACTCTCACCCGCCTCTCATCCGCCTCTCCAGCACCCCTGTAGGGGCACACCTCACCCTGTCCCGGTGAGGGTGCATCTTCGGCGACGGGGGCGAACATGAGGCTGGCGGGCAGGACGTCCGTGACCGAGGCGCTGGACGCGGCGTTGGCGGACTGCGAGGCGGGCGCCTCGCGGGTCGTGCTCGTCGAGGGGCCGACGGGGTGCGGCAAGAGCGCGCTCCTGGACGCCACCGCCGAACGTGCCTCCGCCTCCAGCTCATCCGACCCTGTCCCCGGCTCCGACCCCGTCCCCGGCTCCGACTCCGCCGCCGTCGTACTGACCGCCGTAGCCACCCTTGCGGAACGGGACGTGGCCCTGGGCGTCCTGCGGCAACTGGTCCACGGCGAACCGCCCCTGGCTCCACCCACCGACTCCGCCGACCTCCCCCTCGCTCTGCCCACCACCGGCGCCATGCGGACGTTCTGCGATGCGCTGCTCCGGTACGCCGGGGGACGGCCGCTCGTGCTGTGCGTCGACGACGTGCACCACGCGGACACGGCCTCCCTCCAATACCTGGCCTTCCTCGCGCGGTACGCCCGTTCCGCGCCGGTGCTGCTGGTCGTCACCGTCTCCCCGTTCACCGAGTCGGAGCCCACCCACTTCACCACCGAGCTGATGCGGCTCCCCCACTTCAGCCGGCTGCGCCTCGCGCTCCTGACGGAAGCGGAAGCGGCCGCCGTATACGGGGGCGGGGGCAAAGCGGTCGACGCGCACCACGTCAGCGGCGGAAACCCGCTCCTGCTGCGCGCCCTCGCCGAGGAGGAAGAAGCTGGGGAGGAAGCAACGGCCCAGGACGTCGGCTCGACCGGTGTGTCCCTCCCCGCCCCGGGCGGCCCGTTCGCCCGCGCGGTCACGGCCTGCCTGCACCGTACGGGCCCCTTCGCCACCACCCTCGCGCGGGCGATCGCCGTGCTCGGCGACGAGGCCGACGCCCCGCGCATCGCCCGGCTCCTCGAAGCCCCTCCGGCCGTCGCGCGGCGCGTACTCGCCGCGCTCGGGGCCGCCGGTCTCCTCGACGGAACGCGCTTCGGGCACGAGGCCGTGCGCCGGGCGGTCCTCGACGAGACCTCCCCCGCCGACCGCGAAGCCCTCCACCGACGGGCGGCCGAGGTGCTGTACGGGGACGGCTGCCCGGCGGCGCTGGTCGCGCACCACCTGTCGGCGGCGGCCGAGGATCGCGAGGGCCCGGCGCACCCCGGGGCGTGGGCGGTCGAGACGCTGTGCGACGCCGCCGAGGAACTCCTCGCGCGGGACGCCTCACACGAGGCGGCGACGGAGTTCCTCGAACTCGCCCTGCGGCACGGCCCCGACGAGCACCAGCGCACCGGTGTGCTGCTACAGCTGGCCGAGCTGACGGCACGCTGCGACCCTGCGGGCGCCGAACGACGGCTCACGGAACTGCTCCGAGACGCACGGACGGACGACTCCGTCACCGCGCACCACACACGCTCGACAGCGACGCTACTGCTGTCCCAGGGACGGCCTGCCGAAGCGACAGAGCTGCTCCGGGCTGGCCTGTCAGGGGCTGGCCTGTCAGGGGCTGGTCCGTCAGCGACTGGCCTGTCAGGGACCGGCCTGCCGGAAGCGGATCTGTCCGGAACGGACCTGTCCGCAGCAGATCTGTCCACAGCGGATCTGTCCACAGCGGATCTGTCCACAGCGGATCTGCCCAGAGCAGCCATCGCCCCGCCGAGGGCCTCCCTCGTCGACACGATGGCCGACACCCCACTGGAGGCCTGCGAGCGGCTGCTGCGGGCCACCCGGCTGACCGACGCCACGCTCGCGCCGCTGACGCAGGCCGTACGCTCCCTGATCTGGTCCGAACAGCCGGACCGTGCCCTGCCGTGGTGCCGGAAGCTGGCGGAGGAGGCGGACCGCGGCCGTGCTCCCGGCTGGAGCGCGGCGTTCGCATCCCTGCAGGCCGAGGCGCTGCTGCGGCTCGGCGACGTACCGGACGCGCACGCGCAGGCATCGACGGCACTCGCCGCGGTCCCGGACCGCGGGGGCGCCGCGGCGTACGCACCGAACGCGGTCCTGCTGCGCACGCACATCCTGGCGGGCCGCACCACCGAGGCGTCCCGGCTCGCCGGACGCCGGCTGCCCGGGCACCTGCTGACGAGCCTGCACGGCCTGGTCTGGCTGCGCGCCCGCGGCCTCCACCGGCTGGCCGTCAACCAGCCACACGCCGCGCTCTGCGACTTCCTGGAGGCGGGACGGCAGGCGCAGACCATGGGCGCGGACCGTCCGGCGTTCCTGCCGTGGCGGACGGACGCGGCGGAGGCCCTCCTGCGCCTCGGGGAATCGGACCGGGCCGAGGCCCTGGCCCTCCAGCAGCTGGCCCACCCCGACGCGCGGCGGCCATGGGTCCGCGGCCTGTCGCTGCGTATGCGAGCCGTCGCGGGCGAGCCGTCGCGGCGCGCGGTGACACTTGGCCAGGCGGTCGAGGCCCTGCGCCGCTCCGCCGACCGTGTGGAGACCGCGCGGGCGATGGCCGACCTGGGGCGTGCCCTCCGGGCGGACGGGGAGAAACCGGCGGGCGGCGCAATGCTGCGCTCGGCATGGAACCTGGCCGAGGAGACAGGCGCGAGCGGCCTGTGTGCCGAGATCCTCCCCGACGCACCGCCTCCGCCCTCGCCCCCGCCCGCCGCCCGTGCGGCGAGCACTCCCCCGCGCCAGGGCACGGCGCCGACGAAGCTGAGCAACTCGGAGCAGCGGGTGGCGACGCTGGCGGCGCAGGGGCTCACGAACCGGGAGATCTCGTCGAAGCTCTTCCTCACGGTGAGCACGGTCGAACAGCACCTGACCAGGGTCTACCGCAAGCTCCAGATCAACTCACGTGGTGACCTCCCCCTGGACCTGACCCGCCCCGAACACGCCTACCGCTGAGAAGCCGTTGCCAGGCCCTCGGGCGGGGCGGCCGCCACAGCCCGGAGCGGGGTGACAACAGCTTGTGACCTCGGTCAACGTCCCTTCGAGGGGTGCTGGAGGGGTGCTGGAGGTTGCGGTGGGGGTGGCCGGTTTCGGA